>CAZNMS010000671.1:0-4173 GCA_964573505.1 uncultured Planctomycetaceae bacterium | reverse complement strand
CGGCCGCGAGTCAAAGCGGTACTGCGACAATCACGTTGACCGTCAGCGACGGGACCGACACTCAAACAACGACCTTCACCGTCAACGTCGGAGCGATCAACGACGCTCCGACGATTAGCAGCATCAGCAATCAGTCGATCAACGAAGACAGTGCGACGTCCGCATTGAGCTTCACCGTCGGCGATGCCGAAACCGCAGTGACTTCGCTGATCGTGAGCGGCTCGTCGTCGAATACCGCGCTCATCCCGAGTGGCGGCATCGTCATCGGCGGCAGCGGAGCAAACCGCACTGTCACAATTACTCCAGCAGCCGATCAAACCGGCACAGCAACCATCACACTCGTTGTGAGCGACGGCAGCTCAAGCAGCACGTCGTCCTTCAACGTGACCGTGAATGGAGTCAACGACGCCCCGACAATTTCGTCGATCGCCAATCAATCGTTCGACGAAGACAACGCATCCGGCGTGCTGAACTTCACGGTGAGCGATCTCGAATCCGCCGCAACGTCTTTGACCGTGAGCGGCACGTCATCGAACACAACGCTGATTCCGAATGGCAACATCGTTCTCAGCGGCAGCGGAGCGAACCGCACGGTGCAGATCACTCCGACTGCGAACGCCAATGGCTCGGCTGTCATCACGCTGACGGTCAGCGACGGCGTAGACACTCAAACGACGACCTTCACCGTCAACGTCGGAGCCATCAACGACGCCCCGACGATCAGCAGCCTCAGCAATCAGTCGATCAACGAAGACAGTGCGACATCCGCGCTGAGCTTCACGATCGGCGATCTCGAAACGGCTGCGGCGTCGCTCACACTGACCGCAACATCCTCGAATACGACGCTCATCCCGAGCAGCGGCATCGTCTTCGGCGGCAGCGGAGCAAGCCGCACTGTCACAATAACTCCATCCGCCAATCAAACCGGTACGGCGGTGATTACTCTCACCGTCAGCGACGGCAGTGCGAGCAGCACGTCGTCCTTCAACGTCACGGTGAATGGAGTCAACGACGCGCCGACGATCTCGCCAATCGCCAATCAGTCCGTGACGAAAGACACTTCATCCGGCGTGCTGAACTTCACCGTGAGCGATCTCGAATCCGCTGCATCGGCCTTGACCGTGACTGGCGCGTCATCGAACACAACTCTCGTTCCGAACGGCAACATCGCCATCGGCGGCAGCGGAAACAATCGCACCGTGCAGATCACTCCGGCCGCGAGTCAAAGCGGTACTGCGACAATCACGTTGACCGTCAGCGACGGGACCGACACTCAAACAACGACCTTCACCGTCAACGTCGGAGCGATCAACGACGCTCCGACGATTAGCAGCATCAGCAATCAGTCGATCAACGAAGACAGTGCGACGTCCGCATTGAGCTTCACCGTCGGCGATGCCGAAACCGCAGTGACTTCGCTGATCGTGAGCGGCTCGTCGTCGAATACCGCGCTCATCCCGAGTGGCGGCATCGTCATCGGCGGCAGCGGAGCAAACCGCACTGTCACAATTACTCCAGCAGCCGATCAAACCGGCACAGCAACCATCACACTCGTTGTGAGCGACGGCAGCTCAAGCAGCACGTCGTCCTTCAACGTGACCGTGAATGGAGTCAACGACGCCCCGACAATTTCGTCGATCGCCAATCAATCGTTCGACGAAGACAACGCATCCGGCGTGCTGAACTTCACGGTGAGCGATCTCGAATCCGCCGCAACGTCTTTGACCGTGAGCGGCACGTCATCGAACACAACGCTGATTCCGAATGGCAACATCGTTCTCAGCGGCAGCGGAGCGAACCGCACGGTGCAGATCACTCCGACTGCGAACGCCAATGGCTCGGCTGTCATCACGCTGACGGTCAGCGACGGCGTAGACACTCAAACGACGACCTTCACCGTCAACGTCGGAGCCATCAACGACGCCCCGACGATCAGCAGCCTCAGCAATCAGTCGATCAACGAAGACAGTGCGACATCCGCGCTGAGCTTCACGATCGGCGATCTCGAAACGGCTGCGGCGTCGCTCACACTGACCGCAACATCCTCGAATACGACGCTCATCCCGAGCAGCGGCATCGTCTTCGGCGGCAGCGGAGCAAGCCGCACTGTCACAATAACTCCATCCGCCAATCAAACCGGTACGGCGGTGATTACTCTCACCGTCAGCGACGGCAGCGCGAGCAGCACGTCGTCCTTCAACGTCACGGTGAATGGAGTCAACGACGCCCCGACGATGACTGCGATCGCGAATCAGACGATCGACGAAGACGCTGCAACGGGTCTGCTGAACTTCAGCGTCAGCGATCTCGAATCTGCTGCGTCATCTCTGACCGTGACCGGCACGTCATCGAACACAACGCTGATCCAGGACGGCAACATCGTCATCAGCGGCATCGGAGCGAACCGCACGGTTCAGATCACTCCGGCTGCAAATCAAAGCGGCAACGCAACGATCACACTGACCGTCAGCGACGGCTCCGACACTCAAACGACGACCTTCACCGTCAACGTCGGAGCCATCAACGACGCTCCGAGCATCACTTCGATCGACGATCTGTCGGTCGTCTCGGGGCAAATGGCGACGCGGCCCTTCACGATTGGGGATGTCGAGTCGTCGGCGTCGACACTCACGCTTTCCATTGCATCCTCGAACCAATCAGTGCTGCCGCTGAGTGGCGTCACGCTGACGGGCACGGGCAACAATCGGACGATTGCGTTTGCTCCGGCTCTCGGCGTCGTCGGCCAATCCGAAGTCACGATCCGAGTCAGCGACGGCGCGATCAGCACGACCGAGTCCGTACTTGTGACCGTCACCGCTCCGCCAACGCTCGACATCGCGCTTGCCAATAACGACGGCGTGCAGCTCAGCGTTCGTAACGGAGTCGTCATCGTCACGCTCAACGGCACCGAGACGACCGCCTTCGGTTCGCCGCTCGCTGCCGAGCTAGTGGTGCTCAATGTCACTGGCAGCAGCGGCAACAACACGATCGACCTTTCGAACGTGACCCCGTCTCAGTTCAGCACATTGCAGACGGTGCGAGTCAACGCCGGTGCGGGCGACGACTCGCTCATCGGCAGCGCCTTCAACGATCAACTGCGCGGTGACGACGGCAACGACTCCATCACGGGCGGCCTCGGCAATGACAGTCTCGAAGGCGGCAACGGCATCGACATGCTCTTCGCCAGTGGCGACATCGACTTCGTGCTCTCGAATGCCGCGCTCGTCGGCGAAGACACCGACGCTCTCAGCAGTATCGAAGCGGCCGTTCTGATCGGTGGCGAGTCCGACAACTTCATCACTGCTGCGACCTTCACCGGAAACGTGACCCTCAACGGCGGTCTCGGCGACGATACTCTCAGCGGCGGGCGCAGCGCCGACGTTATCGACGGTGGGGCAGGCGACGACCTGCTCAATGGAACCGCCGGCAACGACACAATCTCCGGCGATGCGGACGACGACATCCTGATGGGCGGCGCCGGCGACGACGTGCTCGTGGGCGGGAATGGTGCCGATCGTCTGATTGGTCACTCTGGCAACGATTTGATGACTGGTGGACTCGGTGACGACACGTTTGACGGTAGCGCAGGAGCAGATCGAATCATCGAATCTGCGGACGCCAATTGGACGCTGACTGCGACGGGGCTGAGCGGGGCTGGAGTTGACGTATTGAAGAACATCGAAGCGGCTGCCTTAACCGGCGGCTCAAGTAACAACTCGTTTGATGCGCGTTTGTTTGTTGGCGATGTGACTCTCATTGGTGGTGCTGGCGCCGACGTATTGATCGCAAGCAGCGGCAACGATTCGCTCGATGGCGGGGATGGCGATGACACCATCACGGGCGGATTGGGCAATGACTCGTTCATCGGCGGGACGGGTACTGACCTCCTGATTGAAGCGGGAGATGTGCGGGTCTTCGTGCTGACGAACTCGACGTTGACGGGTCTCGGTAACGACGTGCTCAGCAGCATTGATCTCGCGCGGCTGACCGGTGGCGCGGGCAGCAACGACATCAATGCGAGCGCCTTCAATGGACCGACAACGCTCAGCGGTGGACTCGGCGACGATACGTTGCGCGGCGGCTTCGCGGTCGACACCATTGAGGAAGCGGGCGATGTCAACTTCGTGCTGACGGTGACGCAGCTCACCGGTCTCGGCACCGACACGCTGACTT
>CAZNMS010000670.1:0-4180 GCA_964573505.1 uncultured Planctomycetaceae bacterium | reverse complement strand
ATTCGAGTAGCGCAAAGGCCGTTAAACCCCCGAGGCAAGCTCGGGGGCGATTTAAGCACAGCCTCAGCGCGAAAGGTGACTATCAACGCGCGGTTGCGTCTTCGCTGTCGCTCGATGCGGTTGCAGCTTTCGTCACGAGCACGCGGATCTGTCCGCGTCGACCGGTCTCGATCACGCGGAGCGAGAGACCGCGCCAAAGGCACTCGTCACCGAGTTCGGGGATGCGCTCAAGCTCTTCGTGAAAGAGTCCGGTGACTGTCACGCTGTCTTCTTCGTCAGAGTCGTAGTCGATGCTCAATCGCTGACTGAGGAATCTCAGAGAAGTAATGCCGTCAACGTGAAAGTGATTGGGAGCGACTTCGAGGATCGGCTCGCGGCGCATCAAGCGGCGGTTGCGAGTCGGATCGGGCGCCAAAATCGTGTCGACGATGTCATCGTAAGTGATGATGCCAATCGTCTCGCCGAACTCATTCACGACCGACGCGAGCAAGCAGTCTTCGTCTTCCATTCGCTGCAAGACGGACGACGTCTTCGCGCACCATGGAACATGCACGACGGGCTTCGCGAGCTTTTCCAGTTGCTGCTCTTGCGGCAGCGGCGTACCTGCAAGCGGGACGACGCCCTCAACCTCTTCGCCGTTGCGAGCGGCGATTACGAGATAGTCGTCGGTGCGTTGCTGTCCGCGCAACTGCGTCAAACTGACGGGCGGCACGAAGGCTTGATAGGTCCCGCGCGGCCGCATGACTTCCTCAACGGTGATCTCCGAGAGGTCCAAAATGTTGTGCAAGACTTGCCGCTCTTGCCGGGCAACGACGGAGTCGCCTGCCGAGTTATCAATGGCTTGCTCGAGGTCGTCGGGAGAGAGGTAGTCCTCTTTCGTGATCTCCGGCCAAAACATGCGGCGCAGCGACCGAGTGAATCCTTTGAACGCAGGAGCAAAGGGATCGAATGTCTTCAGCATCAATGTGATGGGCAAACTGACGCGGCGCGCAAGCGACTTGCGAAACAACACTGCGGAAGTCTTCGGCAGTACTTCGCCGAAACAGATGACGCCGACGAGCGTCACGAACCCGACTGTCGCAGCCAATCTTGTCTGATCGAGCGCGATCAGTCTTTCAGAGATGACGACTCCGAGAGCAAAGATCGACAGGTTGATGACGAGATTCCAAAACAGCAGCGCGGTCAGCAGATGATCGGGATCTTTGAGCAGCGCGACGATGCGTTGATCGGTCGCGTTCTTGCTGGCCTGCAGCGTTTTGACTTCCTCATCGGTCAAGAAGAAGAGAGCCGTTTCAGCCGAGGAAGCCAATGCGCTTCCTGCCAGCAACGTGACCATTGCGATCAGCGGGATGAAGATGTCGGGGTTGTCGATGAAGACGGACATATCAGTTCCGAAGTAAGTCGCGGCGAATGACTTCGACTCAATGCGAACTCAGCGATGCCACTCAGACGCGTCGAGATCTCGAAGCGAGAGCCTATCACGAGGTGCTCGAACTTTCGCAGTCGCTCGCGCATCGATGGCGACCAGCGTCATGCAAGCAGATCCTTTTTGGGCACGGTTCATTTCGGTCTCGCATTGGGTCGCAGAGCCGCGCCCGTTAGGAAGCGGTCTTCTTGCTATTCCGTAGTGGATTCCGCTTCCTGACGGGCGCGGCTCTGCGCCTTCAGTTTGAACTATGCTCCTTTTCGCGATGCTGTCTCGAACGCGATCGAGTGCTCAAAACGAGCCTCGAATCGGACTCAGGCGATGCGTCGGAAGCTGCCTTTTTTTCGACATCCTTCACCACTATCAAACGCCCCACTCACGTGCCCGATTCCTCAAACTTTTTGCGAACAAATGACTCAAAAACTCCGCGTTCTGATCACTGACAGTCTCTCAAAGGCCGGCCTCAAAGTGCTGGAGGCAGCTCCAGAAATTGAGATCGTTAATCGCAGTGGTCTCACTCCCGATCAGGTGCGAGAAGAACTCAAGAGCGCGGACGGCATCATCATTCGCAGCGGCACGAAGCTGACTGCGGCTTTGCTCGACGGGCAAACGCGATTGAAGGTCATCGTTCGAGCTGGCGTCGGCGTTGATAACGTCGATCTCGAAGCGGCGACTCGCGCGGGCATCGTTGTCATGAATACTCCCGCCGGGAATACGACGAGCACTGCCGAGCACACCTTTGCGATGCTGATGTCGCTCGCGCGAAACATTCCGCAAGCCGCTGCGACAATGAAGGCCGGCGGATGGGACCGCAACAAGTTCACTGGCTCGCAACTGGCGGGCAAGACGCTTGCGGTCATCGGACTGGGACGCATCGGACTCACCGTTGCGAAGCGGGCTTTGGCGTTCGAGATGAAGGTGCTCGGCTACGACCCGTATCTTTCCGAAGAGCGCGCGCGGGAGTTCGGGATCTCGCTGTATCGCGATGTCGACGAACTGATTGATAAGTGCGACTTCCTCACCGTGCATACGCCCTTCACTCCCGAGACGAACGGGCTCATCAATGCGACTCGGCTCGCGAAGATGCGAAAGGGGGCGCGCATTGTGAATTGTGCTCGCGGCGGCATCGTCGATGAGGCTGCACTCGCAGCTGCGATCGAATCCGGGCACATCGCCGGAGCAGCGCTCGACGTCTTCGTTGATGAGCCTCCGGCCAAAGATCACCCGCTGCGCAAGCTCGACAAAGTGATCTGCGCTCCGCATCTCGGCGCGTCGACCGATGAAGCTCAAGAAGCCGTTGCGGTCGAAGCTGCCGAGATCATCACCGCGTTCCTCGTGAACAACGAAGTGCGGCACGCGATCAATATGGTTCCGATCTCGGGAGCCGAACTGAAAGACGCGAAGACGTATCTCGATCTCGGCTATCGACTCGGTTTGTTGCAGTCGCAGTTGCTTGCTCAACGCTTTAAGTCGGCAGGCATCAAAGAAGCGCGAGTTACCTTCCGCGGCGAAGTGGCGAAGCGCAAGACGAAGCTCATCACGCAAGCCTTTGTTGCCGGACTGATGAGTTCGGGAGTCGACGAACCGGCCAACATCATCAACGCCGAAGTCGTCGCGAAAGAGCGCGGCATTCGCATCACCGAATCATCGACTGACCAAGCGGGCGACTTCGCGTCGCTCGTTAGCACGACGATCGTCAGCGATCACGGCGAGTTCGATGTCTCGGGCACGATCTTCGGCAACGAGTTCTTGCGACTCGTTCGCTTAGACGGCTTTCATCTCGACGCGTATCTCGACGGCCATTTGTTGATGTTCCGTCATCAAGACAAGCCGGGTTTGATTGGCTTCATCGGCACGGCGATGGGACAGCACAACGTCAACATCTCGCATATGGCATTGGGACGATCAAAGGTCGGCGGCGAGGCGCTCGCAGTGCTCAATCTGGATTCGGCACCGAGCGAAGCTGCTCGCGGACAAGTTGCCGGTCACCCCGATGTCACCGGAGTCGAACTCGTTCAACTCCCGCCCGCCGGTCAGCCGTTGCCATGGTTCGACAGCCGGTCGTAAGTGAGACGACGAAGGCAGCGGTCTCAAACTGCGACCGCTGCCATTCGAGATCGTCAGCATGGTCTCGTTGAATCGTTCAAATGTGAGCAACGCGGCCTCATTTCGGCAGGGCTAATTCAGTCAGCGTTGCTTCGTCGAACGCTGCCGTTCCGCCTTCAATGCTGAGGCGAAGTTCGTCGGCTTCGAGGTCCGACGTGCGCGGCAGCGAGCCGATGAAGTCGTTCGAGAGAGTGACGCCCCATCCGGACGGCTGCCGCTCTAACTTCACGACGACATAGACCGGAGTGTTCGGCGTCGAGTCGGCCCATGGATCGGCAGACAGCGGAATCATCGTGCTGTGCTGAGTCGTGCCGCTCGTACTGAGCTGCGCCAACGAGACTTCATTGCGACTGATGATGGCTCGATTGAGTAAGCCCGTCGGCGATGCTCCGAAGTGCAGAGTCAGCGAGCGAGCTTTCCGCAGATCAACGTGCAGTTCGATCTCGAAGAACTCAGCCTTCGGAATGCGTCGCGCGACGACGCCTTTGATTTCGAGCACTCGTCCGCCTTCGCCGTCGTTGCTGATCGCGACCGAACTGCCGCGCGCCGCCGTCTTCCATAATGCGACTTCTTGCCCGTCGAAGAGCACCGCTCCGTTCGCTGTAGGGACGGCTTTCCGTTCGAACGGCAGGACGACCGCCTGCTTGC
>CAZNMS010000669.1:0-4181 GCA_964573505.1 uncultured Planctomycetaceae bacterium | reverse complement strand
GTCGGTCGAGACACGGAGCTCACTGTCATCATTCAAGTCGGGCATAACTGCATCGCCGATGCGTGCGAGATGGCGAAGCACGCGCAGTGGGAAGGCGCGGATGCTGTCGCGACCATGGCCCCGAGCTTCCTCAAACCGACGAGCGTTGAGGACCTCATTGCTTGCTGTGCGCCGATCGCCGCCGCTGCTCCCGATCTGCCGTTCTATCTCTATGACATCCCGGCCATGACGAATGTCCGACTGCCGCTCGATGTCTTTCTGCAGAAGGCAAAGCCCCGCATCCCGAACCTCAAAGGTTTGAAGTTCACGAACCCCGATCTCGTCATGCTGCAAGAGTGCCTCGCGGTCGACGACGGAGACTTCGACATCCTCTTCGGCTGCGACGAGATCTTGTTGGCCGGTGCGGCAATGGGTTGCCGCGGTGCAGTCGGCAGCACTTACAACTTTGCTGCTGAGCAGAACCATCAAATGATCGCGGCCTTTCAAGCAGGCGATCTCGATACTGCCCGCCAGTTGCAACTGGATGCCGTGCGGCGCATTCGCTTGTTGCAGAAGTACTCTTTCTTACCTGCTTCAAAAGCGGTGATGAGCTTCCTCGACATCAACTGCGGGCCCGTTCGAGCACCGCTCAAGAACTTGTCGGAAGTGGAACTCGCGCGGTTGCACGTCGAGTACGAAGAATTACAGATGCTCGTCGCAGTCGGTGAGTAGAGACGCGATCTCGATGCCGCTTGCGTCGCCACTCCGCGCATGAAAAAAGCCGCGATCAACATCTCGTTGATCGCGGCTTTGGTGTTGCTGCGAACTGCCGACGACTGGCTTAGACCAATTCTTTGATTGGTTTGCCGTCTTCAATCAGGAAGACCGGACGTCCGGCTTGATTGAAGAACTGCTGCTTTGTGTCGATGCCGAGCACATGGAAGATCGTCGCCATCAAGTCTTGCGGACGAATCGGCTCGGTCTGCGGCTTATAGAGCTTCGAATCGGACTCGCCGACAACTTGCCCCATTCGCAAGCCGCCGCCAGCCAGCGCCAACGTGCTGAGCGGTGCCCAGTGATCGCGGCCAGCGTTCTTGTTGATACGCGGCGTGCGGCCGAACTCGCCCGAAACAACGACCAATGTCCGATCGAGCATGCCGCGTTCAGAAAGATCGTCGATCAAAGCAGACAACGCTCGATCGAGAGACGGAGCGCGTTGATTCATGCTGCGTTCAATCGTGCCGTGCATGTCCCAACCGCCGTAATTCAGCGTCACAAAGCCGCAGCCCGACTCGACCAATCGGCGCGCCACCAGCATCTGCTCGCCGAGATCCTTGCCGTACTTCTCGCGAGTCTTCGCGGACTCCGACGAAACGTCGAACGCTTTCGGAGCGTTGCCGAGAATCAAGTTGAAGGCCTGCTGCTCGAAAGCGTCGAGGCCCGACATGACTCCGGTTCGATCGGCATCTCTTTGGAATCGATCGAAGTCGCCGAGCAAGCTGCGACGATCAGCAATGCGATCAGTCGTCGTGCTCAGTGTCATGTTCCGGCGACCGGCTGAACTCGTTGTGAAGGGCGCGTAAGCCGTACCGAGGAACGCGGGGCCGTCGCTGCCGATGTTGTTCAAGCTCACGTAGGTCGGCATGCCGGTGACGGCGTGATTCGCACCGCGAGTTTTCGAGACGATCGAGCCCATTGACGGACGAGTCGGCAAGCCGCCGTTATCGATGTTGCGGTTGTCATAGCCGGTCATCACGAAGTGAGTACCGCCGCCGTGACCGCTATTGGTGTGAGCGAACGATCGCACGAAGGCCATCTTGTCTGCGCGTTGTGCGAGCTTCTCGAAGTTGCCGCCGATCGTGACACCCGGCAGGTTCGTCGTCACTTCGCCGGTGACTGAGCGGTACTCGGACGGAGCCGTCATTTTTGGATCGAACGTCTCGACGTGCGTAGCGCCACCGCTTAGCCAGACCCAAACAATTGAGGTGTCGCGAATGTCTTGTCCGGCTTGAGCCGCCTCTGCGCGTGCTCTCAGCAACTGCGGTAGCCCGATCGCTCCGAGCCCGAGTCCGCCGATCTTCAGAAAGTCGCGACGAGTGGTTCCTTCGCAGTTTTGCGAGCGGCTTGTGCCGAGGCAGGTCAGCATGGCAGAGATCCTTTTGCGGGGAGAGAAAGAGGAAACGCAGTCAGCAGCGGAAGCAGTCGAACAAGCAAAGTGAGGAACGAGATGCAGAGCAACTTTTACTTATCAAGAAAGTCCGGGGATCGGAGTCCAGTCTGCTGCGACTCGCGTGACTTCGCCGGGAGCCGATCGCGATAGACGCAGTTCGCCGACATTGAAGAGCGTATGCATGATCGTGCCGATGAGATTGTGATTCTCGATCGGCTGAGTCAGAGGCTCACCGGCATCGCGCGTTGATTGACCGATGACTTGCCCCATCTTCAAACCGCCGCCGTAAAGCAGCAGTGGAGAGAGCCCGCCCCAGTGATCGCGTCCGCCGCGCGCGTTGATTCGCGGAGTACGCCCCATCTCACCGCAGCAGACCAGCAAGATGTCGTTGCCGAGACCGCGTGCTTCGCAGTCTTCGACGAATGCCGAGACCGCATGATCGAACGGCGTCCCCATATAGCGCATGCCCTCTTCGACGGTCGCGTTGTTGACGTCGGCGTGCATGTCCCAAACGAAGTTCGTCGTGACGGTCACAACGCCGGCGCCGCGTTCGCACAACCGCCGTGCGAGTAGCAGCAACTTGCCGAGCGTCTTTCCGTTGTCGACATAGTTCTTGTAGTTGTTCCAGTGGCGGCTGATGTCCTGCGGCTTCAACAGCGGAGCAGTGTCGTAGCGAGCGAGAGTGCGGGGATCTTCCTTATTGAGATCAAACGCGTCGGCGACTCCGCCCATGATGGTTGTGAAAGCTTGATCGCGAACTTTGTCGACCGGCGCTCGCTCACCGACTTTCTCATAGCCCCACTTCACTTGATCCAATCCCGACAGCAGCAGCTTGCGATCGTCGAGCCGATCCATTGGCAGTCGCAGTCTCAGATTGTCTTGAGCTTCGCCGCCTGAACCCGGCACGAACGGCGCGTAGACGTTCCCGAAGCTGCCAGTGGAACTAAAATTACCGAAGGCCATCGTTCCCGGCTGAGTGCTCGCATCGACGGACTGCGGGAACAGCATCAAGTTCGAGGGCATGCCATTCTCGGGATTGTTCGTCCCGACGACGCGCGAGTAGAGGCTGCCATAGTTCGCGCCGAACGTTGTCTTGCTGACGATCGGCTTGATGTCGTGATTGCCATCGCCGGTGCGGAATGAGCGGACGATCGAGAACTTGTCCGCCAGTGCTGCGAGCTTCGGCATCGTCCCGCCGAAAGTGATGCCCGGCAGCTTCGTTGCTAGTTCGCCGGTCGCGCTGCGGATGCCGGAAGGAGCTTCCATTTTGGGATCGAATAGCTCGACTTGCGACGGGCCTCCGTGCATGAACAGAAAGACAACGGATTTGCCGGTCGTCAGCAACGATTTCGGAGCGGCGGTCGCCCTCGATTGCAGCAGTTGATTGAGCGTCAATCCGCCGAGCGTCAGCCCGCCCACTTTGAGGAAATCACGACGGCCAAAGCCCGGAGAAACGTCGCCGATGGTGAGCATGCTGCGGCTCCACTGACTGCAAAAAAGGCAAAGGGCACGAAGCCCGACAAATCAGCCGTCGTTGATAATCGGACGACTCCGACTCCATCAAGAGCCAGAATGCCGCGCCGCCGTGCTCGCGGGAGAATTTCGCCGAGACCGCGTGCCATATGAGAAACCGAACGAGTCCCAAGAGTCGGCATGGTTCAAATCGGGGCTCTTGATAGTCGCAGGCGAGCACGGGGGGAGCCAGGTTTTGCGGACGAGTTGGATTCTCGCAGTGTGACTCAGGCGGAGAGCGGACTGGTGCAGGTCAGATCGTTGAGCCAGTGGCGTTCACGCTCGCCGGTCAACAGTTCGTGCGGGCTACGGGCGACTCATTCAGGACGCTCGCTGCGCGGGAACCGATGATGGTTCAACGAAAAACGCAGCAGCTCTATGCGGCTCGCGGTCTGAATTGAGGCCAATTCGTTAGACAAGTCCATCTGCACCGCGAGGACATCTTCGCTCAGCCACCTTACCAGCACCGGTCGCGAGTTCTGAAAGATCTCGTCATGAGCCCCGATCCTCACGCGCGACA
>CAZNMS010000668.1:0-4187 GCA_964573505.1 uncultured Planctomycetaceae bacterium | reverse complement strand
GGAGTGTCGGCTTTTGCTCCGCAAAAGCTTCCTTTCGCGGAGCGAAAGGCGACTAACCGTCCGACATCTGGCGATTTCGGCTACTGGAACTCGACGGTGCGCCGTCGAACGAAGACACCTGTCGGAAGTCTTACAGCTTCCGCCACTCATAGAGTTCTCACGCTGAGCGTGAGGCAAGAAGACCGATCCCTGCCGGTGCTCCCGGCAACACGGAGGTTGCTGTGACGATCATGCGCTCTGCGATGAAGCTCGCTGCGATCAGCGCGGTTTTGGGAACCGCGCCGTTGTGTGAATTATTACCCGGCGAGCATGCCGTATGGGCTCAAGGAAAGCAGCCGACGAGCTTGCCGTCTGAGGAGCTGACCGAAGTTCTGAATCGGCGCGGCAACGTCACTCTGCGCGATACGACGCTGACGGACGCAATGTTCGTCCTGCGCAAGCAGTGGGACGTCGATATGGTCGTGACCTCGAACATCGACGGGACGATCAACGCCGCGTTCACGAACGCAACGCTCCGCGAGATTCTCGATTCGCTGCTGCTCAGTCGCGGCTTCGGCTATCGCGTCGTCGGACGGAGCATCGTGATTCTGCCGCTCGATCAGATCGGCGCACTGAAGCCGCTCTTCGATTCTGAAGTCATCCCGCTGCGGAATGCGAATCCGAACGAGATGAAGGAAGCCGTCGAACTCATGCTGTCACCGCACGGCAAAGTGATGGCGATGCCGTCGACGAAGAGCTTGCTCGTGCTCGACTACCCGGACCGCATCAAGCTCGTGAAGCAGCGCGTCGCGATTCTTGATCAAACGCAATTGGCACCGAGCGGGACTGGTGCGGCGACTCGTCCCGGCGCGCCCGGTAACGCGGCCTCACCGGCAATGCGCGGACCGGATCTCGATGTGCGAGTCTTTCGTCCGCAGTATGTAAAAATTGCGACACTGCAACCGGCGATCGAGAACTTGATCTCAGGCGACGGTCGGATTGCGCTGATCAACAACGAAGATCAGATTCTGGTCGCCGATCGTCCCGAAGTGATGAATGTCATCGAAGAAGCTGTCCTCGAACTCGATCAGCCGCGACCGCAAGTTCGCATTTGGGCGCTGATCTATGACTGCAGTTTGGAGGACGTCGGACGATTGGGCGTGAATTGGAACTCTGCCATCTTCGGCAATACGCGCACCGCTGACGGCACGCCGCGCGATCAAGTGGTGCTCAATGCACTGACGGCTGCGGCTCCGCCTGCCGGAGCTGCGAATGGGGCGCTGACCGCTATGTCGATCGGACGCAACGTCAGCTTGAATGCGGTCATCAATGCGTTGCAGACGTCGAAGGACTCGAAGCTATTGGCCGACCCGAACGTGACCGTCATGAATCACGAGGCCGCCAAAATTCAGATCGTGACCGAAGTGCCCTATCAGCAACTCACGCAGGGCATTCAAGGCGGCGCGATCGGCACGACGGCGTTTCGAGAAGCCGGAGTCACGCTCGAAGTGACGCCGCACATCGCTCGCGACAACACCATTGCGATGATCGTCAATCCGCGCTTCAGCGTACTGACTGGTTTCACCGAGACCGACGAGCAACCCATCATCGACCGCCGCGAAGCAAAGACGACGGTCCGCGTGACGAACGGCGAGACCTTCGTGCTCGGCGGTCTGCGACAGAAGACGAAGATCATTGATCGCAGCGGCATTCCCGGCTTGCAGGACATCAAGGTGCTGAAGATCGGCAAGCTGTTTCAATACAAGAGCGAGACGTTTCGTGAGAGCGAACTGCTCGTCTTCATCACTCCGGAAGTGGTGCCAACTGTCGCCACTCCGCGTCCGCGCGAAGATGCGGCTCGGCGTTATGGATTTGAGGAACTCGATCTCAACGTGATCGCGCCGAAGAGTTGCTCGCCGTATCTCGAAGTGGACTACGAGCAGAACGGCGGACCGAACAAAGGCATTCGTGTCGTTGAAACGATCCCGCTCGAAGAGATCTCAACGCCGGTCCCGAAGCTTGCTGACGATCCGAACTCAGCGAACTCAATTCCGCAGGTTGAGATTCCCGGTCGCAAGCGCATCACCGAGCAAGAAGCGAATCGCAAAGACCCGCCGATGAGTCTTGTCGATCGGCTCAAGGGCAAGCTGAAAGGCGGCGAGGGCGGCGGTGCCGGAGGCGCGGGCGGAACCGGCGGAAGCGGGCGACCGAGATCGGGCAGTGCTCCGGCTTCGAATGGCGGGCCGCTCGGACTGCCACTCAACTTCTCGATCCCCGGTCTTCCGGGCTTGAGCGGACCGGCAAGCAGTCCGCCCGACAGCTTGCAGCAGATGAAGGGAGAAGCGTCCGTCGGCAAAGACGGAGGGCGCGCGAAGTTGAACGCGGTGCCGATTCCGACAACGCCAGAAGAGCCCGTCGGCAGAGCACAACTGCGATCAACGCCAGTCTTCTCCGACGAGCCATTCCCCGAACCGTCGACGAAGAAAGACCTCAGTCGGATGCGCCTTGCGCCGAAGCGTTGAAGGCCGGCAAGCCGCTGCTTGTTTCGTCGCAGCGGCTCTCTGCTGACGCCGATGCGCTGAGTCAAAGTGCCGTTGAGCCCGCTGCGGATCGGGATCGAATCCCAATCTACTCTTCGATCTGCCATACCGAAACGACACCCGAGATGTCGGCTCCGGCGATCCACTTCTCGTCGGCGGAGATCGAGATCGCGGAGATCCAGTCTTTGAACTGACCGCCGCGCGGAGTGCCGAGCACTGCGAGTTCTTTGCCGTCTTCAACTTGCACGATGCGGATGCAGGTATCGCGGCCGGCTGTTGCGAGTCGCTTGCCGTCTTTGAAGAAGATGAGATCCGTCATGCCGTATTGATGGCCGGAGACATCTCGCACCAGTTTGCCCGTCTCGGCATCAATGAGATGAGCTTTGCCCGTATCAGTCTCGCCGCCCTGCGCCGCTGCGATGAGCTTGCCGTCGGGCGAGTACTCGACCGAGATCAATCCGTCCTTCGTCCAACCGCGCCACATTTGCCCGCTGCCGTAGGAGTGATCGCTCGGGTTCAGCTTCGGGAACTGCGTCTTGAGGATGTCGAGCTTCTCGGTGCCGTCGAGATTCCAAACTTTGAAACCGGCGCACGGAATGTCGAAGTCATCGCGCTTGTAGCGGAACTCAGAGACGACCACTGACTCGCGATTCGGCGCGAACGCGGTTGCAACGATCCAGTTCCAGTGGTGCCCCTTCCAACGTGCGAGCGGCTTCTTCTCTTCGAGATCCCACACAATGACATTCGCGCTGGCATCGCCCGTTACCGCGCGTTTGCCGTCGGTGCTCAAGGCCAATGAATGCACCCAATCGGGATGCCCTTCAAGCACGCTCGTCGCGGCATAGGTCGAGACCGGCACGCCCGGCTGATTCAGTGCATCGTCCTTCTTTGTGCGTTTCACTTCCTCTCGACGAGCATCGCCGTCGAGCACCGCATCGGCCTTACCCGTCGCTTCAGCATCGAGCGACCAAACGCGGATCGAGTGATCGAAGCTCGACGAATAAAGCCGTCGTCGCTCGGCATCGAAGACGAGTTGCGTGACCGCATTCGTATGTCCGTCGAGTCGCTTTGTCGGAGCGACATTGGGAGCTTCGCGTTTCTTGCCGGTCTTGCTCATCGGCTGCTCTTCCGGCGGCGAGTCCGGCAGTTCCCAAACATAGAGCTGCCCTAACTGATTGCCTGCAGCGAGACGCTTCGACGAATCCAAAAACGCGACCGAGATCGGCCATGAGCCTTCAAACGTGAGCTGATAACGCAACGTCGGCTTCATCATGGGATAGCTCCTGAGCGAGTGACGGAAATTGCGATTCGTAGGGTGCGGACAAGCTCGCGTGACATCGGTGTGCCGGCGCGAGCAAGTCAGTTCTGTTTCGGCAGCCGAGGCATCGTCCAAAGCGTGATTGCGAGCGTCGGCCCAATGGCATTGACTTTAGGTTTCGCAGGTCTCGACTTTTAGTGGGTGTGGTCGTTTTGAAAATTGGGGTCAGGGTTTGATGGGTCTCTTTTTGAACTGGGACGATTTGGGGCGGCGTTGATAGGCCTCGCGTTTGTAGTGGCGGTCGGGACGGTGCGGCAGTTTGTCTTTCATCGCGATCGTTAAGGCTCGGTCGAATGCTCGGCGGGCTTCGCTCGGAGTCTTGAACAGGCGGCTCAAGAGGAATGTCTCGA
>CAZNMS010000667.1:1486-4190 GCA_964573505.1 uncultured Planctomycetaceae bacterium | reverse complement strand
GCTCGCAGTGGTAGCGGAGCAGTCGTTGCTTCCGTCCGGGCAAGCCGGACGGAGACGACTCGAACTCAGCGTCGGAGTGCCGGGTAAACCCATTTCATTAGCCGCGAAGCGGCGCTAGCAGGCTGAGTTTCTGTCGCCACTTCGCGGCTATTCGATCTCCGTTGCTCCGAGTCGATCTCGAAGTCGCTCCGACGCAGCACCGTTCAACGCGCGATCGTCATCAACTCCGCTCCCGACTGCGGTTCTTCTTCAACAGCGGCATTCAGCCGCTCGCCAACTTCAAAAAGGACTTCAAGACATGCTGCACGCGGTGATCATGGCGGGGGGAAGTGGGACTCGATTTTGGCCGGCGAGCCGACGTGATCGACCGAAGCAGTTCCTCACGCTGAGCGGCGATCGCTCGCTCCTTCAACAAGCAACGGATCGCTGCCTGCCGCTCATCTCGCACGAGCAACTTTGGATTGTCACCGGTGCTCGGCATGGCGTTGAGACCGGTCGTCAGTTACCGCAGTTGTCGTCGGAGCATGTCTTGATCGAGCCGTGCGGTCGCAACACTGCTCCGTGCATCGGGCTTGCAGCGTTGCGAGTCCGAGCGGCTGATCCCGATGCCGTGCTGCTCGTCACTCCGGCGGATCATGTCATAAGTCCTACATCCGCCTTCATCGCGGCTGTTGAACGCGCTGTCGCAACGACGAAGGCATCTCCGGAGAAGCTCTGCTTGTTCGGCATCGTGCCGACGCGACCGGCAACCGGTTACGGCTACATCGAACGCGGCGGGCCGCTCGGCAACGCACCGGACGGAGTCTTCTCGGTCGTGCGTTTTCGCGAGAAGCCGGATCTCGCAACGGCTCAGCAGTTCTTGTCCGCCGGGAACTTCTTGTGGAACAGCGGCATCTTCGTGTGGCGCGCGGAGACGATCCTGCAAGCACTCGAACGACATCAGCCGGAACTGCATCAACGTCTGCAAGCGCTCGCTCCTCACTGCGGGCAAGCCAGTTGGCACGAGGCGCTCGAACGCGAGTTTCCTCAGATGCCGTCGATCTCGATCGACTACGCCGTGCTCGAGCACTCGCGCGATGTCTGCGTCATCGAAGCACCGTTTGGATGGGACGACGTCGGAAGCTGGGCGGCATTGGCTCGCCTGCATCAGCCGGACGCCGACGGCAACATCGTTGTCGGCAGGCACTGCGGCATCGGCACTCGCAACTGCACGATCTACGGAGACGACGAGCACCTCATCACGACGATTGGCCTCGAAGGTTGCACCGTCGTGCATACTCCGACCGCGACGCTCGTCGCGAAGCTTGATGATGAAGCGCAGCTCAAAGACCTGCTGAAGCGGCTCGAGCAGCAAGGCTTCGACGGAGTGCTCTAAGTAGCTACGCGTCGTCGGAGGCTGCGCTCCGAAGACAAGGCCGGTACACGGTAGAGAGAGTTCTCAATGTCTTATCCGCGTGGGAAACATCCGTGTGAGTAAGGGCAGACCAAACCGCTCTCACTTGCCCTTACTCACACGGATATTTCCCACACGGATAAAACAAATTGTCGATGCGCTGCCCGTAAGTGCCTAAGTCGCCGAGCGACTGCGCTACGTTGGCAAGCCGCAGCGCGGCTCGCTTTGCCGCGCTACTCCTCGCGGTGCGACGTTGAATCGAAGCCGATGCTGGCGGAACGCTTCTGACGCAACTCCGAGAAGGCGTCGACGAGTTTGAAGGCATCGGGACTTCGCACTGCTCCGACAATGGACTGCGGCAACCCTTCGAAGGTTTCGTCGCTCGGCATGATCTCGCGACTTCGCAATTCAAACGGCACGTGCTGAGCGATCGCTCGTTCGGGCCACAATTGCGAAAGCCACCATAAAGGCGCGAGCGCTAACAACATCACTGTGACGAGCACCGCGCGGCGACGTCGCTCGCGCTGCCGACCGATCACAGCAAGCTCGGCAACGAACTCGCGACGCAGGCTCGGACGCAGAAACGGCAACTCGTCCGCATTGCGAATCGCGTCTTCTTGTTCGACGAGCAACCAATCCGGCACGGCATTGAAGTCGTCAGAGAATTCATCGGGAGAGAACGGTGAGTGACGATCAAACATGACGGACCTCCTCAGCCAATGGCTGCAAGGTGCGAGACAACTTTTCGAGGGCGTAGCGGTAACGACTGGCCGCCGTATTGGGAGACTCGCCAATCAGTGCGGCGATCTCGGCAAACGTGAACTCTTCCCAAATCTTGAGCACGACAACTTCCGCTTGTTCTGCCGGCAGCTTTTGAATGGCGGCTTGAACTTGCTCGCGCGACTCCGCTTGTTCGACGGGGCAATCGTTGTTGCGCCAACTGGCTAAGAAGTTCTGCAACGAGAACTTCTTCTTGCGTCGCTTCACGGTCTGCACGGCTTCGTTGCGAACGACAGCGATCAGATAGGCCCATGGCTTTTCAGCAGCGATGAAGCCGTGCGGTTGCCGAGCAACCCGGACGAGCGACGAATGCAGCACGTCTTCGGCGTCGGCTCGATTCTTCGTCAGCGTTTCCGCATAGCGCAGCAACCGCGCACTCGCGACGTCATACAGCCGCGTGAGTGCGGCGAGATCCCCGCTACGGAGTTCATGAGCAATCCCCGCAACGATCACCCAGATCGAGTTGTCATCGGCGTTTTCGATCACGACATCGGCTCCCTTTGCCAAAAGCGGCGAAGCCGCAAGCTACGA
>CAZNMS010000667.1:0-1386 GCA_964573505.1 uncultured Planctomycetaceae bacterium | reverse complement strand
GAGAAGAGTCGGAAGAGTGGCGTTCTTGTCTAACTTCTTGAAAGCAAATCTCTTCGGGAAGTCATTCGGACAAGTAGCTTGGGATTCCATCCCGAGCCTCTGCGGGATGAGGCTCACAAACAAGCGACGAGAACGCCGTCAAGATTCGGCACGGAGAAGGCGTCTAGGGCGGATCAAGGAGTTCTTCGGGAACTCGTAGCTAAGTCTCTCCGAGACTGAGAATTCTGCGGTACGCGGCCGCATAAGAGCCGCCAGTTCGAACCCAATAACGAGATCGCAGGCGGCGATTAGTAAGTTGCTTCGTCGCGCAGCAAAGGCTGCCTCGGAGAGGCTGCCCTACGTTTCAAGTTCGAACTCGCAAAGGATCGCAATGCCGAGACTCGCATTGGTGGCGAGCGCCGAGTTACGGCTTAGATTCCCGGCTCAGCGACTCGCTCTGCAAAGTTCACTCAGCCGAGAACTCGCCGGTCAGAACTGAATCGAGTTCCGCAAAGGTCAGAACAACAAAGACAAAGCAGCATGATTATTGATCTCACGTTTTTGGGAGTTTGGGGCCTCGTCACATGGTGTGTGGCGGGAGAAGGTGCATTCGGTTCGGCACTGAATTGTCTGGCGATCGTGACCGGCGGCTTGATCGCGATGAACTTCTTCGAACCCTTCGCGGCGTTCGGCGAGCGATACCTCATGAGCGGCGGAGGATGGGCCTTCTATTGGGACCTCATCGCGCTCGTCGGTTTATTCGCAGCAGCAGTGACGGTGCTGAGATTCCTTTTCGACTACTTCACTCCGCACCGTTTCGACTTGCTCCCATTGGGAGAGGAAATCGGGCGCTGGTTCTTTGGGGCCTGCGGCGGCTATGCGACGGCTGCAATTTTTCTGACAGCTCTGCATACCGCTCCGCTGCCGCGTGAGTTCTTAGGCTTCACTCCCGAACGGCGGAACTTCTTCAACATCCTCGCACCGGATCGGCAGTGGCTCGGCTTCACGCAGTTCGTGAGCGAGAACGTCTTCGCTCAATCCGGTCAGCCAGTGATCTTCGACGGACCTACTGCGGACTTCATTCAGAACCCCGCCGACGCCAATCGAAACAAAGTTTGGACGTCATTCCCCATTCGCTACGCAACGCGCCGCGACCAATACGCCGGCGGCCTGCTCGTCGCCCCGCCCCCCGCGCCGCCAGCGGCTGCTCCGCAAGGCGGTAACGCTCCAGTCAATACCGGCGGAGCGGCCGGGTTCTAGTCCGGGCATCAAGAGCGCCCCGTCGTACTGCTTGTTCGCGACTTATTGTCGGCTTGAGCATTGTAGGACGCGTTACATAGTCGCCTTTCGCTCTGCGAAAGGGATTGTCGGCTTTTGCTCCGCAAAAGCTTCCTTTCGCGGAGCGAA
>CAZNMS010000666.1:0-4234 GCA_964573505.1 uncultured Planctomycetaceae bacterium | reverse complement strand
GCTTCGGCATCTCGGGGTCGTTGCCATAAGCACTGCTCGACCCGGCATAGACGACGCGTCGCACCCCGGCTCGAACGCAGGCGTCGAGCACCGTCACTGTCCCCGTCGCGCAGGCTCGATGTGATTCGAGCGGCCTCTTGATCGACATCGGCACTGACGCCAATGCCGCCTGATGGAAGACAACTTCCACTCCCTTCACCGCTTTCGCGCAGGCTTCGGGATCAGCGACATCACCGTGAACGAAGTCGACATCGCCGTCGATGTGCGCAAGGTTTTCGAGCGAGCCCGTGCAGAGATTGTCGAGCACCCGGACCGAGTGACCTTCTTCAACCAATCGAGTCACGAGATGCGACCCAATAAACCCGGCCCCGCCGGTCACCAAATAATTCGACACGAATCAAACTCCCGAGATTGAAGGCAGCGAGAACGAGTTGCCGGATGCGGATTCGCCGAATGAGCCCGCGCGACCTCAACCCACTGCAACTCATCAGCGACTCTAGCACTCGCTCGGAAGGCAAGACGGAGCAAGCTCAGCGATCCGCCCAATTCGGAAAGATGTGCCGTTAAGGAAGTCTGATCGCGCCGAGCGTGCCACTCCGGTCCTGCCGTTTCGTTTGTTGGATCCGATCATGCGGCATCGATCAACAACTTGTCCTGCATCGAATGTGAGGGCTTATTGCCCTTCTCGGTTTCCGATTCTGAATTGGGCAATAAGGCGTTTACGTTTCATGTGCTGCACCGCAAATGCAGAACGAAATGAAGAGGTTCAATGTCCCGAGTCCCATTCCCACATTGCCCCGCCAATTGAGAGGGTGTGTGCATCGGGCTGCGCTATAGAGCCCTAATGCAACCGCGAGTCCTGACAACAGCCAGCCAGCAGCGAGGAAGAAGGGCATGTAATCAGCGAGCGGTCCGACCCATGTAATAACGGCAACACGTTGGCGCCGGGCTACACGCATGTGGATGAAGACTGTCAGCAACAGCAATGTTCCGATTGGGGCGACAATAATGCTCCACAACGCGGGCTTCGCGGTCTCGCGCAAGGGCAAGGGATGCTGCGGGGCAGGCTGCGGCCAGAACTGAAAGTGCTGACGGATCGCCTTCGGAAGGACGCGACTAAGGATGAATGCCATGCAACCCGCGATTGAAACGACGACAAGCGGAAAGACAAGTGGGATCCATCGTTGATCAACAATCCATTCTTGCCATGGGGCCAGAGGCACCACGGCTGTGTCGAATCGGCGTGCCTGCCTTGCCGCAAGTACTGCGGGATACAGAACTCCGAAAAGCGCCGAGGGAATCCCGATGACTACGAGAATCTCGAAAACGGCAATTCGTCTCGCCGCTTGTTCTTCGTCAGACATGACTATCGCTCCGAGATCGCCGCCTGAGTTGATCGCTTATTCGTGTGAGAACGAAACTTGCTTCCCAAATCTACTCGCGAAAAAAGAGGCTCAGCCTCGTGTCCCTCGTACTGCGTCGACGAACTGCCGCAGCCAACAAACGCCGTCAGCGCAAGCCGCGCAAAGCGACTACCCGCTCACTGGCTGCAATCAGCGTGACATCGCTCTCCGCATGAGCAACGAGTCGCGCGGGCGAGCGAAACCCGTCGATGCGCAGCGACTGCAACGCAGCTCCGCTGTGAGTGTCGAAAGCCGAGATTTGCACGGCATCGCCGCTGAGATTGGCGCGAACGCAGATCGTGTCGTCGCCCATCAAACGCACGCTCCATTCCCCGGCACCGAGATCCGTGCGCCAACGCCGCTTGCCGTTCGTCACATCGACGCAGCTCAAGACTGCCCCCGAGACCGACACCAAACAGCCGCTCGCGCAGGCAACGCACTCTGTAAGACTTCTTACCGGCTCGCGACCGAGCGAGACGCTCCATTGCACTCCGCCATTAACCGCATCGAGTCCCCGAGCAAAGAGCCCGTCTTCGATCAGCACAATGCGTCCGTCGGACGTCAGCAGATGCGGCTGATGAAACGCGACAGCAGGACGATGCGGTGACGTCCATAACCGCACTCCTTCGATGTTCCGGCACTCCAAAAGATTGTCACTGCCGACGCTCAGAAGCCGCGCGTCTTCGGCAGTTGTGAGCCAGCAAGACTGCACGGCATTTCGAAGCTGAGGAACCGCAGCAATCGCTCGTCCGAATCGGACATCAACGAGCAGCGGTTCGCGCAGTCGAGGCCCATCAAACGCAACAAGCGACCGTCCCGAGTTCGTCGTTGTGAGCAGCATCGGCACCGAGCTCGATCGGAAGCCGAGCATTCCGCGCGATGAGTGCGTCTCATTTCTTCCCGGCTCGAATCGCTGCCGCACCTTTCCGCTCGCGACATCAATCACCGCAACATGCCGCTCGGTCGCGGCGAGCAATGCTCCGTCGTCGGTCACATGCACCTGCAAGATCTGCCCCGCCTCTGCCAAAACGAGACTCCATAAAACGCGACCGGTACTCGGATCGCGAGCTTCGACTCGTCGTCCGCAGACGCAAATCAAGCGTTCGCTCACGAGTCCGCCCCACTCAACGACGTCTGCGGCGGCGGCTTGCCATAACTCGCTGCCGTCCTCTGCCGCCAATGCCCGCAGCACGGCTCCCGACTGCACGAGCACCAATGGCCGACATCGTTGTCCGGCGAGCAATCGGACCGACGACTTGCTCGCGAGCGACCGCTCCCAAATCCGCTGCGCCGGCCAATGAGCGACATCGTCTCGCTCGTTGCTGCGTTGCGACTCGCGGCGA
Source organism: uncultured Planctomycetaceae bacterium (assembly GCA_964573505.1). Lineage (GTDB taxonomy): Bacteria > Planctomycetota > Planctomycetia > Planctomycetales > Planctomycetaceae > AM-0621. Next base: position 1,488 of record CAZNMS010000666.1, on the reverse strand, counting down.
ACTGAGTCCCCCTCACTTGCTCCGACCGGCAGCGACACAAACTCCGTCGTCTCACTCCGACCGCGACGAGCGACGACTCGCTGCGGAACTGCCGGAGCATTCGGCACGTCCCCGAGCGCCATGAGATGACTCGAAGTCGCGACGAACAATCGCCCCTCAGCAACGCAGAGATTCCCGACCGACTCGCCCGTTGCTTCTCGCACGGCGAAGCGCCGCGTCAGTTCGCCCGACTCTGCGTTCACGAGCAAGATCTCATCGCGCAACGGCCAATAGATGCCGTCATCGGTCAGCACTCCCCGCCCGTAGCCGAAACCCTGCGCGTCTCTGAATCCGACAGCCCCCGACGGCCAAGAAAACTCACCGGACTTCACATCGAGCGACCACAATTTGCGTCCCGAGACGATCAACCGCCCTTTGCTCACACCTAATAAATGCAAGACCGGCTCAGAAATCCGCTGCTGCCACAATAATTGTCCCGACGCAGCGTCAAATGCGAAGATCGCCTTTGCCTCTGCGGGCGCCGCAAAGACGACTCCGTCCGCGAACATGCACGGCGTCAGTCCGTGACGACTCGTATCACTGTAATCAAACGGCGTCTCGTCATTGCTCAATACCTCAAAGGTCGAGACCCATAACAATTTGCCGGTATCAGCCTCGAGACAAGCAATCGCCCCGGCACCAGTATCAAGAAAGAGTCGCCCCTCACCGAGTGTTAGCAGACGATGCCCGATCAAGCTGAATTGCTCGGGCACATTTTTCAGTGTCGAACAGATGCGACGGCGCCAGATCAATTCACCGGTGCCTTCGTCGAAGCACGCAACATGAATTTCATCTTCCGGCACACTTCGCCGCGCGGACACATAAACCCGGTCATCGGCAACGACCGGCGCGCCTTCGAAACACCATGAAGTCGCTTCTTCCCCGATCGGCACTTCATCGAGTACTTCTGCCGACACTTCGAAGACAGCGTCACCTTCTCGGCCCGCAACATCCAATCCGACAATCTTTGAGGTCAGACCGCGTTGCACACGCGACTTTCTTAATACCGGCGACCCCAATCGTGCATAAACTCGCCCCGGCGCTGCTGTCATCGAGAAATACGGCACTCCTTGAATCCCGGGCACATCTCCGTTCCCGGCCTTAGCACCTTCGGTTGAGTAGAGTTGCCCGTCGGAATTGTCCCCAGTCGGCCACTTCGGCTTACCGGTACGAGTATCAAACGCATGAATGGTGCTCGGCCCGCAGACATACGCGACGCCGTCACTCACAACCGGAAACGTGCTGAGCGTCCCCGCTCGCCCCAATGCCGGTCGGACGACCGCTCCCACATACGCATTATACGGCAAGCCGACTTTCCACTTCACCGCAAGTGGATCAACCGGAGTTGCAGCGATATGTCGTCGGCTCTGATGCCCTGCAAACGTCGGCAAGTCGCCCGCAGTTACTCGCGACGCACTCCCGTCGGCCAATTCCCGTTGATACTTCTCC
>CAZNMS010000665.1:0-4242 GCA_964573505.1 uncultured Planctomycetaceae bacterium | reverse complement strand
GTCCTTCTGCGAGGGCTTGTATTGCAGAGCGACATCAGGAGCGGGCGTTTGTGCGAACGTCGTCGCGGAACTTGCGGCGAGGACACTCAATGTGAGTGCCAGTTTTCGAGTCGTCTTCATGTGTCACGAAATCCTTTTCGAGTCCCGATATCCGTCATCCGAGCGGCCTCAAGCAAGCTCGGCGAAGTCTTCGTTCGCTGAGTCTCATGCAACTCGCGCAGGCGAGTCAGCGCCAGATTGGAGCTTGCAAATAGTCGTGGTTCGCTCCGCGAACCAACGTCTGAGCAGCGAGGGGTCGGGGCTACGAAATTTGGAAATTGAGCGGAGGAAAGGTTTTCTCGCGGAGGGAGTCTTCCGCCGCTCAATTTCAAAATTTCGTAGACCCGACCCCGGTAGTTTCCCGGTGTATTGCGAATTACTCGACTCGGAGAGTCAAGCTACGGCGCGGCGTTGCGGTTCGGCTTGCGCTTCGAGTTCGGCGGCGATCAAGAGGCCGCGAGTGGTGTTGAAGGGCCAGCCGAGTGATACGCGCGGCGGTTGCAGCGCGAGGTTCCATTCCACTGTGCCCATTGCTTCATCGAGCGTCGCCACAAAGCCGGGAGTCATTGCAAGTCCGCCGCCGCAAACAACGGCAATGGGTTGCGGCAAGTCTCGACCTTGATGCGTCCGAGCAAGTTGCACGGAGAAGTCCGTCATCAACTCGCAGAGGATCTGCAGCAGGCTTGAGCGCAGCACGTCGGCAAATTCGGAGGACTCAGCAAGTTGCTGTGAAGGCGCTTGCTTGTCTCGACGCAGCGCGCCGATTGAAAAGCCCCGACCGCCACTCGGTCGTGCTTCGCGCAATCTCGTCGCCGCGAGTTGATCAACGAACCGGTCGCCTGCGGAGTCCCAACTCATCAAGCCGAGTGACTCGGCGATGCGTCCATCAATCCAATCGCCCCCGTATTGATGGCGGCTTTGACAGACGGCGACACCGCGATGCACGACCGCAGCCTCGCAGCAGGACGCTCCGCAGACGACCGCAATGCCCGTAAAGCCTTGATTGGCCAATTCCGCCAATGTCAGCGCCGACGGAGTCGGAACGAGCATCGGCTCGTAGCCTTGCAGCCTCACGATGCGGTTGAAGAAATCGAGATCCGAACGAGCAGCTTCATTGCGCGAACCGCCGCTGCCCGGAGTTGTGAGTGCGCAGAGTTCGCCGGGAACGCTCGCCTTCGGCAGCACGGCCTCGATGAGCGTTGCCATCAACTGCCGCGAAACCGGGTCGTGCTCGGGCAACGCGCCGTTCGTCAGCAGCGATCGAGCATGCACGTGAAAGAGTTCCGCGTTGTCCCATGCGGCATCGCCGAGCAGCAGTAAGCCGTCATCGCAGACCGCGCTGTCGACGTGCGCCTGAGCGAGTAGTTGCTGATGCGCCGCCGTATCGGGCAGCACTGCGAACACACAACGTCGATCACGCGCAACGAGTCGTTCGCCGTCGAAGCGCAACGAACTCACGCGGTGCGATCCAATGTCGAGAGCAATGCTCATCACTCGCCTCTTTCGGGTTAGCTCTGCAGCGCATCGGGTAGCTGAAATCGTGCGATTTCAGGCATTTCCATCGTCCGAAATCTGACGATTTCGGCTACGGAACCTCGAAAGCACGGTGTCGAATTAGTCTCAACTCTCCATGCCCGCGTTATGGGTTGTTCGCGTTCGGTTTCTGCTCGCCGATCAGCACGGGCTAGAAGCCCATGCTACGACGATGCAGAGAGCCTCCGAGCACATCACTTCCCATTACCGACCGCTGCCAATGCTCGGTCAACGATGTCTGATCCCTCTGCAATGACGCGCGACGGCTTAACGCTGAGTCGCTCCGGTTGCGGGTCGGTCGTCACGGTGAGATTCGGTTTTGCGGCACTCGGCGCGGCGTCAACGTCCGGCTTTCGAATCGCATCGACTCGGAACTTCGGACGTGATGCCGACGATTGATTTTCAGTCGTTGCAGCAGGTGCTTCCGTCGCCGGATCGCTCGCAGCATCAGCGATCGGACGCGGGGCCAATCGAGCACGCGGACGTTCGGCAATGCGACGCTCTGCTGCTGCGACCCGTTCGAGCCGATCAGCGGAGGCAGGTTGCGGTTGTCGTTCCGTTCGAACGGCGGAAGTCGAGTAGCCCGTCTGAGTTTGCTTGCGATCCAGCATGTGCGGACGACGAACCGGAAGGTGCTCGGCATCGAGTCGTTGTTGACCGATGTCGCGCGGCCGTCCGTGAATGCGCACTGCGGGATCGAGACGTGCTTCTTCCACACGAATCTCAAGCTCGTTGTTGACGAGTCGGTCTAAGAGCGGTCGCGCTTGCTGAGGCTGCGCGAAGATCATCTGCTGAGACTGCTGCGGCTTCAGCATGCCGAGCAGCACCCAAACGAAGGCGAACGAGCCGATGCCGCCGATCGCAATCGCGACAATCGTGCGGAAGTTGAGCGACGCGGCTTCGGTTCCATCATCGGAGTCAGTGACAACTTCGAACGTCTTGTTGAGGTCATCAGAAGAAGGCGTGCTGCTGTCGGTTGTCGTTGCGGCAACGGCATTCGGAGCAGCCGGCTTCGGCAGCGAGCTTGCTCCCTGCGATGACAGTGACGGGCCAGTCTTCGCGATGTCTTCGTCCTTGATCGGTGACAGCGGTAACTCTTCGGTCTTCGAGTCGACTGCTGCTCGACCGCGATCAGCCGGGTCGAGTGCTTCAACCTCTGACTGGAATGGCTTGCGAAACTCTTTCGATGGATCGGGACTCGTCGCATCGACCGCATTCGCATTGGCCGGCGGTTGCAGACGCTTCGGCTCAGCGGAAGCACTCTTCGATGAGAGAGACGGATCGCTCAGACGGACTCGGCCGGCAGGCGGGTCAACTCGCTCGGGATCAAGTGCCACTGAGGTTCCGGGGCCCGTGCTCTCTTCAACGACAGCAGCCGGTCGTCGCGGCGGAATGGCTGCATGCGGACCGCCATTCGGCGCTGCAATTCCAATGGGCGGTTTCGAAGCAGCCGGAGGCGGAGTGAGTTGCGTCATCACTTCTTGCCGCTGCTCGTAACCCGGTCGGAATGGTCGCGGCAATCCGTCGGGCAATTGCGAGAAGACGACCTTTGACGACTCGAAGTGAATCAACGTGTTGTGAGGCAGCGGAGTGTCGGGAGTGACCTTCGTCCCCGAACGACCGGGCAAGCAAACCTTTGCACTTTGAGCGACCTCATCCGACTGATGCAGTTGCTGAGTGATCCAATTGATCGACGCGTTCTTTCCCGACGTCTGCATGACGAACGGGTATTCAAGAATCCCAATCAGAGCGATCGAAACATCGCCCTCACTCGCAGACTGATCGGGGCCGTTGAAGAGGCGTGCGTTGCCCACTTTCGAATCGACAACGACGACATCGCCGGGCTGCAGAGTGTCGGTGCGTCGCTCGTCGTAGAAGAGTTGCTGCTCGGCCTTTTGCCCGCTGCGGCTGAAGCGAACGATGCGAAGTTGCCCCGACGCAGAGGGCTGCATGCCGCCGGCCAACTTGATGAAGCCGATCAACGACGGAGCGCTCGTCGGCAGCTCATAGGTCTCGGGATACTTCACCTCTCCGATGATCGTGAAGTAGTTCTTCATCTGCTGTCCGGCGAAACGATTCGTCGGCGAGCCGGGTGAAGGCACGACAGACTTCGACCCTTTGTAGATCTGAGCCTGAACGCTGCGCGTCGACTCAAAGCAGTCAAAGCTGCCGAGCCAACAAGCAACGATCACGCTCAGCCAAAGCAGAGTTCGGATCGGTGAGTTACTAAGACGACAACGCATTGAAGAGACCCTCAATCCGGGGGGATGAGAGGCAGAACTCAGCTCGCTGACAGCAAGCGTGAGTTCTCCGTGCGGCCCAACACGAACGCCGACAATTCCGGCGCGGGTACACACAGTCGTCGTAATCGGCAAAGTCGCGCTTCAAAGATGAGGGCAAAGTTCGCCCGCTCGGCAGAATTCGCCGAATCGGCTCAATTTAACATTCGCCAAACGGGGGCGTCTTACGGCTCGTCGGCGACCGGCGTCGCGCGTTCGTAGCATGGACGCCTACGTCCGTGCTGCGTCGCTGTCCGAGAAAGGCGTCCGATCTGCCCGACGCCAATTCGCGAAGTGCGTCCTCTCGCGCTGCCGGAAGAGTTGTTTAACGGCAAGCCGATAGTCGCCTTTCGCTCCGCGAAAGGAAGCTTTTGCGGAGCAAAAGCCCCGA
>CAZNMS010000664.1:0-4243 GCA_964573505.1 uncultured Planctomycetaceae bacterium | reverse complement strand
CATCGTGCCGAACTCTTCGCTCAACGGAACCCCTTTCATAGTTTCTCCGCGAAAGAGCGTCTTCGTCGAAGCCTCATCACGGATTAACGCCGCAATCACCGCGACGCGTTTGTAGACGCACTTTCGCGGAGCGAAAGGCGACCACAAAAAAACGCCGGGTGAGAGATCGTCGGACTTATGTGTCCCTGCAAAGCTCTCACTCAGACCGACGAGCTTCCATAAAACCGAATCGAGTTGCTGACGCCGCCGCCTATCGACTTCCTCCGCGAACTTCGATGTCGCGATGCGGCGCGTAAGTCACGCTGAGATCTTTAATCGCGATGTTGTTGCGATCCGGTGCGCGGTACTCGTTCGCGACGAGAATCTTCTCGGGCATCTCGATGATCAGCTTCTTCAGAGTCAGCGGGTACTGCACGACGCCGTTGCCGGATGACTTCCAGTTGCTGTTGTCGGGCCAGTGATAGCCCTCTCCGAGATAGTTGCCCGGCAGCGGAAATCGGACGTGCCGCCATCCGTCGAAGTTGAAGCGACTGCGTCCGCGCACGTCGTTCGTATTCCAGTCGCTGACCGACATTGCCTTCATCCGAGCAAGCTCTTCGGCGGGCATCCAGTCGGCCATCCAGCGAGTCGGCTCGCCCTTTGCGGCGGCTCCGATCGACGTGAATCGCTCGCCTTCTGCGTCTTCGAGTTCATAGATCACGCGGCCCCATCCGCTATTCCCGTAGACCTGCAACGCGATCTCAGTCGGCTCGCCGGGCAGCTTCACTCCGCTCTTGTGAGCGAGCACCGAATACATCGGCAAGAACGCCGATCCTTCGACCGGCAGTTGAGGGGTAATTTTCAATACCTGCTTCTCACCACTGAGTTCGGCAACGGGTTCATAGACGAACTTGCCGAGCCGGCGCGGGTTTTCAAAGTTGTAGAACTCAAGCTCGCTCGACTTCGTCGTCTCGACAGTCCAATCACTGAGATCGCTCAGCGACGCGACGACGACCGGTTTGTCGGTCTTCATCGAGAGCACTTCATGCTGCGGTTCGCTGAGCACAATCTTGCCGAGCGGCTTTGTCGTCGTCACGAAGATCGGCGAGGGACTGATCGCAAGCGAGTTCGAGTTCGCAGGCTTCGCGGCATCGGCTTGCTCGCTCATCGGCGCAACAGCAACCGCGTTGTGCATGAGGTCGACGGCAACCGTCTCTGCATTGATCTCATTGGCACTGACCGCGCGAGTCCCGCGCAGCGTCCAAAGTGCGGTGACGAATCGACCGTCGGGCCGCTTGAACTCGACGGCATAGACCGAAGCCGATCCCGTCGGCACGAGTCGCGTAAAGGCTGCTCCGTCCAATTGAGATGTCATCGTTGCGACGGCGACATACGACGGCTTCGGACTGACGTCGGGCTTTGCGAAGCACATTCCCGACGCGCCCCAGTTACTATGGTAATAAGAGTTACCCATATCCGTGATCGATCCCATGCGGATCAACGGAATGCGCCAAACAAGCGAGTGCAGCATGTGCCGAATGAAGTAATGAGCTTGCTCGTCGAGCGTCAGATTGCCGGGATTCGTGCAGGGATAACCGATCTCGTAGCACTGAGTGATCGGCTTATCGCCGTAGCCGTAGTGATCGAGAATTTGTCGATCCATCCAAAGCCCGGCGTTGTTCGCAACGAAGTCGAACGGCTGATTCTCCGGCATCCGCATGAAGCTGCCGCATTCATTGCCGCGCGAATCGAACAACTCCGCCGGAAACTTATGGCGTAAGAATTCTTCCAGCAGGTGCGGGTTGCCATTCCCGAACGCCAACTTCGCTTGCGGGAATCTCTCGCGGACTTCTTTCGCCGTCTTGTGCGCCTCGTCCCACAACTTGTCGAAGCGCGTCTTCTCATTCGCATCGAGCTGATACGCAGTCCGCCCGGTGAAGACATCGGGGGTTCGCATGATGTGAGGTCCGCTGACGGCGTTCTCGTGAAAGACCAATACCGTTTGCGGAGTGAGCGGGTCGGCTTCGAGCCGCTTCGCTAAGTCCGCCGCGCTGCGCGGTTCACTGCCCGGCAAGATGCCCCACTTGCGCCGTTGCTCGGCGGTGTAACTAAACATGCCGTAGCGCAGCCCCGCCTTCACATACAGCGGGCCGGTTTGCTCGGGATCATTCGGAGTGAAGTGCCCGCCGCAAAAGTCCCATGTGCCAAACGGCGAATGATCGCGGTGCTTCCGAGTGTCGGGCGGCAAGACGGCAAAGGTCGTCTCGCGGCGAAGCAGTTCGCTGCGTCCTGAGAGCACTCGAATCGCCAGTTTGTGATAGCCGAGCTTCGGCACGTCGACCTTTAACTCGACCGTCGTCTTTTGATTCTGCAGCAGCGGAATGTCGTCGCTTCGCTGAGTCGTCGTTTGCCCGTAGTTGTCGGTCGCGACGGTCTCGATGACGTAGTTCGCGCGGCGCGAACTGGCGAGATCCACTTTGAATGTCGGGAGTTGAGGCTGATTGAAGACGTTGCCTTTCTCGGCTCCCGTCACGTGCATCTGCACCTGCGCCCGTTGAAAGGTCATGCCGTAAAGATGCACGCCGCTCGGCAACCCGAGCGGACGGATCTGATAACGGCACGGATCGGGCCGACGCACCGCGAGATGTAATTCTTTCGTCACCTCAACGTCGAACGCCCATTCGTCGTTGAAGTCTTGAGCGAACGCCAATCCGAGCGGCACGCGAACAACGAACAAATTGCCCTGCTTGACGGGGATGATTTGCAGCACGTCCGCATTGCGTTTCTTCGTCTCTTCGAAGCGCGGGATGACTGCCGAGAAGTCATGCAGCGTGACGCGCCGCGCTCCGTCCATTGCTCCGATGCGAAAGCTGACGACGGGCGAGTAGCTCGGATCGTTCTCGCATGCGGCGAGCAGATAGACCGCCGAGTAATCGCCGACGGGGATCTTGAACATCGAGCGGCGCGGATCGCCGGGAAGCTCGGGGCCTTTGTCATAGGCCGAGTAATACGAACTCGGATCCGTCTTCCAATCGGGCCACTCTGCCGACTTCAAGAAGAGATTGTCTGCATCCGGGCGGCTCACGAGATCAAACGGAACTCCGCCAATCACAACGTGCCGTTCGGCAATCGGCCATTCGATGCCCGTGCGATCTTTCGCATGCGTCTCCAATGAAACCGGCACGTGAATGCCGTGCGATGACAACTCTCCTTTACGAGGAGCAATCAAATCCGCCGCTCGGCACGTCGCACCGAACAGCATCGCACTTGCAACCGACAAGACGCTCACGCGCAGCCAATGCATCGACATGTTTTGCCTCTCTGAGTTCATCGCATGGAGATCATTCACGGGCCGACTGTGTAGCCGAAAAGTGACCGTCGTCGAACCAGTGCGCGCTGCGATCTCCTCTGTGCTCGGCGAGCGGTTGACACTCCTCTGCTGAGCTTGATCGTCGGCTTCGGCATGCAGACGCGGCGAACTACAAAACTCACAACATCGAATCGTGCGCAGGACTTTCTTGCCGCACGACATCGGCTGCGCTCGCGCTTCCGGCTCTCTTCAGAACGAAACAATCCGACTTATGGACGACCGCCAACAACTCTCGATCGAGATGCAATTCGCATTACAGTCAGTCGCGATCATCGACGTCAGCAATCGCATGCAACTTGAACTCGTCGGCGAGAATCGCGCCGCCTTCTTTCACAACTTCTGCACGCACGACATCAAAGCGTTGCGAATCGGTGCCGGTTGCGAAGCCTTCTTGTGCAACATCAAAGGGCGGATTCTCGGGCACGTCTTTGTATTTGCAGGCGAAAGCTCGTTGTGGATCGAGTGCTTGCCGGGCAACGAAGCGCCGCTGCTCGATCATCTGCGGCGCTATCTGATGCTCGAAAATCTGACGCTGCATGATCGGTCGGCTGAGTACGGCGAGCTGCTCGTCGTCGGTCCGCAAGCGGCGGACTGCGTCGCTCGGCTTGAGGGAGCGAGCTTCTTGCACGATTGGAATCATGCTCAGAAACCGCTTGCAGCATTCAATGGCAGCAGCGTTTGGCTGAAGCGCGCCGATGTGCTCGGAGTGCCGAGTTTTTGGCTCTCGACGAAACGCGAACTCGTGCCGCAATTGAGGGAGCAACTGCGAGCACTCGGAGCAGCGTCGGTCAGTTCGTCTGTCTTTGAAGCACTGCGCATCGAAGCCGCGTTGCCTCATTACGGCGTCGATCTCACTGACGAGAATCTCGCGCAAGAAGCGAATCGCACGCGGCA
>CAZNMS010000663.1:3075-4275 GCA_964573505.1 uncultured Planctomycetaceae bacterium | reverse complement strand
AATCAAGACTCGTCGGCTGATACCACTTACCCCCACTGTTTCGCGATGAGCCAGAATTTCTACGGCAAAAGCAAATCAATTTCAAAATACGGCCAACAATACAACAAGATCCATTATCTCATTTCATTGTCGAGTACGAATTTCCTACGCCGGACACAGAGTTGTATTGTTCTCAACTGGGAAAAGATTTCCTTGATTATCTTCGCGACAAACATGGAGAGACAGAACCAGTGGATCTGGACTCATAGAAATGAAACCTGCGTTTTTGGCGTCATGTAAAAACAACCAAAACAATTTGTTCAAATCTAAATTCCTGACATCTTTGGCCCATCCAAGTCCTTGTGGCAGCTTTGACTTAAATACGTCAACAACATGTCCGGCTTCATTGCAGCGATAAAGACAAAGAAATTCCTGCCCACTCTTCTCCGTCCCAAGCCCAACAAGTCGGTCAAGTGGAGCGGCGGTTACTTCTGTTTCTGATTGTGGGCTAGGCTCCGCCGCCCACTTACCTGGGTCGTTATGCCGGAACTACAAACACTTCACGACGCCCGGGGTCGTATAAGTCGCACTTACCGTATCGGATGCCTGAAATGGGCACTTTCGCAGAACAACAGAGCATCTCGACTTACTGGTACAACAATGCGTCGGACCTCCGCGCATCAGCCGCCGCCGTTCACAATGCCATCCATCATGACAGCGATTTTCCAAAAGAAGATTATGGGCTCTCGACCGGTTTCAACATGGATGTCGCCTGCCCGCTGGTCTACCGAATGCTTTGGGGCATGGCACTTGAGGCGTTGTTTAAAGCGGTGATACTCGAAAGCGGTAATGAAATACGGAATTCGCACAATTTAAACCAGCTGGCTCGCGATGCAGGGCTTACTTTTACCGACGAGCAGCAGCAACTGCTACAAATACTCAGCGAGGCGGTTATTTGGCACGGGCGATATCCAGTTCCGAAGAACGAGCAGCACTGGGACGACTTGGCGGACCTAACATGGAAGACGCTATTCGACCCTAAGCCGCTTTCACCGGGCAGTACCCTTCAGGTCTATTCACCAAACGACAAACTGAGTTGGGATTCACTTCAAGAATTGTGGGTTGTGCCGATGACAGAGTTCTGCAGGATTGCACGCTGGATCCAATCCTAGCAAAGCAACGGCATAACAAGGCGGTCAACCGGAGCGGCGGGCGGCGCGT
>CAZNMS010000663.1:0-3065 GCA_964573505.1 uncultured Planctomycetaceae bacterium | reverse complement strand
AATCCCGGCCTGTCACTTGAGGAAGCAAAGGCGGACTTTCAATTCTTCCGAACGATCATTGAGAGAAGCGGCTAACAAAGCGGTCAACCGGAGCGGCGGGCGGCGCGTTTTCCGTATTCCAAGCTTTCTGGCCGCCGCCCGGTTACCTTGGTCGTTCGGCGGCATGAACACAGAACCGCGATGAAGCACAAGCCCCAATCCGTGAACGGTGACAGGACATTCTCGCCGTTGAGATCGCCAACCTTACGTTCGGCTTGAATGTGCAGACTCACAAACACATCACGCCGAGGAATGTCTACTTTTGCCACATAGAGGAGCCATGTCTTGAAGCACACGATTATCCTTGCCCCTCTGCTGCTCGTGCTATTCACGCTCCCGGCGACGTTGCGTGCGGCTGATACATTTGTTGTCGAGAAGGGCCGACCTCTGGCGGAAATCGTGATCGCCGAAAAGCCGGCGCGCATGACGAAACTGGCTGCCAAAGAACTGCAAAGCTACGTCGCAAGAATGACGGGTGCGACATTGCCAGTCGTCACGAAGCGAAGCGCGGGGAAGACGGCAATCTTCGTCGGGATCAGCCGATTCACAGAGGAATTGGGGCTCTCGACACAGAAACTCGAACACGGTGCGTTTCGAATGGCTTCGGGCGATAACTGGCTGGCGCTACTCGGAGCGGACAAGGACTTTGTGCCCATTGAGCCCTGGGGGCGGAAGCGGGACAGGAATGAGGCCGCTCGCGTAAACGCCGAGTGGGACAAAATCACAGGCGACAAATTCTGGAACACGGCGAGCGAGCTGTATCAGCTCTATCATCCCGAACTCGACATCTGGGTGATGGATGACGCCGGGACGTTCAATGCTGTGAATGAGTTCCTCCGCAGCCTTGGCTGTCGATGGTTCGCCCCCGGTGAGATCGGCGAGGTTGTGCCGCAACGAACTTCACTTGCTCTACCGAAGGTGAATCGCACGGTGACACCGGACTTCGGATTTCGGCGATTTGTTTACTACACCCAGCACACCGGTATTGGTGACCGCGCGATGTGGAATCTTCGGCTCGGCCTGAACTACGGTGCTGAAATCGCGGGCTTCCCTCAAATCTGTCATGGACTGAAGTTCGTCATCATGCGAGAGGAAATGAAGCAAGCTCATCCCGAGCTGTATCTGCTGACGGATGGACAACGCGTCATCGCCAATGAAGGCATGCCGAACCTGCTTTCGCCGATGCTGTTTGAGAAACAGGTGAAGCATGTTCGAGCAATGTTCGACCACTTCCAAGAGCCGATGCACAACATCGATATCGTGGACGGCTACAGCGGCCGCATGTCGGATGATCCAGCATGGAGAGCTCAGCTCACACCGCAACGCGGCTGGAGCGGGACGATGTCGGATCATGTCTTCGGATACCTGAACCGCGTCGCACAGGAAGTGCATCGGAGCCATCCCGACCGGCTCGTCAGTGCGCTGGCTTACGGCGCATACACACAGCCGCCGGAGAAGATCGAAAAACTCAGCCCCAATCTCGCGCTCATCGATGTCCGGCATAGGCAGGAATTCTGGGAAGAGTCCAAGTGGAAAGAGCGGCGACAGTGGCGAATCGAGTGGCTCAAGAAGTTGTCGTCCGGCAAATACATCACCTGGGATTTCAACACGAATGCGCGTCCAGAGCAGGCCGGACGCCCGGTCTATTACTTGCGGCAGATCAGCCGTGACTTGCGTGAGCTGAAGGGCGTCAGCCTCGGAGAACAGGTGGAGATCTACGCTCATCCTGCGGGGAAAGAGCAGTCCTTTGGCTATCACGATCTCGCCATCGAGCACTGGAATCTCTACTGCACCGCCCGACTCTACTGGGATGTGAATCAGGACGTCGAGGCGATGCTGGCCGATTATTGCACCAGCTACTACGGCTCGGCAGCTTATGCGATGCGGGCCTTTATCGCACATGCCGAGACCAATTGGATGTACATGAATACGGACGCGGCGAAGATCAGTGAGTCCTTTGATTTGCTGGCTAAAGCCAAAGCCGCAGCCGCCCCGACGAGCCTTCCTGGTCGCCGCATCCAGCAGATCGCGGATACGATGAAGCCGCTGGAGGCCCTGCGTGTGCAACTCAGCCGCAAGCGCGAAACGGACCTCTCTTATCGCGTGCTTGAAACGGTGAACACCGGCGCCAAACCGCTTGGCAGTAAGCCGCTCGACGGTAACGTGGATCAAGCCTACTGGGGAAATGTGCGCATCGCACCACTCATAAAGCTCCGCCCCGAGGCTCCGCAGCCACGAGTCAACAGCAGTTTTCAGATCCAACGCGAGGGCAGCACGCTGCACATCGGCGTCGTCTGTTTGGAACCAGACATGAAGGGTCTGCAAAGCACCGCAACTCGAAACGACGACCCCAAACTACTGGACGGCGACCACATCACGCTGCTCATCGAGACGGCCTCTCGCAGCTACTACGAGATATCCATCAATCCTGCCGGAGCCGTGTATGACATCGATCACGCTCAGGGCGGACGCGGAGTCAATTGGAGCAGCAGTGCTCAAGTGGCCGTGCATCGCGGAACCGATCGTTGGAGCATCGAAATGCGGCTCCCCATCGTCGGAGCGGAAGCCTTCGTGCTCGATCCCTCCAAAGGCATCGACGGCAGCCAACCGAAGGAGCTTTTCCCCTGGCACTTCAATCTCGGACGTTGCCGAGTCTGTGAAGGCAAAGTCGAACGCACCGCGTTCTCACCAACGGGCAAGGAAACTCTGCACGTTCCCGAGCGATTTGCAAAACTGTGGGGACGGTGATCGGCCTGACAAACTATGCGCCGAACAAGGCGGTCAACCCGAGCGGCGGATCGGGCGGGTTTTGAAATCAACGGTTCTTGGCCGCCACCGGGTTACCTTGGTCGTTGCACTAAACGGTGTAGTAGGCTGTGTCATTTTTATGACACTCAAATCGCGATAGCGAGTCGCGCGTGTATCAGGGTGGGTTACATTTCATATTGGGCGGACCCATTTCTTCGGTCCGCCTTTTTTTGTGCGCGGAGACTCGGCGGAGAGTAGCAACTCGCTTTGACCATGAG
>CAZNMS010000662.1:0-4279 GCA_964573505.1 uncultured Planctomycetaceae bacterium | reverse complement strand
AGCGCGCGAAAGGGCTGACCGGGCAGTATCTCAGCAAGGCGCGAGAGATCGTTGTGCCGCTGACGCGACGGGTTGTTTGTGGGGGAGTTGCTCCGCAACTCCCCGCCGAGTTGCGGAGCAACTCGGCCACAACGTCGCTGGCCGGCCCGTGTCTCGAACTCCTCGGAGCCCGGCTCAACAACCTACGAGACGTCAATCTGCGGATCCCGCTCGGCGCGTTTACTTGCATCACCGGAGTCAGTGGCAGCGGTAAGAGTTCGCTCATCGAACATACGCTCGCGAAGGCGCTGCTGCGGCATCTGCATCGCTCGACCGAGCAGCCCGGCCCGTATGACAAACTCGTCGGACTGAATCTTGTCGATAAGGCGATCATCGTTGATCAGCAGCCGATCGGGTTCACTCCGAAGTCGAATCCCGGCACTTATACCGGCGTCTTCGACCATATCCGCGAACTCTTTACGAGACTGCCCGAATCGAAAGTGCGCGGCTATGCGGCGGGACGCTTCAGCTTCAATCGTGCGGGCGGTCGTTGTGAGGCGTGCGAAGGCGACGGTCAGAAGAAGATCGAGATGCACTTCTTGCCCGACGTTTGGGTCGAGTGCGAAGAGTGCCGAGGCCAGCGCTACAACAAAGAGACGCTCGCCGTGCGCTACAAAGGCAAGTCGATCTCTGACGTGCTCAACATGTCGATCGGGCAATGTCATGAGCTCTTCGAAAACATCCCGGCGATCCGCAAGCCGCTCGCAACGCTGTGCGCGATTGGGCTCGACTATCTCACGCTCGGTCAGAGCGCGACAACTCTGTCCGGCGGCGAAGCTCAGCGCGTGAAGCTCGCGACAGAACTCGCGCGACCGAGCACGGGTAAGACTATTTACATCCTCGACGAACCGACGACCGGCCTGCACTTCGACGACATCGACAAACTCTTGAAGGTGCTCAACAGCCTTGTGGAACTCGGCAACACCGTTGTTGTTGTTGAGCACAATTTGGATGTCATCAAGACGGCGGATTGGATCATTGATCTCGGTCCCGAAGCCGGTCAGGGAGGCGGTTGGATCGTTGCTGAGGGCACGCCGGAGGAGGTCGTTCGCCGGTTTGGAGTGAGAGAGTCGGCTTTGAAACCGAAGCAAGGTGAGGAGTTGAGGAGTCGAGGAGTTGAGGAGAAGAAGACGGCGGGGGGGAACTCTTCTTCCACTCCCCCACTCCTCAACTCATCCACTCCTCAACTTCATTCTCACACTGCCGAGCAACTCGCACCCGTGCTCGCTGCGAGCAAGCGCGGCGAACGAGCGACCTTCAACGCGGCTGATGTCGGCAAGAAACGCACGGGGGATTTGTCGCTCAGCGAAGTCGGTAAAGACTCGAAGATGCCATGGGAAGTCGACGGTAGGAAATGGCACACTCAAGAACGACTGGCGCACAACGGCAAGCCCGTGCGATGGGAAGGCGCGGCGCTCAGTCGCGTTATTGAGACGATTGATGAGCTCGGTGAAGTCCCCGCAGCTAAGCCTGTGAGTCAGGACAGCGGGACCGACGACACTAAGGCCAAAGGGAAGAAGGCACGCGTTTCGAAAGCAGCTCTCGCGGGCAAGCTGATGAGCGGCGCCGATCTGCTGAAAGCGCAGCAAGCCGGTTCGGATTCCATCTCCTCCAATTCGCAAGCGGAGCGCGGATCAAAGGCCGGTGCTCGCGATCAAGCGGGAGTGCCTGACGAGTCAAACTCGCGGCAGCTCGGGATGGAATCCCAAGCTACTCTTCAAACCCAGTGGAACGATCCCTCAACCGTCGAAGTCACCGGCGAGCTCGCACGTTACGGCTGGTTCATGCACGCACTAACGCGGGATGAATGGCTGCTGAAATTAAAATTCCGCGTCGAGAAGAACCGCTTCGACGAACGCGAGTTGCAAGAGAAGCTCGGCCTGAAGGACGTCAACGATGTGAAAGAGATTCAGGTCTATAACCGCACCGACCGAGTCACCGTGAAGAATCAGCGCGGTGCGTTTCAAGAGGTCACGATCACGGTGCATTGGCTGCGTGAGATCGACACTCCCGAGTTCTGGGAGTTCCTTCAAGACGCGCGCGAGTCCTACCTGCAACTGGTGACTCAAGCCTCAACGGAGCCGGAAGACGTCACGCCATGGAAAGTGCTCGGCAAGAAATGGCACCTCTTGCAGAAAGGCTTCCCGGCCGAAAAGCGACCGAAGTGGAAAGCCGAGGTGATCGAAGCGTTGTTCGAAACGCTCGACGCCGCGCTGCCTAATGCCGACATCATTTGGACCGAGCGGCAAATGGTCCGCTATCGCAAGTCAGGTTCGAAAGCTGACTGGGCCGTCGTCGTGACAAAGCGCCGAGCCGGCATCGACATCACGATCACTCCCGAGAAAGACATCGGCACCGGCGACATCGCAGCGATCGCAAGTGAACTCGAAGTGCTCCCCGAGAAGAACGGCAAGAGACCGATCCGCCTGCGGTTCCTGAAGCTCGATCAAGTAACGTCTCCGCGATTGAAGGCGTTCTTGAAGTCAACGTTGGAATGACGCGACAATCGCATGCTGGAATCACCGCATTGTGTTTCATTGGAGTGAATGATGTCCGCCGTAAGCAACCGCTTTGTTTCAGCCGTCGAGTATCTGTCGTTCGAACGACAGTCAGACGAAAAACATGAACTGCATAACGGCGAAGTCATCGCCATGAGCGGTGCGAGTCGGTTGCACAATTTGATTAGTGGGAACGTGTTTCGAAAACTCGGCAATCAACTTGAAGGTCGATCATGCGAGGCTTACATCAACGACCTACGTGTCGCAGCACCGAGCGGTAAGAATTACTACTACCCTGACGTTGCTGTTGCTTGTGACGAGCCCGAATTGGAAGACCGGCACGGCGATACGTTGTTGAATCCGACGCTCGTGATCGAGGTGCTCTCGCCATCAACCGAGTCCTACGATCGGTCTCGAAAGTTTCATGCGTATCGCGGTATTCCGAGCTTGAAGGAATACGTGCTCATCTCGCAGTTCGCTCCGCACGTCGAGGTCTACACGCGCACGAGCGACACCTCTTGGAACTACACCGACTACGTCGGGCTCGACGCAGTCATCCCACTGCCGAGCATTGGCTGCCAGTTGTCGCTCGCTGAGATCTATGACCGCATTTCGTTTCCCGAAATCGAAGCAGACCGCGAGGCAAAGTAAAGGAAGCTCATCATGACAGCTCTCAGTACGCGATCTGTAAGCCCACTCGAATACTTGGCCTTCGAGCGACAGGCGACCGAACGGCATGAGCTATTCGATGGCGTCATCAAAGCCATGAGTGGAGCCAGCCGAGTACACAATTTAATCGTCGCCAATGCCATAATTAACCTCGGCAATCAGTTGAAGGGGCGCCCGTGCGAGGCGTACGTCAACGACATGCGCGTCGCCGCTCCGAGTGGTGCGAATTACTTCTATCCCGATCTGGCCGTTGCCTGCGGTGAGCCCAAACTGGAAGACCGGCACGGCGACACGCTGCTGAATCCGACGCTCCTCTTAGAGGTGCTTTCGCCCACGACGGAATCGCACGATCGCGGCCGAAAGTTTCATTCCTACCGCAGCATCGGGGCATTGCAGCAATACGTCCTGATCTCGCAGGAACGATTGCACGTCGAAGTCTTCACTCGCACGAGCGACACATCATGGAGCCTGACCGAGTACGTCGGCCTTGATGCCGTCGTCCCACTGCCGAGCATTGGCTGCCAGTTGTCGCTCGCTGAGATCTATGACCGCATCTCGTTCTCTCAAGCTGATCCCAACATCGTGCCGCCTGCGGACTCTGTCTGAGTCGAACTCGCATGCCGCTTGCGTTCGTCGTCCGCAGGATCTGAGATTCTCACGCGCGAGGCTCACCGGAGTTGCTTGCGATTCTCGCGTTGTTTTTCGAGTCGTTGTCCAGAAGAGACTGCTATGCCCGCCATTCAAACCGCTCAACAAATCCTCGATCAGGTCTTTCTCGACACCCGCGCAAAGTTATTGGAGGTCGCCGCGTCACTGGACCGGTTGGACCGCGCGACTGGGGCCGAACTAGCGAAAGATGACCCTCGACGACTTCGCCTACAGAAGACGCTCGACATCTTGGCTTCGTCAGCCACCAATCGCGCTGAGCAACTGCAACTGCTCTTTAGCGACACCTATGACGAGAAGTGGCAACGCCCCGGACCTCGTGCTTAATGCAAGCGTTTGTCTGACTTCGACTTTGCTCATTCATCCCAACAAGGTTTGCTGCATGTACTACATCGACCCGCACATCC
>CAZNMS010000661.1:731-4279 GCA_964573505.1 uncultured Planctomycetaceae bacterium | reverse complement strand
CCCCAACGGGGCGAGATTCGATGGTCGCGCGGTCTCCGAATCACGCCCCCTTGGGCAACGCCGTTAAGGATTTTGAAGTAGCCGAAATCGTCAGATTTCGGGGAGTCACTCAGGACTCGACCAACAACTGACTTCAATCCGAAATCTGACGATTTCGGCTACTTACAAAGGCATAGCCCGAAAATCCTTAACGGCGTTGCCCCTTGGGGCTGACGTTTCCGTTGCTTTCCACCCCCAGGGCTATCGCCCTGGGCTTTCGAATCCTGCCCCGTTGGGGCAAATCGCCGAAACAAAATGTTGAGGACGCTCATCGCAAGAATCCGTCGTCAACCCGATGGTTTGATCGGCCTAGGGCGTAGTCACCTTCGCCGGAAGGTGGGCGAATCGCAGAACTCGGCCCGCGTTCCCCGCGTTTTGCCGAGCGCGGCTACTGGAAACTCAAGGCTTTAAGACGCACTACGGCAGGCGCGAACAAAGTCGTGTTGTTCGCATCAGAGCCCGTCAATACGCTCGCCATCAGTCGCGACTGATATGAGTGGCTGTGTGGAGCAGCGACTTGAAGGGTGCCCGCTCAGGGCAGGCGGGGTCTTCAAGGATCAGTTTCGTGAGTTCGCTCAGCGGAGCGGAGTCGACGTCGCGCGATCAGGATGACGATCGAACTGGTTTCGGGCGGAGGGATCGGATGGGGGCAAAGCCTGCCAAAGAAGCTCAGCCACTTCATGGGCACGCGCTGAGAAATCACAACTTGAGATTGCGGTCGCTCGCTCGGGCACAGAGCGCACCGCCCTTAGGCCAAAAGGCCGTTGAGATCCGGGTGCAGGATCTCAACATCACTCGCATTCAAATGGCGAAGGAATCGGGGTGCAGTCGCGGAGCGTTACGCGATCTCGAATTGGGAGTGCATACCCCGACCCGCGAGACGATGGAACGACTCTTACAGTACCTTCAGAAGAAGAAGGTCAAACCCGAGCGCATCGAAGAGTTGCGCAGCCTCTACTGCGGTCCGTGCGATTCGTTGCTGCACTTGATTGGCCGCATGGAGTTGAAGGCGGGCTCGTCTCCCGAACTGGCGAAGAAAGTCGGAATCAGCTTCGCCACCTTGTGGGAGTACCGCCGAGGCAACTTCCCGGTGCCGTTCAACATCCTCAAGAAGATGTGCAAGGTCTCCGGCGAAGATCTCGATGAAGCCGAGAAACTCTGGCACGAAGCCGAACGCAAACGGTTCGCGGATCGCGGCTTTCCTCCGGCACTGGCTGAGTTCTGCATCCTGCGTCTGCGCGCCGGACAAGCGGAATCAAAATTACTCAAGATGGGTTTGCAGACGTCGCAACTGAAGCGGTTGAGCTATCTCGAATTGCCCCCGTGGCAGCGCGTGGCGGAGTCCGCGAAGAAGCTCTGCAAGGACGACGTAGAACTCAAGAAGCTGCGCGAACTGTGGCAGCACGACTTCAAGCAGCAGAAAGAAGAAGGACTGCATGACTTCGGCTTGATGATCATGAAGCTGCGCGAGAAACGCGGGATCTCTCGCCGCGAGGTTTCGGATCTCTGTCTTGTCGGCGGCAAGAAGCCCGCTCGCACCATCAAGCACATCGAAGAAGACGGCCACTATTCGCAGTTGGCGTTTCCGGCAGGGCTCGTCGCGTTGATGACCGACTACGACCGACCCGCTCCGCCGCCCTCGTCTGAAGGACCGCTGAAACCGGAGGCGGCAAAGGGCTATCTCGAAACGGAAACCGCGAAGCAGTTGCGCGAGTTGTGGGAGCAGCGCCGCTTGCGATTTCACCTGCGACATCGGCCCGAGATGCTGCTCGATCTCAGACTCGCGCGCGAGTACTACGGCTTCGATGTGGGAGAAGCGGCGAAGGTGCTCGGCTACACGAGCCTTGAGTATCAGAAGATCGAACGCGGTATCGAGACGATCCCAGAGTCTGCTCGCAAACGCATTCTGCAGGCTTACGAGCGAGCCGGTTTGATGCGAGTTGCGGAACTCTTTCAGCGCCGCACGGATCGCGACATCCGCCGCGTTGCATGGCAGTCACCGACAACGGTCGCGGACTTCCTGACGTTGCTGGCGGAGCGCGAAGGCGGAGTCGTGACGCTCGCGCGAGTGCTCACGCAGGCGAAGCTGTATGGGGTCTCGACGCCGCAACTTCGCTCGTACATCTTCGGGCAAGTGACGCCCAGTTGGTCGCTGATTCAAGAGATCGCGGACTGGGGCGGAGTGAAAAAATTACAGCACGTGCATCTCGATTGGATCCGTCGCTATCGCGTGCAGCTTGCGAAGAAGTTCAAACGCAAACTCTCGATCGAGATCCGCCTGCTGATTGCAGAAGTCGCTCCCAACATTCGGAAGTTCGGCGAGCGGTTGCCGTTCAATTGCTCGCTCGTCCTGCGTGACCTCTATCGGCTTGAAGATCACTTGCCGGTGAAGTGGGAGCGACTCGAACGCCTGATGCGAGCCGCCGGTTTGCCGCCCGGAACGGATCGTTGGCAAGTCATTCACGGGCTTTGGCTGCGCGATGAGTGATGCCTTCTCAAGAGCAGCGTCATCAGCCCCAGAAATGCAAACAGGGTTTGCCGGAAACACTCCGACAAACCCTGCGAGATGCGACTCAAACCACTAGTTAGGAACTCAATGAGTTCGAGGACTAGTTCAGAATCTTGGCGGTATCAGCCACAACGCCTTCGACAGCCTTCTTGTCGAACTTGCCCTTCGCGAAAGCTTGATTGGCCTTCACTTCGCTCTTGTTCCACATCATCACCGTGACTTCAGCGTCTTTGGCGATCTTGTAGTTTGGCGGTCCTGCTGGGCTATCGAAGACAGTCAGCGGAACGCTCTTGATGTTGTGCTTCTTCGCGACTTCCGGCAGAGACTTCTCTTGCTCTTCCGGCTTATCGGTCAGAACGACGACGAACGCCTTCATTTGCTTCTCGCCGTTCTTGCCGACGAGACCATCAACCTGCTTAATCAGGCTTTGCACGTTGTCATCCATCGTGCGTGTAAAAATTGTGACAACTGGCCGCGCACCGTATTGGCAGCGGTAGCAGAGCGAAGTGCCCTTATTCGGTCCGGTGACGTCCTTGACGTTGAACGCCGGGACTTTGTCGCCGCAAGGCAGACCCGACTGAAGTTCCTCAGCCACACCGACCGCGACGCCTGCCGCGATCACCAACGCAAACGTTGTTGCTACGAGCTTCTTCATCAATCACTCCTCAAACAGTGGGAAGAATGGGCCTGAGTCGCAGGCTTGTTACTGGTTCCTATCGTAGGCCCCCGGTCTCAGATGCCAACTCTTCATCGTCGTTCCACGATTTTGAGTTCGCCGTTCCATCAAGCCGTGCTGACACCGCGCGAGCCAACAATCCGCCAAGACGCAGGTTGGGCTTCGCGGCCTCTCTTGGGTTTCAGAGAGCACGCTCTCCACCGACCCCGTGTCGGTGGAAGCAACGACTGGCGAGCTAAGAGCGCCGTCCGCAACCCTCATTGCTCACGCTCTCCCCCCCCCCCGGGGGGGGGGGGGGCCAGCCGGGGGGGGGGGCCGCCCCGC
>CAZNMS010000661.1:0-721 GCA_964573505.1 uncultured Planctomycetaceae bacterium | reverse complement strand
CGGTGGGAGCAACGACTGGTGAGCTACAGACCTCGACATCAGCGTTCTTTCGAAGCCACCGAAGGTCGTCGTTCGCTGACGACGGGGCATTTCGAACGATCCTTAGCCGACCAGTCGTGCTCCCACCGACACAGGGGCGATGGAGAGCGAGAGACACGGCGCAGATCGGCGTTGCTAGCCGACCAGTCGTGCTCCCACCGACGCGGGGTCGGTGGAGAGCAAGAGACACGGCGCAGGTCGGCGGTGCTAGCCGACCAGTCGTGCTTCCACCGACGCGGGGTCGGTGGAGAGCAAGAGAACTGATTCAGCCCAACCGATGTTGCCTCTGTCGCTGCGGGCGGCGGCAATTCGAAGACGGCACGGACTGGAAGTCCATGCTACTGGGGCTCGTCGGTGGGGAAGAGGTCGGCGACGGCGGCGGGGTCGCGGAGTCCTTGCAGGATGGCCATCAGGATGGGGCCAGCATTGAAGCTCAGCGGGTTGAGGAGTTCGTCGGCGGGAGTGCTCGGATCGGCGAGCAGACGGTCGAGGGACTCGGCGAGGGCCAGCCATTGCGCGGCGGCGCTGGCTCGCAGGGCTTGTAAGTATTGTTCCAGTATCGCGCGGGCGGCGGGATCGTTGTTGAGCAGTGTGCCGAGTGCGGCGGCGATGAGTGGTGCCCACTGGCGGCGGAGTTCGTAACGGGTGCCGGCGAAGTTCCATTTGGCGTCTCGGGAGAGGC
>CAZNMS010000660.1:0-4282 GCA_964573505.1 uncultured Planctomycetaceae bacterium | reverse complement strand
AAGGGCAAAGACGGCAACGTCGTGACGATGAACTCGGGCAACACGTTCCGCATGCAGCTCGACGGCTCGCGAGTGGAACATTTCACACACGGGCAAGTGAACCCGTTCGGTCAGACGTTCGATCCGTTCGGCAATCAATTGACGGCCGACTGTCATACGAAGCCCATCACGCTGCTGCTGCCGGGCGGTTACTACGAGAGCTTTGGCAAGCCGCATGACGGGCTCGGCTATGTGCCGAATGTGATGGACCACTTGCACGGCTCGACGGCGATCGCGGGCATCGCGCAGTGTAACAGCGATTCCTTTCCGGCGGTTTATCGCGGCAACACATTCGGCGGGAACGTCATGACGAGCCGCATTAATCGCAACTCGCTGATCGAACGCGGCTCGACGATTCGTGCTCAAGAAGAGCCCGACTTCCTGATTGCTGGCGACAGTTGGTTCCGCCCGGTCGACATCATCTTTGGCCCTGACGGAGCGATGTACGTCGCCGACTTCTACAACAAGATCATCGGCCATTACGAAGTCCCGCTGCCGCATCCGGGCCGAGACCGCTTCCGAGGCCGCATCTGGAAGATTTCTTACAAGCACGACGCGAACCGCAGGGATGATGTAGGTCGGTCTCTCCGAGACCGACCAGTTGCAAGTCGCGGCAACTCAGTAGTCGACAGCTCGAACTCGAACAGTGGCACGACCGCGCCGAATGCCGAGTCTCGGAGAGACTCGGCTACATCACTCGCGATCGCGGCTCTCACACCCGAGCAGCTCGTCGCGCAGTTCGACATCGACAACCTCAGCCGCCGGATGCTGATTGCCGATCGGCTCGTCGATCACTTCGGAGAGAAAGCAATCCCCGCCGCAACAACGGGCTTGTCATCTCCGTCCGACACCGTGCGAGCGCATTGCTTATGGGTGCTCGAGCGCCTCAACGCCTTACCCGAGGACGCCCTGCTCAAAGCCCTCACCGACGCCTCGCCACTCGTAAGAACGCACGCCGCCCGCATCGCCGGTTCGCGCCTTGGAGTGCTCCGGCTTGACGGAGCCCTCCATTCTCAGCGGCACAGCGACTCCGACCGTCCGAAAGTCTTCGTCGTCAATCTCGGTGTCGAAAAACAAGACCTTCTTGAGAACGTCGTCTTTGACGGCAACGACAAGCGAGTTGCGCAAGCCGATCGCCGCTCAAATGGAGGGCTCCGTCAAGCCGGAGCACTCCAAGAAGCACTCATCAAACTCCTCGAAGACGCAAACCCTCAAGTCCGACGCGCGGCGGCTTTGGCCCTCGGCGAGACCGACAATCCCAATGCCGTGCGTCCGCTGATGACCGCGTTAGCAAAGACGCCCAACGACGACGTGCACCTCGCGCACGCCTTGAAGATCGCGCTGCGGAATCAACTCAAGAGCGAAGCCGCTTTTGCGAAGCTGACGACCGAGCCGATGACCGAGGCCGAGGCGCAAGTCATCGCCGGACTCGCGATGGCCATCAAGACGTCGGCGGCGGGCACGTTCCTCATCAAGCATTTGTCGAAAGTGCCGACGAACGATCGAGCGCGACTTGTCGAGATCGTCAAAGCTGCTGCGAGTCAGGCGTCGGCGAACAATGTCGGCGACATCGTCTCGGTCGCGCGATCGCGATTTGAAGACGATCGCGGCTTGCAGATCGAACTCATCAATTCGGTGAAGCAGGGGCTCGCGCAGAGTGGAACTCAAATTCCATCCGCCGTGCGAGACTGGGCACTCGCACTCGCGAAGCCGCTCTTGAAGATTGGCGACGAAAACAAAGTCATCAGTTGGAGTTACTCGCCATTCGAAGGTCAGCCGGATCAAGGCAACTGCTTCGTGATTCAAGAACGAGTCTCCGCCGACAACAAGAAAGCGATGTTCTTCGGCAGCCTGCCGCTCGGTGAGCAACGCACGGGCTACTACCGCTCGGGAGCGTTCGAGCTCGGCAAGAAATTCAGTTTCTACGCCGCAGGCCATTACGGTCAGCCGGGCGAGCAACCCGTCAAGAAGACGACCTTCATTCGGCTCCGCGATGCGAAGACGAACGAGCAACTCTTCGAAGCTCTGCCGCCGCGTAACGACACCGCTCAGAAGACCGAGTGGGACACGACGCCGCACGCTGGCAAGCAAGTCATCGTCGAGATCGTCGACGGCGATACGCGCAGTGCGTACGCATGGCTCGCGGTCGGTCGGTTCTCGGTCGACGGACTCAATCCCGACCGTTCGTCAGATGATCGCAAAGTCGGAGCACAACTCGTCGGAGCGTTCGGCTTGAGCGAACTCATTCCGAGCCTGCGCGACTTACTCAAGCAACTCGGCACCGATCGAGACACCTCAGCCGCAGTGGCCGAAGCACTCGTCGCGAATCAACCGCAGCCGAAGCTCAGTGCATTGGTCGATGGATTTAAAATTGCAGGCTCCACTCCGAAGCTGCGCGAAGCCTGCATCGCCGCTCTGCTCGAACCGACTTCAAAGAACTTCGAAGCCGCAGTCACCGATGCGGTGAAAGTGGCGACAACTCCCGAGCAACTCCGCATCGCCGAGAAGCTCGCGGGTGACATGGCCGGAGCAACGGATCTCTTAGCACTGGCCGAGAACGGTCGTTTGCAACCGGCCTTGCTGACGCGTCCGTCAGTGCAAACAAAGCTCGCGGTCGTGAAGAACGACGAGTTCCAAAAGCGACTCGCCGCATTGGTCTCGGCCTTACCGGCTGAAGACGCGAAGGTCGAAGAGTTGATCAAGAGTAAGAAAACTGACATCGCTGCGATGCCGGGCAAAGCGGAACTCGGAGCCGCGATCTTCAAGAAGTCGTGCGCGATCTGTCATCAAGTCGCGGGACAAGGAGCTCAAGTCGGCCCGAACCTCGACGGCATCGGCAACCGAGGCATCGACCGCCTGCTCGAAGACGTGCTCGCCCCGAACCGCAACGTCGACGTCGCCTTCCGCACGACAACGATCGTGACCAAAAGCGGCAAAGTGATGTCGGGCCTGATCAAGCCGAGCGAGGGGAAAGAACTCTTACTCATCGACAATCAGGGCAAGCCGCAGATGATCCCGCTCAACGACATCGAAGAGCGAGTCCCCTCGCGCCTCTCCCTGATGCCCGCCAACGTCAGCGAGCAAGTGCAACCCGAAGAGTTACGTCACTTGATGGCCTACCTACTAACGCTGCGTTCGCAGTAGCAGTCGGGGACAACTCGCGAAGCAAGCAGCCGATAAGGTAAGCGACAGATGAGTTCATACCGATACGACGGACTTGTAGTCCGTCGAAGACGATGCCCGACGGACTACAAGTCCGTCGTACAAAAGTTCGCCGGTAAGTTCTCAACTGCCGCTAGTCTTGTCGGCCAAAGAAGGGCGATGCAGTTCGCTCCAACAGCTCGGCATGAGTGCCCAGCATCCAAAGTGACTACTCAACCAGCGAATGATTCAGAGAGTGCCTTCATGACGACGCTGCAACAACTCGATCAATTCACCCAATTCGCGCAGGCCAAGCTGTGTAACGATGATGACAGCCTCTCGATCGAGGAGTGCCTCCGACTTTGGCGTCAGCAGACCGAAGAAGATGAGACGATCGCGGACATCGAGCAGAGCCAAAGAGACTTTGCGGCGGGACGATCGATGTCCGTGAAAGACACCTTCGAAGATGTCCGACGCCGACTGGGAATCTCGGAATGAGTTACGTCGTTCGAATCTCGGATCGGGCGAGAGTGCAACTTGTCGATGCCGCAGAGTGGTGGGCGAAACATCGTTCGCTTTCAGAGGCTGCTGATTGGCTTGTCGGTTTCGAGCCATGATTGACGGACTGAGTGTCGATCCTGAGCGCCATCCACTTGCACCCGAGGCGGCGAGATACGGAACGAAGTTGCGTCAAATCCACTACGGACTCAGCCGCAAGAAAACACATCGTGCCATCTTCGAAGTCCGAGAAAATGAGGTCTTGGTCCATGCAATTCGTCATCTCGCTCAGGACGATTTCGAAATGCTCGCCATGTGAATGGATCCGTCTGGCGGTTTCAGATTTTGGCTTCACTTGATTGCCGAATAAGGTCAATTGGAACTTGAGGTAAACGATGACACCACAACTCGCGGCAAGCAGAGCGCTGGAAGAAATCGCAGAGTTCCTTGCTACGGGACCGTTTCCGGCAGACGTCATGAAGTTTCGTCCGTCCGATCCGATGCAGCAGCGCGCGGAAGCATTTCTGGCCTCATCAAAAGACGGCACGTTGAGGTGCTGCACATTTCACGGACAGCTTGACTCCTTATTTGGCGGGCGACGCTT
>CAZNMS010000659.1:0-4286 GCA_964573505.1 uncultured Planctomycetaceae bacterium | reverse complement strand
ACGGACTACAAGTCCGTCGTACCAGTGTTCCTCACCCATTGTGCCGGCCCGCCCGTTGAGGAACTTCTCTGTGGGACTCGTCAGGACCGATGCTTCGATTCGAAGTGACGCCGCGCCACAGCTTAAACAGCAAGCTTGACTTAAACGTTAAGTGCAACAATAAAGCTCAGGTCGCACTCGCAAAGTGTTGAGCAACGCCGACACGTTATCTAAGCGGTCTTGCCGCTTGTCATGGATGGCGAAATAGAGCCCTGGAGGGCGCCGAGTGCGTTTCTATTTCTTGTGTTTTGCCTACGACCGGTATTCGAACAACGAAGCCGGTGCGTTGATCGCGGGGAAACGCAACGTATGGGAGCGACGGACATGATGCCGATGCTTTCGACGCTGCGTTCATTCCGCGCGCTCCCGTGTGTTGTGGGAGCCCGTGAGGATGAGCGTGCGCAAGAAACTGCCGAGTCGATTTACAAAGGATGGATTGCTGCCCGTCGGCGATTACGAACTCACTCCCGATGAGTTGAGGAGTTCGATGCTCGTACATGGACCTTCTGGAAAGCAGAGTTCCAAACATTGGCATGCTGATTGGCGCTCTCAAATGACGGAAAATGCGATTGCTGTTGTCGAACAGCTTTGGCGAGTTGGCCCTCGTCCCGTCTGGATTGGCGGCTCGTATGTCGAAGACTGCAATGAACCGGGCGATGTCGACGCCTACTTCGAATGCGATGTCGCTGACATCGTGACGGGGGAATTGGCTGCACGACTCAATGTGATGGGGCCGTACCGGTATTGGAGTTGGGACTGGAAGTCTCGAGTCTCCGTACCGGGTTATGTTGAACCGAAACTAAGGATGTGGCGCGATCTGCGAGTCGAGATTTATCCGCACTATGGACAACGCAGCGGGATTACCGATCAGTTCGGCAATCCATTGACGTTTCCCGCCGCCTTTCGGAAGTCGAGAGACTTTCATCCGAAAGGCATCATCAAATTGGTGGCCGAACATGATTCGAACTGAGGTCGAATACCGTTGCTCGTTGCAGCGTCTAGCTGAGATCGACGCGCATATTGCACACGAAGCGGCGGCCCTCAAGGCAGAGGGCTACAAGAAGGCGGAAGTGACAAGAGGCACGGATCCGCTGCGTTTCTTTCGGGCTCAGGTTCAAGCCGAGATCGACGCCTACGACCGACTGAAACGTGGTGAGTTCAACGACGTCTTCAACTTCCGCTCGTTCGGCGACATGTTGATCGCACTCCGCATTGCAAAAGGCGTGACTCAAAGAGAGTTGGCTCAACGACTGAAAGTGAGCGAGTCGCAGATCTCTCGGGACGAACGGAATTGTTACAGCGGTATTACCGTCGATCGCGCACAGCGAATCCTCGAAGCACTCGACGCGGAGATAAAGACCTCGGTTGTTTGGAAGGAGCCTGTTGCGGCACCACTCAATACGGAGCGGAAGTCGAAAGCAAAGCCGAGAGGGGCGAAGGCGAAGGTCAAAGGCAGCCGGACTTAGGCCGCCTCTATCAAACGACGAGGCGGCAACACTGCATTGCTCATGTGCCTTCAGGACGTTGTTGACGTGCCGTTTAGCTGCGGCACGAACGGAGAATCCTTCAGGCACAATCGCAACTCATCCTAATAGATCCCTGCTGCCACTCTGTCATTTCAATTGCACGGCATCCGCATGCACGTTGCCGCCGGCGTCTTTCGTGCTGAGGATCACGACGCACTCTTCGCCTTCAGCCAGTTGCACTTTGCCGAGCGACATAAAGCCGTGCTCAAGCGGCGCAGCCTTTGTCATGTCGATGCGAGTGGATTGCTCTCCGGCTGCGGTCGACCAACTGACGAGCACGCGGGTGCCGCGATTCTCATGCGGCTGATACGCGATCCGCAGTTCGTAGCTGCCCGCCTTCGGGGCCTTCAGCTTGTACCGAATCGAAGCGTTCGAGTTTGCGCCGGCGTACTGATAGCCGTGACCGATGTAGCCTTTGAGTCCCGTGCCCTCAGTCCAACTACCGACCTTTTCGGCATCGCGATCATCGACAACGACGCCGCCTAAGCTCGCGGGATCGAGCCCCGTTGGCGGCCCGTCCTTGCGAGCCACTGGCACATCCTTCGGCAAGATGATTTCGGAACTCACTGTCTCGCGTCGCGCTTTGCCCGGCAGTTCGAGCAAGACCTTCATGTCCTTCCAATAGCGAGCGTAGACATCGCGCGGCTCACACGATTGCAGCGAGCAGATCGACGCTGCTTTGCCGACGACTTCGCCCATCATGCCGCAGGTCTTCATCACGCGGACGGTGCCGAGTGCCTCATGCGTCACGCTGATGTTGCGACCGGCCATAAAGAGGTTGTTGACGTTCTTTGAGTAGAAGCAGCGATACGGCACCGGATAACCGAACGTGCGATCGATGCGCTGATCGTGCTCGGCGATTGAGATGAATGGATTGTCGGCGAACTTCTTTGCGAACTCCTTCTTCGGATAGTGCAGGTCGATCGACCATGTACTCGGCACGCAGCCGTCTTCGAACTTGCGCTTCGAGACGATGTCCTCTTGAGTCAGCAGCACATCGCCCAACAAGCGGCGAGATTCGCGCGGTCCGCCGACGAACGCGACCCATGTAAGAATTGCGTTCCTGTGCTTTTCCTTACCCTCTCGATTCTTCATCGCGTTGAACGCGCCATAGACCGCTCGCAGGTTCCAATCGCGAATGCCTTCGGCATCTTTGAGCGGGTCTTTGTCGTAGCCGCTCTCCCAAAACCATTCGCCGTGCCCCGCGCGCGGATACGGGAAGTCGGCCATCTTCAGATCGAGCGCCCAACTGGTTTCGGGGAACTCGGTCGGAGCTTTCGCTTCATCCCAGCGCCACATGTTGCTCATGCCCATGCGGCCCTTTTCGGTCATGTCCCACTCGGCTTCCGCGAGTGCTCCGATCGTGCCGTGCCCCGTGCAGTCCGCGAACAGCTTGCTGGTGAAGCGGCGCTGCGCACTCGTCCGAGTATCGAAGGCATGCACCGCGATGATGCGCTTATCGCGCATCTCTACTTTGTGAGCGTGATGATTGAGAAAGAGATCGATGTTCTTCTCGGCTCGAACAATGGCTTCCTTCTTCGCGTCTTCGAACTCTTCTTCTCGACCGGGCGACTTCGTCGCGCGATCGGCGAACTCTTCGACGATCTCGCCAACGCGCGGATACTCGCCACGACGGATCAAGCCCATTGCCCAAACGCGAACTTCGCTCGACCCATTGCCGCCGAGCACCGGTCGATCCTGAATCAGCGCGACCTTGCAACCCATTCGCGCTGCGGAGATCGCCGATCCCATTCCGGCATAGCCGCCGCCAATGACGACGAGGTCATAGTTCGCTTGCTCGATCGGCTTCTCGGGCAAGTTCAGCAACTTGCGGCGCCAGTCAGCGAGGATTGCGGAATCGTTCGGCGGAGCGGTCTCTTCCTGTGTAAAGAGAATTGCATCGCAGCGTCCGTCGAACCCGGTGAGGTCATGCAGTGCGAGCGATGTCTTCTTATCTTTGATCTCAACACTGCCGCCGTCGTGCCATGACCATTCTTTGCCCTGAGTGCCGAACGTCGTGCTCAGAGCTTGCCCGTTGACGAGCAGTTGAAACCGACCCGGTGCCCCCTTCGCATCCCAGCGAGCAACCCAGTCCTTTGTGCGGACCCAAACTCGGTACTTGCCGGTTGCCGGAAACTCGACATCGGTCGTCGCGTCTTTGACGGCGTGCCCGATGCCGTGCGCGAGCAAGTAGGGCGAACCCATCTCCTGAATGAACTGAGTGTCAAGCACCCATCCGCCGTGCTGTTGAAAGCTCTCGGCCTCAACGAGCACTCGCTCCGCAGCACTTGAAACGCCCGCGATGAAACACATCGCCAACAGAAAGAACGCACGCATTCGAAACTCCTCTCAACACAACTCACGATTTGATCTCGGTTGCCCCCGGCAGAGCTGAACTCATAGCCGTCACAACTGGCCTAAGAACGCTAATCAATCCGGCTCTACTCCCGCGAACGCCTGAGAGCCAATGTCCGACCTTCTTCACAACTGGGTTCCTTGATAGGTTCGCCGAGATAGGAGTCTGTCCAAGTAGCATGGACTTCCAGTCCGTGCAGACTTTGGATGTTCGCCATCGTTTGGCGACAGCCGTTGAGCACGCGCTAGAAGCCCATGCTACCGCTACTCGGACAGGCTCCTTGCGGAGAAATGACCGTCTCCTCTTCGGGAACTCGAACCAAAGCGGAGAGGGAATTGCTCGATACTTCTTCTCTGCGTCTTTCG
>CAZNMS010000658.1:0-4322 GCA_964573505.1 uncultured Planctomycetaceae bacterium | reverse complement strand
GTGGATTCCGCTTCCTGACGGGCGCGGCTCTGCTACCTCACTTTGAACCATGCCGAAAATTGTCTTCGATCAGGTTGCTCCCCAAATGGAACGACACCGCCTTACCCACTTCCAATTGATTTAGGGAAGTTATTATCGACTATCACTTAGATGCCCGTCTGAAGTGATCCACTTGAGATGGAGTGACATTGATTGGGACAAGGGACGGATTCGCGTAACGAGCCTCAAGACGGCTCACCTTGAGGGGAAGGAGTCTCGGGAAGTGCCGCTGTTTCCCGCGCTTCGTCCCGTGCTCACAGAGCACCGCAAGAATGCTCCAATCGACTCGGTGTGGGTTGTGGCTCGTTGTTGAAGCGAAAAGCCAACTTGCGGACCCAGTTCATTCGGATTCTGAAAAAGGCGGGAGTGACGCCGTGGCCAAAGCCATTTCAGAACTGCCGAAGCACCAGAGAAACGGAGCTTGCCAAATCGAACCCATTGCATGTGGTTTGTGCATGGTTCTGGAACTCTCCCCGAATGGCGACGGCTCACTATCTTCAAGTCACTGCCTCTGACTTCGAAGAGGCCATTCAGACGACTTCTGCGGACATCAAAGAGGCGCTGCAGAATCCGACGCAGTACAGGGCTGCGTTCAGTGGCATAGAGCTGCAAGCAGGAACTGAGAACCTCTACGAATTAGCCTGTTCCGAGTTTCTCGCGGTGTTTGATTATCCCCGACAGGATTCGAACCTGTGACCTACGGTTTAGGAAGTCAAAGTTCGCAGCATCTGCCTAGTTGCGGCGAGGAATCGTAACATCGTCTATCGTAAGGGTTTTCAACTATTGAGACTTGCTTCTCAGGCTCACTCTACTTTCCAGAGCTTACACATCTTTTCGAGGGCTTCACAAGAATTCCGTGCCAGATTCCGTGCCACAAGAAGTGCATGATGGCAGCCGCGTTTAACTCGCGAATCGGTCTCAGAAAACGGTCGTTTGTTGCGATGCCAATTGAGCTGAAGCATCACAATTGGTGTCGAGCCGCAAGTTGATCTCGAATTGGCGTCTCGGTTTTCAAGGTATCATTCTCCCATTGATGCCTAAGGCTTTTGAGACATTTCGCGGCAGGACCATCGGATACGCTCGCGTGTCAACTTTCGGTCAGGACTTGGCGCTGCAAGTTGACGCTCTCCGAAAACAGGGTGTCGTCGACGAGTTCATATTCAAAGATACCGGTTCGGGAATGAAGACTGATCGTCCCGGTCTCGAAGCTTGCCTTTCCATGCTCAAAACCGGTGACATTCTCTTGGTCTGGCGACTTGATCGATTGGGCCGGTCGGTGTCTCACTTGGTGAGTATCGTCGAATCACTTCGAGATCGCGGTGTTGGCTTTCGATCAATCTGTGACGGAGCCATCGACACAACGACTGCAACCGGTGAGTTGGTTTTTCACATCTTCAGCGCGTTGGCTCAATTTGAACGGCGACTGATTGTGGAACGCACCAAAGCTGGGCTTGAGGCTGCGAGGGCACGCGGACGCAATGGCGGACGACCGGCAATTTCCGCTCGCGATCCTCGTGTACTGATGGCTCAAACGATGCACTCCAATCGTTCTCTATCAATTGCCGAAATCTGCGAGTCACTTCGCATCTCACGTGCGACCTTCTATCGCTACCTCGCTGTCGCACAAAAAAAGTCATTACACGCAGACGGCCTACCGCCGGTCGAATCTTGATGCCATTTCAAGATGCATCTGGCGGTCTGGTACACTGGCTGCGTGCAACCCGTTTCCGATCAGTCATTCGGCCCGTTGATTGCCTACTTGGTTCCGGGTGCCACTGCATTGATCGGGATCAGCGAGTTCTCGCCGTCGATTGCCCGTTGGATCGCGCCGTCACAAACACTTGGGCCGACATTGGGCGGCTTTCTCTATCTCACTGTGGCTTCGATCGCCGTTGGGATGACGATTAGCGCTCTGCGCTGGGCCACTATAGATCGCCTGCATGCGATGACTGGAATTGAACTTCCACCTCTCGATTTCTCGAAACTGGGTGAAAACGTCACCGCGTTTCAGCTTCTCATCGAGATCCACTATCGCCACTACCTTTTCTATTCGAACGTCGCTCTCTCGGTGGCGATCGCGTTTGTTTGCTACCGCGCGAAGCATCTGGGAATGTCGCTACTCCCATACGATTTGTGTTTCATTCTCTTGGAAGTTGTGCTCTTGGCTGCATCACGAGACACGCTTCGAAAGTACTACAGCCGCACGAGCGAACTACTCGGTCTGCGAAGCAATCACATTGAGACCGGGCAGTCATCGAAACGTCTCGCACAAGAAGTCTCTTCAGAACTTGTGATACCACGGAACGTGAATCATTCCAGCGCTAGTCGTCCGACGAAGTCCAGCAGCGACAATCCATAGAGCTTGCAGAAGTAGTTGAGCTCAACGACGTCGATACGACGCTCTCCCGACTCGCACTTAGAGACGAATGACGCGTGAGCTCCGAACTTCTTACCGACTTCGGTCTGAGTAAGACCGGCTTCAACTCGAGCCTGCTTCAAGGCTTCGAGCAGTCTTGAGTACTGCTTCGTGAACTTCGACTTCTTCATAACTCGTAGGCGGCTTCCTAAGCGTGGGCAGTTTTCGCTTGAGCCACGCTATTGAGCGGTCTAGAGTTTCCCAAAATCGGAATTTCCTATTGTGGGAAATCGAGTTCGACGGGAACTGTTTCTGGAGCACGATCATGGCAAATGGTGGAAGTCACAAAGACAAACCTGCGGAAGGCAAGCCGAAACCGACTGGCTCAAGTGACGAACGAAAGGACGGCAAAAAGTCGTAGTTGAATGAAGTCCGCAACAACGAAGTGAAGCCCGGAGCAGAACGCTGCCGGGCTTCTTCGTTTTGATATGACGACACCGAAGAATGGCGCGATCGACGAGGATGCCGCCCCAGAGCTTCAAGAGACTCTGGGGCGGCTGCGAGAGCCGGTCAGAATGGTTGTCCTTCACCGTCCGTCGACTCGGGAGAGAAATCGGGAATTGGCGTCTCATAGCAGTACTCCTGAGCCTTATTCAGACAGAACAGGAGCGCGGGGAGATCGGACGGCTGATAGCTCGCGGAGTCTTTCCATTCACCCGTTGTGCGATCTTGGTAGCGTCGCGGGTTCAATGTGATGCTCCGAAACCGCTTCGGGCCATCGTCACCTTCGAACTCATTCAGCCAAATGGCGATTCCGATCCCGTTTGCAAACGGTCCGATCTTTTTCTCGGGCTGCCGCAACTCGGCAGCTTTACTCTTCGACATGACGTCACTCCTCAAGTCTGTAAGGTGAAGGATCACTTGGCTCTCAGCGAGAGCGATGGCTCGGACGTGAACCATCAAGAACGACGGTGCCAGAAATCACCACTCTGCGCAATGACTCTTCGATGCCAAGCAGTGTGGCTTGAGGCTGTCGGCCAGAGTGGCGATTGGAATCGCCACTCGACAGAGTCCACTCGGAGAAGAAGACGAAGAAGTGGCTCAGCCAGACATCAATGTTTGGCAACGCTCAAGCAGGCTGAAGTGTCATCGTGCGAGCAGCCGCTAATGGGCGGCGGACAGCGAGTCCGGGCCGATGAATGTCTCGCACGTGCTGCTCGATCTCGTTTCCCCACTGCACCCAACGACGTCGAGGATGACGCGCAAACAATTCCAAGAACGGTCCGGGACTGCATGCTTCGATGAGGTCATATGTCTCGTCGGGTTTGCGACTGTGCTCGCGTTTGCAAGCGGCAATCAGATTCACCTGAGTGCGACCGGGATCCAGAGTCCGCATGTGGCCTTTGACGCCGAAGAGCAAGACCTCGGTGACGTTGCGGAAGTAGAAGCCGACGCCTCGGCCATCAGGGCCGTTGTCTTTGCGAGTCTTGAACCACACCAAATTCGTCTTGTAAGAAAACCCCCATGCTTCCATGACCTCCAAGCCTTCTCGAAGAAGCGCGTTCGGCACCCACAAATAAAGGTGAGCGTCTTCGGCGGCGAGTTCTTCAATTGGCAACGCCTTGATGTCGGCCAGCGGCATCGTCGGATATCGCAACAAGCGTTTGTGCTCGGGAGCCATCTTTCCGGTGCGGTTCATGAACTGCCACGGCGGGTCAGCGAGGATCGTGCGAAATCGACCAAGATCAGCAAGTTGAGGCATGACCCGACTATACCATAGGGTCGTACAAATTCGGCTTGATTCCTGCGACAAGTATCGGACAACCACCTCCGCCACCGCCTTCGATACGCGGAATCAGCTTGCTCATGTGCGTCGTGGAACTGCCGTATGAACTCCCCTTCCCGAGCCTGTCGAAGACATCCTGCA
>CAZNMS010000657.1:0-4334 GCA_964573505.1 uncultured Planctomycetaceae bacterium | reverse complement strand
TGACTTCAACCAACCGACCAGCCCTCCGCCGCACAGCGGGGCCAAGTGACCTAATGCCGCTGGCACCTGGCTGATCACTCGAATCAAATTGGCCCAGAGAAGGTCTTGGTGGTGCTCGGCATCCGGCAATCAAAATTACCTGCGGCAGGGACACCACTGAAGCACTCGGACCTGAGGGTGTTAGAAGTATTACCCAGTGTCAGTCGGAAGGCGGAGGATGTCGGTAAAGCCTTACTCGCACTGGCGACTCGCGCGGGAAAGGCTCCGCGAGCTGTTCTCGGAGACGGAGCGTCGGAACTCCGAGACGGCGCGGCGATGTTGCGTGAGCAGCGTGAAGACTGCGCTTTTCTCGGTGATTTCAAGCATTTCGCAGCCAACGTCTTGAAACGCGAACTCGAACGCGACGACCGTTTTCAGCAGTTCACAGCACTTGTCGGACGAGTGCGTTCCTCGATCCAGCAGACCGAACTCGCCCACTTGGTGCCGTCGAGCGTGCGACCCAAATCGCGGTTCATGAACCTCGCTCCGCAATTGAGA
Organism: uncultured Planctomycetaceae bacterium; assembly: GCA_964573505.1. Taxonomy (GTDB): domain Bacteria; phylum Planctomycetota; class Planctomycetia; order Planctomycetales; family Planctomycetaceae; genus AM-0621. The sequence continues at coordinate 3,797 of CAZNMS010000657.1, read as the reverse complement.
TGGGCCGCTCGAATGCTGTGGCTGCTCGATTATCCCGATGAGAAGTGCTTGAACGGCATCACCCCCGACCGCCTGAAAGCGAAGCTCGGAGGACTGGAAGAATTCCGACAGGACATCGCGAACTGGAACGCGCTCCAAAACGTGATCTCAATGGGTGTAACATTGATTGCCGAAGAAGGGCTGCGAGAAGGAGTCGCCTCCGAGTTCACGCGGCGCGTGTCGCTGCTGCCGCCGGTGCCTGCCCAATCAAACGATTCATCAGCAGAGCCAGTTTCGCCTGCGACCCTGAAGCACAAGATCGACTGGGAGCAAGTCGCGTCACGAGTGAAGCATGTGTCAGAACAGTTACACTCCTTCTTAGGCTCGCAAGAGAAGCATCTAAAACCCGGCGAGCGACTGCCCTTGAGCACAGAGATTTTGGAATCGAGTTTTGGTCTCTACAAACAGTTGGAAGGGCAACATTCGAAGCAGGGCTTCACGACGTTGCTGGGAGCGTTTGGATGTCTGCTGCGCGAGCCAACTGCGGACGAACTGGGGAAGTACCTAACTCGGGTCAGCGTGTCGGCGATGCAGAGGTGGCAAGAAAAGAAACTGCGGCAGTCCTTCGCCAGCCGCCCACCGCCGCGCAACCAAAAGCGACAACAAGACTTAAAAGTTTCATCAGGCCAGGATACGGGTGTGCCCAAGGCCCATGGTTCTAGCCACCTCCACGACGAACTCGCGCACTTCACGCGACTTGCGCTTTCCAGCGGTGGGATTCTTCTATGGCTTCCTCCCTCCTCCTCCCGGCACCACCGATAGAACGTCGCAGGTGAGACCAGCGTGATCAATTCGTCGATCGCCTTCCCCAGCGCTTTGCCAAGTTTGATGAGCTGTGACCGCTCTTCGGGCTTCGTGTGAACTTGGCCGGGAATGCGGTTCTCTTCTTTCAGGAACTCGACATACCGTGCCAATTCGCTGTTGGTCGCCGAGGCGATCAACGCCAGCAGCGGGTGGAATATCTTGGCAGCCGTGCTATTGTCGTAACTCGCTATTAAGCCGGGGGATAGCACTTGTGTTGAACAGCACTATGTCGCCCGAATGACGCGCCGATTTCGGTGTCGAATCTGTCTGCAAGATCACTTGTCGCGAGACGTCGCTAAGAGGCCGATCGGCAATCAAACTGGCGTCCCACCGGCTGCCATTTTCGGTCCGTTAGTGGGTGCCAATCTCGCTCAACGACGCCCCCAAATGGCGTCTGAGTCGGCGACAATAAAGTGCGAGCCAATTCGCGTAATGATCGTCTCCACTTGACCGACGCAGACTCGCGTGTTGGGCAGAACGGTAAGGCGTAACCAGACTCAGCGGTGGCCTGCCCTACGACGCCACAATTCCCGTGAACCACGTCGGAGCGGCTCTTCCCAGCCACCCGAATCCGCCGCAGGCCCGGTCGGAGACGGCTCTTTCTCATAGAAGGCGGGTTCAAATCGGCCCGCATGCAAGACCGGCACCGCCCCATTGGCAAGGCGGCGCGACTTCGTCGGCAGTGCGCTGCCCTGCGACGGTCGGATCTCATTCCGAGGTAGTGAAGATGGCAGCCCTTCGAGCTACCGAGGCTCGCTCGGTTCTACGGAAGAATGACTGAAAAATGCCTGCAACAGATGCGTCATACGACTAATTACTGTCAATTAATGCGACGATTTGCGACAGTTGCAACAGTCTCTTTTCAGCGATAAAAGCCGAAATTCGCAGGCACTTAGGCCAAAAACTCAAACTTTAGGTGCGCAAACTACGGAACCGAAGGCGAGCTTGCGCATTCGGCTTCAGCGAGCCATGCGGCTTGCGATCATTCTCACCGAGCACGATCACTTCACGATCACTTCGCAAGGTCGCGAGCAACTCAATCAAGTGCTCGACACCGCCCGTGTTGGACGGTCGCCCGACAACACACAATCCAAGCGACAACAGCGCCGCCGTGTCAGACGGACCTTCAACCAGATAGACCGGGCCATCGAACCTTTGCCAATCATCGCCATAGAGCAACCCGCGTTGACTGCCCTGCCAAGCGATCTTTTTTCCGTCTTGATAGCGACGATTCAAGCCGATGATCCTGCCCGCCGCATCCCGTTCGGGAAACAGCCAGTGGAGCCCGTCCTTGAAGCCCCACGGCCCGACTCTGAGCTGCTCCAATGCGGTTGCCGTGACCCCGAGCAGAGCCGCCAGTTCTTGCCGTCGCTGCGGAGCATCTGCACGACAGAACGCTGTCAGTGCAATGTGCTCGAAGTCCGACCGCGTTTTCGGCTGCTCCGCCGTTCGCTGCTTTTTCCGATGAGGCGGATGCTCGGAGCTGCGCTCATAGCGTCGACGCTGACTATCACCGAGCAGATGTAAGAACTGCCCGCCCGCGTTTTGTTTGGTCGATCCTTCTTGAATGCGACCACACCAAACCGCTGTTCGATCATCGCTGATGCAACAGTTGTCTGATCCGTCGCAAATCGGACATACGACTTTCCGCGAGACTCGATTCCAACCTTTAAAGGCCATCGCTGAGACTCCTTTTTGAAATCTCAGGATGGACGCGATTAAGGCCGATGCCGATGTCTCGTTCGTCGGGCCGTTCAAGCCGAACACCGGACCGGCCAGTGTTATCAACACCGACCACATTGGCTTCAATAAATGCTTCTACGTCCGACAATCGGTACTTAACCAGCCGACCTACCTTGACGTGTGGCAGTTTCTCTGGGGAGCGACATCGCCAATCAGCCAGCATATCTGGCTTCACACCGAGCATTTCTGCGGTTGAGTCGCACCCCATCAACACCGTCTTGTTGATACTCTGTTTGTCCATACTTTGTCCTTCATCCATTGTTGGAATGACTCACCATTGAGCCCCAACGCAGGCACAGAATGAACAAAGCAGGTCGTGTAACAAGCGCCTTTAAGGGTGTTTTCAGGCGTCCGGTACTAGTCGGTGCTTGCCGGTACTTGGTCGGCACTTTCCGCGATATCTCGATCTCGCCATTTAGTCCTTTCATCGAGCCACGTCTTTGGCACTTTCACTGTGCGGTTATCAATAGGTTGATGAGGAATCTTTCCACCTCTTAGCCTGTCGCCGAAAGTTGACTCTGGCATTTCTCGAAGCTCTTCTGCTCTGACTTTCTTTCCGTCTCTCACGATCAGTTTGCGTTCTCCGAGTATCTTCCTGAGTTCTGCTTTGCTGATTTCAACATACTCCTCTTGTGCTTGACGATTGGCTGAGACGTAGGCTTCGGCAGCGTCAAACGATTTGCTGGACTTCAGCCAGTCTTCAAGACAGACTCGCAGTTCGTTACCAGTCTCATCGAATACCTCTTGTTCAACGACATTCTCATGTTTCCGCCCAATTATGCACCGATGCTTTGCCGTGCCGCGATGTGGATCAACCATCACCAGTAGTGGGAATGAAGGCTCAATTACAAATCCGCCACAACTCCACTCCGACCACGGAAGCCAAAAGAGTTGTCGATCAATTCTTGGCTCGAAGCAGATGACACCGACATCTTCTCGAATCTCACGGGCCAGTACCGGCAGTTCGTCATTGAAGAAGTTATTTTGACTTTGAGACAGGAAGCTGAGCGTTTTATCGAGCAGATACTCCACGCGTGCCCTGTTGGTCTTAATTGCAAGCTGCTGATGAATATGCTGTCGTCGCAACTCAATAATCTGGCTCGCATTGGCATGTTGTTTGAAAACCATCGCGGGCTGTAAGTCGTCGGTAAGTATTCGCCGAAGGCGTGGCTTTAGAGGTTCGTCTGGGCTTGAGTTTGGGTTGTCGGTTA
>CAZNMS010000656.1:0-4335 GCA_964573505.1 uncultured Planctomycetaceae bacterium | reverse complement strand
GATGTTGAAGTCCTCATCAATTCCCTGAAAACCGGCAGCGATCACGATCTGTCCGGCATCAAGCGCCTTCTTCATGCGGTCGGTTGAGATCTTCTTGATGCGCGCCTTGCGGTAGCTCGAATCGGTCAGAATGCCGATCTGATAGCCGGTCAAACTGATGGCCGGTTCGCCGAGCGATTGCACTGCCATAGCGAGCAACGCGACCGACTCTTGCTCGCCCGTTGACAGCAGCATGTCCATTTCGCGAGCCGGCGGGTTGTCCGTGATCTGCGCGGCGAGGTCGATGAGTTCGTCGGTCTTATCTCCGCGAGCACTCACGACAACGACTACTTGATTGCCAGCATGCTTTGCGGCAATCGCTCGACGAGCGGCATTCAGAATCCGAGACGCGTCCGCGACGCTCGTCCCGCCAAACTTTTGAACGACGATAGGCACGATAAGTCAGACCGTTTTGAGGAAGGGTGATAGAGGTCAATCAGGCAAGCGGCAGATGGCTCTCGATCAGTACGACGGAAGAGCGACTGATGCAGTCACCGTCGTAGCATGGGCTTCTAGCCCGTGCTCTTCGACTGGCAGTTCGAGTTTGTCCGGAGAAGCAAAGACGGCACGGGATGGAATCCCATGCTACGGCTACTTGAAGACGCTCTTTGAAGTTCGCCCGAGCATTCCCATCTGCAGCTTGCCTGAGTCGATTCGAAATCGAACAGCTCACAAGAAGCGAGAGCGCGAAGGTAGCAGACGATTTTCGGCGACGGGAGCGAGTCCGCACGAGTACGAGCGACAATTCTCGCCCGATAGAGCGTGCCGTGATTGCTGTCGGTGCAATGGCCATCAACCGGGACGAGCCTAAAGCGAGGTCGCGGGCGGCATGAAAAAAGAGGTTGCGAAGTGCTTGTGAAGAAGTCCGTAGGACGGGCAAGAGTGCCCGTCCTACGGCAAAACCTCACAGCCCCGAAGAAGCAAGCTACGAGATACGCAGGTACGATTTCTTACATCCTGACGGCTCGGGCTCATTCATTGGCAACGCCGGAAGCAGCGTGATGCGGCCGATGCTTACTTCTTGTTGTACTCGGCGTTGAAGCCGGATTGATCAAGCTTGTATTGCTCGATGGCTTGCACGGTGTTCGAGAGCTTGAACTCCGGTCCCGTCGGGAAGTACTGGACGTCGTCCTTCAGGTAATACGCTGAAGGCAATGTTTGCCCGCCGACGGTTGTTTGGCAGCCGGTCAGAGTGAAGCACAGTCCGAACACACTCAACGCCGCCAATGCCAACTTCCTCGCCATGTTCTGCCTCGTGCCGCTGTGGGGTTCATGAGCTGATACCAATTGCCGCTTCAGCCAACGCCGCGCGGCAGGCAATCTCTGCTCCTAAGATCGGCCGCGAGACGGCGGCATCTTCGGCAAATTCGTCAAACTTGCTTCAGTTTCACAACAAGGAACTTTCGCAACAGCGGCTGTCAGCCGGTGCTGAACGGCTAACGTCAAACGAATGCGAACAGCCAGAAGACGGCACGGACTGGAAGTCCATGCTACTTAGACCGCTTCGTTTCGATGCCCGTCCCGATGCCGTTTGCTCATTCCCACAACTCCTAGCGCGGCAGTGCCGCAACCCAAATGTACGACGGACTTGTAGTCCGTCGCGGCCGCAGATCGACGGACTACAAGTCCGTCGTACAAGGACCGCAAAAATCTTCTCGTTCCAACAAGCTTTTCTCCGCTTGCAGAACAGTGAGCCTCTCAATGAAACGACTTCTTGCGTTTGTGTGCTTTGCGTTGATGACGCTTCCGCTCGCTGCTGCCGAGCGGCCCAATCTGCTTTTCATCATGGCCGATGACTTCCGCACGGAACTCGCGAGCTATGGCTCAGTCGCTCTGACGCCGAATTTGGATCGACTGGCGAAGCGGTCGCTGCAGTTCGATCGAGCCTATTGCCAGCAAGCACTCTGCAATCCGTCGCGGTCGTCGATGTTGACCGGCAAGCGACCGGACTCGTTGAGACTTTGGCACAACGGCACGCACTTCCGAGATCTCAACCCGAACGTCGTCACGCTGCCGCAATGGTTCAAGCAGCACGGCTACGAGACGTGCTGCGTCGGCAAGATCTTTCACAACTGGCACACCGCCGAAAAAGGCGATCGTCGTTCTTGGTCCGCCGACGAGTTCCTGCACTACGCCAATCACGGTGACGACAAGCCCGAGCTTGAAGGTCCGCTTCCCCCGAACTTTGCAAAGGCGCCGAAGTGTGAATGCCGCGATGTGCCGGACTCGGCTTACTTCGACGGTCGAGTCGCTCGCGAAGCCGTGCGGACTCTCAATGAGATCAAGTCGAAGCCGTTCTTCTTAGCGGTCGGGTTTTGGAAGCCGCACGCTCCGTTCAATGCACCGAAGAAGTATTGGGATCTCTATGACCGAGCGAAGTTGCCGCAGCTGAATCCCGCGCGTCCCGCCGGTGCTCCCGAGATTGCGTTTCATGACGGGCGCGAGATTCGAGGCATCCCGCCCCATCAAGTGACCTTTACCGCCGAGGAAGCCGCCGAAATTCGGCACGGGTACTTTGCCAACATCAGCTACCTCGATGCGCAGATCGGCAAGGTGCTCGATTCACTGGAAGCAAGCGGGCAAGCCGAAAACACCGTCATCGTCTTCGCCGGAGATCACGGCTATCACGTCGGCGAGCAATCTCTGTGGGCGAAGACATCGAACTTCGAACTTGATGCTCGCGTGCCGCTTTTCATTCGCTTGCCCGGAATGGCGGCTGTAGGAAAACGCACATCGTCGCTGACGGAGTTGCTTGATCTCTTTCCGACGCTCGTTGAAGCATGTCGGCTGCCGCGTCCCGAGGGGCTTGAGGGCACGAATCTCGCCCCACTGTTTCGCGATCCTCAGCAGAAGTTGAAGGCGGCGGCAGCGACTCAGCATCCGCGCCCGGCGTACTTCGATCGCGAGCCCGAAAAGCTGCCGAAAGCAATGGGCTACAGCATTCGCACGGAGCACGTTCGCTACACCGAATGGCGCGATTGGAAGTCCGGCGAAGTCGTCGCTCGCGAACTCTACGACCATCAAAGCGACCCGGCCGAAATGCGAAATGCAGTCGACCGTCCCGACTTCGCAACACAGCAAGCCGACGCAGCTCGGCTGCTGAAAGCGACATATCCGTCAGTGCGATGAAGCAATCGCATGAGACGAAAACGATGCCGGCTTCGTCGCAGCGGCAGCGAGGAGTTGCGGCGATGATGTCTGTCTCACGTGCGGGGTGATGTTCGCGTCGTCGTAGCTTGGGATTCCATCCCGAGCCTCAGCGGGATGAGGTTTTCAAACAAGGTCCGAAAACGCCGTCACCATTCGGTGTGAAGAAAGCATCAAAGCCGAATCGACTCAGACCGAGTTCCCAACGTCTCAATTGATCGCAATGCCTGAAGAAGAGCACGGACAGGAAGTCCGTGCTACGAGCCCTTCGGAGGCCCGTTGACCCTCTTTGGAGCGACCAATAGCATCCCCGCCCCTCGTGAACCGCCTTTATTTTTGGCTGCTTTTCAGCCGTTCTTCGCGAGTTTTTCGCACGGATGTAGAGCGGCCTGCCGCCGCGATAGGACTGCCCCTCATGGACTTAGTGCAAGGTGTCGGAGACTTATTTTACGGCGCGACTCGAATCGTTGAGCGATCTCTGACATTCGTGCTCGGAACTTCGAACGACCGCCGCGTGCGAAATATCGGTTACATCCGTGACAGGAAAACTGGCGTCTCGAAGATCGTCCCCGGCAGCTTTTTGGATCGGGTGAATCAGCTCGAAGAAGGGCTATTGGCGAAGACCGACGACGAGCTGCGGCTGATTGGCCCTGCACTCCGTGCGCGACTGGTGCGCGGCGAGAAGCTCGAACAAGTTGCCCCCGAAGCCTTCGCAGCGGTGCGAGAAGCAGGCCGTCGCTTTCTCCGCATGCGGCACTTCGACGTGCAGATCATCGGCGGCTACGTACTCAATCAAGGCATGATCGCCGAGATGTCGACGGGCGAAGGCAAGACGCTCGTCGCGACTCTGCCTGCGTTCCTCAATGCACTCGCGGGGAAAGTGCATGTCATCACCGTCAACGACTATCTCGCGCGCCGCGATATGGAGTGGATGGGAGCGATCTATCAACACCTCGGTCTGACCGTCGGTGCCATTCAGTCGCACATGCCCAATAACGAGCGGCAGATTCAATACGCGTGCGACATCACTTACGGCACTAACAACGAATTCGGCTTCGACTACCTGCGCGACAACATGAAGCCGCGTCGCGAGGATCAAGTGCAAGGACGGCTCGATTTCGCGCTCGTTGACGAAGTCGACAACATCCT
>CAZNMS010000655.1:0-4335 GCA_964573505.1 uncultured Planctomycetaceae bacterium | reverse complement strand
GCCGGTGCTTCGCTCGAACTTGTGGGAGTCACGCTCCGCAATGGTGATCTCGGCATCTCGGATGACGGCGGTGCGATTGAATCGTCGGGGCGTTTGACGATCACTCAGAGCGAGCTGACGGGGAACTCGGCACGCAGCGGCGGGGCTCTCTTCTTGAGAAGCGGCAGTACGACAACGCTGTCTCAGACCGTGCTGCAATCGAATGCGGCGGCTGCCAATAACTCGCTCGGCGGTGCGATCGCGACTCAGTCAACGCTCGCTGTTGGATTCGTCCTCGAAATCACCGACAGCCAGTTCCTCAACAACACCGCGAAGGCCGGCGGCGGTGCCATCTATTCGGCGGGAAGCTTCAGCATTGGCTCGTCGAGCTTCATCGGGAATCAAGTGGTCACGGGCGAGGACGGCAATGCTCGGGGCGGTGCGATCTTCAGTGACGACAACACCGCGCTCACCATTGGCAACAGCACGTTCTCGCAGAACATCGCGCAGACCAGTGGCTCAACCGGGCAAGCGAACGGCGGTGCGATCACGACCGATCCCGGCTCGAATGTCGTTATCGACAATTCAACCTTCGATGCCAATCGAGCGATCGGTACCGGTTCGACAGCGAATCGCATCGGCGGTGCCCTCTCACTGCGCGGCGGTGCGACGATCAAGAACTCGACGTTCTCGGGTAACATTTCTGACAGTTCAGGCGGTGCGATCCATCACCAAACGGGAACTGCCACTCTTACGAACGTGACGATCGCCGCTAATCAGACTTCCGGTTCGGGCGGCGGAGTCACCGTTGCAAGCGGCACGTTCTCGTTGCGAAACACACTCATCGCGACGAACAAAGCGACGGTCAGCAGCCCCGATGTCAGCGGTGCATTCACGACCGCCGGCAACAACCTGATTGGTCTTGTCGGCTTAGCAACCGGCTTCACTTCGGGGGCAAACGGCGATCTCATCGGCACGTCGTCGGCACTCGATCCGAAGATTGGGCCACTCGCCGATAACGGGGGAGTCACGAAGACGCATGCACTGCTCGTGACTCAAAGTGGCGAGACGGTGACGTTCAGTCCGGCGATCGACGCAGGCAGCAACACTGGAGTGACCGCATTCGATCAGCGCGGACTCACGCGCATCATCGACGGGGACAATGCCAATGGAGCGACGGTCGATATTGGTGCGTTCGAACTGCCACTCAATCGACGACCGACGTTCGGAAGCTCGACGTTCAACATCGCTGAGAACGTCGCGATCGGAACTCTTGTGGGACTGACCGGAGCGATTGATCCCGATGGCAACTTGCAGAGCGTCGTGCTCAGTGGCACCGATGCCGCAGCGTTCTCACTCGATCCGGTCACTCAGGAACTGCGGACCAATGCACTGCTCAACTTCGAGACGCAATCGACTTACTCAGTGACCGTGTCTGCGACTGACGCCGCCGGGTTGTTCCGATCTCAAGCCTTCACGATCAACGTTACGAACGAGAACGAATCACCGTTCGTGATCGGCAGCGGCTTTGATGATCGACTGAGGCGCGACGGCGATGCGGTCGAGAGCGTCGATCTCCGCACAATCTTCGGAGACCCCGATGCCGCGACATCGCTGATCTTTAGCGTCGAGCAGAATTCAAACTCAGCGCTCGTCGGAGCGGCGGTGAATGGCAATCAACTGTCGCTGACCTATCTGCCGTTCGCAGCCAATCAGAATCGCACGCCCTCGGATATCACGATTCGCGCGACCGATGGCAGCGGCCTCTTCGTTGAAGAGACCTTCAAGGTGACGGTCACTCCGGGCAACACTTTCGAATACGCGCTGGTCGTGACGCAGAGCGTGACCTCTCAGCCAACACTCTCGGTGCTGCCGACTTCGCTGACTTCCGTGCGAGAGAACGAGGACTTCTTCGTCGAAGTTTGGGTGCGAGATCTGCTCGTCAGCGGTACTTCTAATTACCCCGGCAGCCTGCAACCGAGCGACGCTTCGCAAGGCATTAGTGCCGCCGGCGTCGATCTGCGATTTGATCCCGCGTTCTCGACGCACTTGCTCGTTGACGCCTCGGGCAGCTTCAGCAGCGCAGAAGCGGACTCAGTCGTTGATGGGCTCGTCGACAATCTGCATGGCGATGCTCCGATTCCCGATCCCGCAACGGCGACAAAGTTTGGTCGACTGGGAGCGGTCAAGTTCCGCGCGACGGCCGTCGGCTTGCAGACATTCTCGCTCCGCTTCAGCGGCAACGAGTTCCCCACTCAGCGTCAGGCCGACGGAGTCGGTCACGGAGTTGTGCATCCCTCGCAGATCTCACTCGGCGAAGACATCGCTGTCGGCGTCGATCCAGATGGCGGCGGCCCCGGAGCGACGCGGTTGTTTGGTGCTCCCATTAGCGTGTCGCTTGCTGGTGCTGCGACCGCGAGCGGCTTAGCGCTCGGAGACTTCGACGGTCGAGGCGGCATCGACATCGTCACAGCCAATCGCGGTTCAAATACCGCGAGCGTACTGCTGAATGCTCCGCGACTCGGGCATACCGTCACGCTCAATGCCGGCGACGAACGAGACGACATCAACTTCGGTAATCGTGCTTTGCCGGGCGAGTTGCGAGGCACGGTCTATCGCGATGTCGACAACGTCACCGGACAAAGCTCGATCGAGCGGGGACTTGCCGACGTGCTCGTCTTCCTCGATTCCAATGACAACGGAGTTTTCGACGAGGACCTTGATGGCGACCCGGAGACGATTGATCCCGAACCGTCGCGCCTGACGGACACGCACGGCGAATACGCCTTCAAGAACTTGCTTTCGCTGCGGACTTATCGAGTCGGCGTTGTGACGCCGAGCGGCTTCATTCGGCGCGATCCCGCTGACAGCGTCGACCCTGAAGAGCATGACGGACAGCACGTCGTCGCTCTTGAGGCCGGACAAACGCGAGCCAATCTCAACTTCGGACTCAGCGTTGATACGGGCGGTGTCTCGGGAGAAACCGGTATCTCGGGCTACCTCTATCGCGATGTCGACAACGATCGAGTCCGTGATGCGGGTGAAGGTCTTGTTGGCATAACGGTCTATCTCGATCTCAATCAAAACGGCATTCGGGAGATTGACGAACCGATCACAACGACGCGTGCAGACGGTCTCGGGACTCAAGAAGACGAAGCCGGACTCTACGAGTTCCTCAACGTGCCTGCCGGTAGTTATCAGGTCCGAGTCGACGTCAGTGGCATTGCCAATATGCGTCAGGCATTTCCGGTGACCAATCAGTTTGAGTCATCGCGTTTCGTCGCTGGAGGCGGGCCGCAGTCGGTCGTCGTCGGTCGTTTCAATAACGACTCGCAGCCGGACCTCGCTGTGACCAATGGAGACACCAGCACGATCAGTCTGCTGCTCAGGTCGGGTGACGACTTCGTCAGCAATCCGGCAAACGACATTGATCTCGGACTGCGTCGCGGCTTCGGAGCGTTCGCGATCGTGAATGCGGATCTCAACGGCGACGGGCTTGATGATCTCGTTGTGACGAACACGTTCTCGCGCAACGTTTCCGTGCTGCTCAACAACGTTGCAAATCCGGCGACGTTTGCTGCGGCGGTCAACTACACCGTCGGACTGACGCCGCGAGCCGTCGTTGTGGCCGATGTAGACGGCATCAATGGGCTCGATCTGATTGTCGCGAACGAACTGGGCAACAGCGTTTCGGTGCTCAAGAACAATGGCAACGGGACGTTCGGGACGACGGTAAATATCCCGCTCGGCACCTCACCGTTCGGCATTGCAGCGGTCGAACTCACGAACGACGCGCGTCCTGAAATCGTTGTTACACTGCAAGACACCAATAAAGTCGCGGTCCTCAAGAATGACGGTAGCGGCGGCTTTACTGTTGAACCGACAACGCTTGCTGTCGGAAAAATTCCATTGGCGATTACCGCCGCTGACTTCAACGGCGACAGCAAGGCCGATCTCGCCGTGACGAACTTCGAATCGAACGACGTCTCGATCCTGCTCAATACGGGCACGGGATTGGCCAATGCGGCGATCAGCTTTGCCGCAGCGAAGTCGTATGCGACGGACCCCGGTCCCGGCAGTCTCGTCCCCGTTGATCTCGACGGTGACGGCGACTTCGATCTCGCCATCACGCATCAACTCCCTGATGGTCGCGGAACGACCGACAGCATCACGCTCTTAAGGAACGTTGGCTCGGGCACGTTCCTCTCGCCGGAGAATGCCGGTGTGCTCGACTTCGGCGATGTCGGTTCGGGAGCTGCCCGCTTCTCGATTGCTTACGGCGATCTCAACGGCGACGACGTGCCCGATCTCGCCGTTGCCGACAAAGACTCCGAGCGCATTTCCGTGTTGCAGAAT
>CAZNMS010000654.1:0-4351 GCA_964573505.1 uncultured Planctomycetaceae bacterium | reverse complement strand
TAAACCCCCGGCACAAGGCCGGGGGCGAAAAGGTCACAGCCTCGGAGCAAAAGCCCCGAGAGAAAATCCCTTTCGCGGAGCGAAAGGCGACGATCGGCTACGGGTTAAACGAAGAGATCACCGTTGCTTCGGTAACGTCACTCTCAATGCACTTCAGACAATCTTTCTTGTTCGGCACGGAAGCCGGTTCTTCATGCAAACTTTGCAACGCTACATCCTCGGCGAACTCTTGCGCGTGCTGTTGGTGACTATTACGTCGCTGACGTTGCTGCTCGTTGTGGTCGGGGTTTTTCAGCGAGCGACCGAAATGGGACTCGGCACGATGCGCGCCCTGCAAATGCTGCCGTTCATCGTCCCGAGTATTTTGCCTTACACCATTCCGGCGACATTGTTGCTGACGATCTGCGTTGTGTATGGCCGCTTGTCGGCAGACTACGAAATCACTGCCGCGAAGGCTGCGGGCATCAATGTGATGTCGTTGCTGACTCCCGCGTTTCTGCTCGGAGCCGTCTTGAGCGTTTTTTCGCTCGTGCTGTGCGATCAAGTCATTCCATGGGCCGAAGCCAGCATGCAACGCATCGCCTTGCAGGCCCGGGAAGACATCCTCTTTGACATTCTCGCCGCTCAGAACTCTTACGAGGACCGGCGCAACGGATGGGCGATCTCGGTCGCCGGAGTCGATCACGAACGGCGGCTCTTGCTGCGTCCCAACATTCGCTACCCGACACCGAAAGGCGGCTCGGTGATTGCTCAAGCGGCGTCAGCAACGCTGCGTTTCGATGCGACGGGGAATCGGGTGCTCGTCGGCGTGAACGACGGATGGATCGAAGCGCCCGGGGATATGCAACTTCGATTACATGAGCAAGAAATTCCGCTCGCCGCTCAGTTCGGCAACAACGACGGCACGAAGGAGCGGCATCTCAACATCACCGAGCTGAAAGCAAAGGTTGATGCGGCTCGCACAAGCATCGAAGAAGCAAAGGATGCTCAGGCGATCGAGGCATCCTTTGCATTGGCGCTCGGCGGGTTTGAGCAGCTTGCAAAGCCGAGCATTCAGAAGCACGCGACTCAGACGGTCGCCGACAACGGCAAGATCAACCGCAGTCGCACCGAGATTCACGGACGCTTTGCAATGTCGTGCGGATGTTTCTTCTTCGCGTTGATCGGCTGCCCGTTCTCGATTCTGCAAGCACGACGGCAGTTTCTGACGACGTTCTTTCTCTGCTTCATGCCGACGATCGTGATCTATTACCTGCCAGTCTTGCTGATGCAGAACCTCGGACGAATCGGCAAAGTCGAGCCGTCATGGGGCATGTGGGCGGGCAACGCTGTGCTTTTAGTTGCAGCTCTCTTCACGCTGCGAAAGGCGATTCAGCATTAGCTGTCGTAGCATGGGCTTCTTGCCCGTGCTCTTCGGGAATTCGTCGTGTTGCTCGCATTTCCGTGAACGAGGCACATCAGACGACGGGTGACCGCCAGAAAGCAGCACGGACTGGAAGTCCATGCTACGGGCATGTGCTCGCGAGTTGTTCGGCACTCAAGGCAACGTGCCTTTCGAGCCGCATAGCACGGCCCTAAAACTCCGCGCCTCTCGGGCGGACTCATGTCGTTCAGACGGAATCGAGTGCCGCCCACTTCTCTTTCAGGGGCTCTGCCGCTCGTGTTGCTTGCCGTCGATGGGTGAGCCGCCGGTGCTCGCTACGGTTTGCCTGTTGGGGCTCCGTAGTGGTCGTCGTCGGTAGACTCAGCAGCAACCGGGATGACGGAGATGCTCTATTCGTCAACGCCGCGATAAGGTCGATGTGTCATGAAGATTACAGTCCGAAACCTCTCTGCATTGCTCCTTCTGGTTGCTGGAGCACTGCCACTCGTCGCTCAAGACAAGCCCGAAGAAAAGGCGAAGCCAAAGGCCGAGTTCAAGGTCGTTGAAGAAGGTGACAGCGCTGATCCCGTTGCTGAGTGGAAGAAGTATTCCGCTCGCAAACTGGAGATCTTCAACACGCTGCAGAAGCTGAAGAAGGACTTCGCAAAGGCCGAAGGCCGCGAAGCTCAGGCGAAGGTGCGAGATCAGTTCGTCGACCTCATCCGCGAGTTCGATGTTGATGTCGAGCCGAAGCTCATTCAGCACGCGGCGGCGGTCTATAAGGCTCAGCCGGATAACGCGGATGCCGGCGAACTCGTGATGCAGGCGGCGTTCAACGAGAACCAATACGAGAAGTCAGCGGAGATCGCGGCAAAGCTGCTCGCTGCGAACTTCAAGACGAAGTCCGTCGTGCAGACGGCCGGAGTTTCACAGTTCGCCTTGCATAACTTCGCGGAAGCACAAGCGCTGCTGAGCGACGCTCAGAAGAACAACAAACTCGATCCGCGCTTCATTCCGTTTGTCGACGCGGCGACGAAGTACGTCGATCTTTGGAAGGCCGAACAAGAGATCCGCGAGAAGGAAGCAAAGCTCGAAGGCGATGCCGCTCTGCCGCAAGTCGCGTTCGAAACCAGTAAGGGCAAGATCGTCATCGAACTCTTTGAAGATCACGCGCCGAATACCGTCGCGAACTTTGTGAGTCTCGTTGAAGGGAAGAAGTACAACGGGATCAAGTTTCATCGCGTCATCAGTGGCTTCATGGCGCAAGGCGGCGACCCGAATACGCTCAATAAAGATCCGCTCGACGACGGACGCGGCGGACCGGGCTACTCGATCAAGTGCGAGTGTCACGATCCGAAATACAAACCGCGGATGCACTTCCGAGGCAGCTTGAGCATGGCGCACGCCGGCAAAGATTCGGGCGGGTCGCAGTTCTTCATCACTCACTTGCCGACCGATTGGTTGAACCCGCGTGCTGAGCCGGAGCCGAGCGGACATACGGTCTTTGGCCGCGTCATTGAGGGGCTCGATGTCGCGATGAGTCTGCGTAAGGACGACAAGATCGAAACGGCAACTGTGCTGCGTAAGCGGGCTCATGAATACAAGCCCGAAGTGACGGCTGATCCCGATGCGAAGAAGGACGTCGAAGCCGAGAAGTCGGACGAGAAGAAGTAGAGGTGTGCTTTTAATGACTCGGCAACGGACAAGATGTCCGTCGTGCGAGTCGCAGCTCCTTAGACGCCGGGGGGCGTTTGTGTTTGTGCTTGAAGGTGCCGGCGAGTTTCTCGCAGACCGTCACTTAGCGTCGACGCCTTCGGCTTGCCGTTCAACGACGCAGCGAAGCCGCAATCATTGTGGCCCGACGCTCCGCGTCGGGAGTCGCGACGCGGAGCGTCGTACCACACTGCGCGAGCCGACAAGAAATCGCGAACTGGTAGTGCGTGAGAGCCTCAATTCCATTCGCGCCTCGCTCAACTGGCATCGGCGTTCCTCGTCGCTTCCTTCGTCGCGGCACTCTGCCGGAATGCAGCCTCGCTTGAACCGTCTTCGATCAAGGAACCCCGAGATGAAGAAGTTGTTGGCGTTGTGTTTGTCGGTCTTGTCCGCAGTCATCGTCTCGGCTGCTGAGCGGCCCAATATCGTCTTCATCATCGCGGACGATCTCGGGTATGCCGAACTCGGCTGCTACGGCCAGAAGAAGATTCGCACGCCGAACATTGATCGGCTCGCGAGTCAGGGAATGCGGTTCACTCAGCACTACTCGGGAGCGCCAGTGTGTGCTCCTTCGAGATGCGTGCTGATGACCGGCAAGCATCTCGGGCATGCTCAGATTCGCGGCAATCGGCAGCATCGAGACGCCGACGGCAAACCGGTTGAAGGTCAGCATCCCATTACTGCTGATGCGCTGACGATTGCCGAAGTGCTGAAGAGTGCCGGCTACTCGACGGGAGCAATGGGGAAATGGGGACTCGGGCCCGTCGGAACAACCGGTGCTCCGCACGTGCAGGGGTTCGATCTCTTCTTTGGCTACACCTGTCAGGGAGTCGCTCATAGCTACTTTCCGCCGCACTTGTGGCGCAATGCCGAGAAGATCCCGCTCAATGCAAAGCCGATCCCCGGTAAGGCCACTCAACCGACCGGAGTTGTGAAGCTCGAAGACTGGCAGGGCGAGAAGTACTCGTCGCCATTGATGGTGCAAGAGGCGGTTCAGTTCTTGCACGACAACCGCTCGAAGTCGTTCTTCCTCTACTTGCCGTTCATCGAACCGCATGTCGCGATGCATCCGCCGAAAGAGTTAGTCGAGTCCTATCCCGAAGCATGGGACGATCGGCCTTATCGCGGTCAGTGCGGTTACTTGCCGCATCCGCGTCCTCGCGCGGGCTATGCAGCAATGATTACACATCTCGATCAGCATGTCGGTCGCGTGCTGCAAACGCTCGATGAGCTGAAGCTCGCCGACAACACCATCGTCTGCTTTACGAGCGACAA
>CAZNMS010000653.1:0-4354 GCA_964573505.1 uncultured Planctomycetaceae bacterium | reverse complement strand
TTCAACATGGCTGCGGCTCCTGAAACAGCAGAACTCTGAGGGGCCTGAGTCCCCTGCGAACTCAGTCTGCCAGTGACTAAGCCGGAATCGCCGAGGGCCTTGCTGAGATTTTTGAAAGTAGCCTTCATCGCTCCGCGTGAAGTCAGCCGGTTGCGGGCTGACGCTTTGCAGGCCAATTGCTTTGATCGTCACGAGAGACTTCGCCCCAGCACAATGTTGCCACGATCGCAGTGGCGGTTTGGAAGAGCTACCGCGAACCCCGCCCGGCTGACGTCACGCGGAGCGGTGACGGCTACGTTCTTTGATCTCCTCAGCAAGCTGCGACGCGATTCTGTCTTAATGACTTTGCCGTAGCTGAGTTCGTCAGAACTCGGACGCTCGCACGCGCAGGTCTGAAGCCTCACGACTTCAGCTACGGTGCTGTAGAAATCGCCCCTCACTTACGATGCGTCTGTCGTTCGGGACAAAGCTCCCAGCGACGACTTCTCACCCTCAAACCCGGCCACCTTGAGTCATCATGTCGCAACAACGCCCCATTCTTTCGACCGGTGAGTTCGAAACCGTGCCCCCGCCAGTGGCAGTCGAACCAGAGTTTCGATCTGTCGGAAACGTGCCGACCGGAGTCTCGCAAGAAACGCCTTCCATCGAGCAGGAACTCTTAGCTCGCGCTGCGAAGGCCGATCCCTTTCCGCCGGGGACGGTGATTGATGGCCGGTATCTCGTAGAGCGACGCTTAGGTACGGGCGGCATGGGTTCGGTGTATCTGGTGATTGACCAAACGCGGCAGAAGTCAGGCGATAAGGATGCTCGGCTTGCGCTAAAGTTCATGTCGCCCAAGCTGGCTCAGAACGAGGATGCCCGAAGCCGGTTTATGTCCGAGGCTCAGTCTCGAAAGCTCAGTCATCCACACATCGTCGACACGATCGAGATTCACGAGTGGAAGGCTCGGCATCTGCTCTACATCACGATGGAGTACGTCCCCGGCCAAAACCTGCGGCAGCACTTGTTCGACGCAAAACCTCGCCTGCCGTTTGAACTCACGACAACGCTCGAGCTGATGCGGCAACTCTTGGCGGCCTTGGACTTCGCTCATAAGTCGACGATCCACCGCGACATCAAGCCCGAGAACCTCTTAGTGGTGATTCCCGAGGACGGCTCGCGACCGATCTTGAAGCTGACCGACTTCGGCATCGCCCGGCAGTTCGACGACGAGCACCAACACCGCACGAAGGGAGCGATCGGCACTCTGAGTTATATGGCTCCCGAGCAAAAAGCCGGAGCCGAAATCGACGCCCGCGTGGACCTCTACAGCGTCGGAGTGGTGCTCTACGAGTTACTCACCGGCCGTCTCCCCGAAGGCCGGTTCAAATCCGCCTCACAACTTGATCAAAGGATCCCGAAAACGCTCGACACGATCATCGACCGAGCATTGGCACAAGACCCTGCCGAACGGTTTGCTAACGCCGGATGGATGCAAGCCGAGATTGAGAAGGTGCTCAAGAGCCTGTCCGCCACGATGGTTCCGGTAACAGCGCCGACCAACGTGGTGCTCGAAGGCGGCGACTTCACAACCTTGATCATCGACATCGAGCAGCGTCGCGCGCCACAGATCACCTTGCCCGGTGTGCCGCCGATCCCGGATGAGATCTTGGAACTCGAAGGCCGCGAACAATCACTTGGCCAGACACTTGAACTTCTGAAGGCCGAAACACATCCAGCCCTAAAGCCGCATCAAGCTGCTCTCGCAGATTTGGAGCGACGCTTAGCCAGCCTGAGGTCAGATCTCGAACACAACACTTCGGACGAACTGGCGCCAGAATTGCGTCACAAGATCATCGAGCTCTTGAAACGCGATCTTCATACGGAAGAGGCCGTCTTCCTCGACATGGCTCCGGAACTATCAACTCTGGTAGTTTTCACGTTCGTCGATGGAGTACGCGACGTCCTAGAAGCTGAGCAGGCGGTTTCTCTCGCGAAAGATGGTTATCAACGTGCCAAGGCCGAGAAAATCGCCGAACTCGAAGACGAGCGAACCAAGACACTCAATCAGCTCCAGCTTGCACGCGATTGCGACTTACGGTCATTGGTGAAAGTGTTCTTCCAAGAGCGGAGTCTGCAAACTCGCTTCCCTGCCGCAGCGTGGTCCCAATTTGAGCATCGCGTGTTAATACCTCGCCGTTACGGCCTCAATTCGCGAGAACTGTTGGGCGTGGCAAAAGCCAT
This sequence comes from uncultured Planctomycetaceae bacterium, assembly GCA_964573505.1. GTDB lineage: Bacteria > Planctomycetota > Planctomycetia > Planctomycetales > Planctomycetaceae > AM-0621. The sequence goes on along the minus strand of CAZNMS010000653.1, from coordinate 2,131 downwards.
TTGTGGATCATCTGATGGCAAGGAGAAGTCCGCAGCCGCAGGCTCGAACAAGACGCAGCCTGCGTTAGCAAAGGCGATGTCGCGCCGTCGCTGGTTCAAAAGGAGGACGGAACCGTCGCCTGCGAACGTGTTTCTCGGTGATGAAACCGACAGTCTAGATGCCGCCACGCCGAATAACGCGCATGAGAATCGAGCCTCAAGGCAAAACGCTCCACTCGACGACGATCGCGAGGTGTTTCGACTACTTACCCGCTTGGCCCAACTTCATCGCTTTAGCGAGCAAGCCACGGCGATGAATCGGCTGAAGAGGGTTCAATTAGGCTTAGCGGGAGCTTGGTCATTTGGTTTTTTTTGCTTCGCGCTTAACGACTACTATTTGCGAAATCATATCGACCATTTTTGCGCACTACTCTTTGCGTATGGCGGTGGCAGCGCGATGTTCGGGGTTATCTATTTGCTAGTGACGCGGAAATACTCACGGCGGGAATGGTTAGATAAGGAAATGGCCGACATCGCGTCGCGGATAAAGGCGAGTTCTGCCGGGTCGCTTCGGGAATTTCAGAGCTCACCACGATGGGAAAGCCGCGACTTCGTTCGTTCGGTATGTGCCAAACTCGCGACTCTCGAGTTGATTCGAGATGAATACATTTACTGGCGGTTTGTCGAATTCGCGGCAACTCTTTTGAGTTGTATTGGCCTTCCATGTCTTGTCACGGGCCGTCATCGAGCCGCCTGGGCTCGCCTGACAATGTCCACTGTGGCCCCACTTCTCGGGCCGTTCGTTGCAACGATTGTCGGATTGGTCGAATGGTTAATCCATGTCTGCAAGCTGAGCACGAAACAGTATTACGAAGAAGTCCTAATCGGTGATCGCGAGTGGTTTTGAGCGATTCAGTACGTCGCGGTCACTGCAACAGACGGAGACGGCGAGCTGGGCGTGAACTCGAATTCAAGAATGTAGCCTTCATCGCTCCGCGTGAAGTAAGCCGGTTGCGGTGAGGCTCAGCATGCCAACAGACTTCCTCGTCACGAACGACTTCGACTCAACTCAATGCAGCCACGATCACAGCGGCGGTTTGAATGAGCTACCGCGCACTCCGCTCGGCTGACTTCACGCGGAGCGGTGAAGGCTACATTTTCAGAGACACTCTTTTCCGAGGGCCACTATGTCGCTTTGGCCGATGCAGGTCTTTGATCCCAGCGCGGGCTATGCGGTTATCGATCGACGACTGCCGCATTGGACCCAAGCAGGAACCGTCTGCTTCATCACTTGGCGGACCAATGACTCCATGCCGACTTCGGTCATCAGACGCTGGCATGCCGATCGAGATGACTGGCTCCGTAAACACAAGCTCGATCCCAAATCACGCGACTGGAAGAGCCAACTCTTGCAGCTCGAACCCGAGGCTCGCTTTGAGTTCATGCGGACCTTCTCTGACCGCTGGCATCGTCAATTGGATGCTGGTCATGGCGCGTGTGTGCTCAAGGATTCAAAGCTCGCGAAGATCGTCGGCGATAGCCTGCTGAAGTTTGATGGCGACCGCTACGAACTTACGGACTTCGTCGTCATGCCCAATCACGTGCATCTCATGGCCGCGTTTCCCACCGAAGAAGCGATGCTTGAGCAATGCGAAGGTTGGAAGCACTACCAAGCCACAGAGATCAATCGCGAGATCAAGTCCAAAGGCCGCTTCTGGCAGCAAGACGGCTTCGACCATCTTGTGAGATCCGTCGAGCAGTTCGAAGCGCTGCGCCGTTACATCGCCGACAACCCGCTCAAAGCTGGCCTGAAACCGGGCGAGTATCTGCACTACTCAAAGCCAATGTAGCCTTCGAATGTAGCCTTCATCGCTCCGCGTGAAGTAAGCCGGTTGCGGGCTGACGCTTTGCAGGCCAACAGACTTCCTCGTCGCGAACGACTTCGCTCCAGCGCGTCGTCGACCACGCAAGATGCAGTCACGATCGAAGCAGCGGTTTGAAAGAGCTACCGCGTACTGCGCTCGGCTTACGTCACGCGGAGCGGTGACGGCTACATTGAAAGACCAAGACCTTTAGCAAGCTCGGGTTCGATTTCGGCTTATCTCCTGATGGGAACTCTTTGAGTTGGTCGCATCAGGAGACTCAGCATGTC
>CAZNMS010000652.1:0-4357 GCA_964573505.1 uncultured Planctomycetaceae bacterium | reverse complement strand
GACTATGTAACGCGTCCTACAATACGCGCAAGCCGACAAGAAATCGCGAACAAGTAGTACGAGGCGCGGAGGCTCGATATGGGAGGGGGAGTCTTGTGCGCGAGAAGCGCGGCCCGATGGGCACGCGGTTAAACGAGGAGCCAGTTCGCGGTGAAGGTGAAGAACTCGTCGATCTCGTTTGCGAGACCGGTCACTCGGTCGCCGGTGTCGGCGGATGTTTGACGGCCGGAGCCGCCGGCGACTTTGTCGGTGCCGCCTTGACCGTTCACGACGTCGGCCCCGGCTCCGCCTTGCAGGCTGTCGTTGCCTTCTCCGCCTTGCAGTGTGTCGTTGCCATTTTGGCCGAGCATTTGATCGATGCCCGCTCCGCCGATGAGAACGTCGTTGCCGTCTCCGCCTGCGATGCTGTCGTTGCCGTCGCCGCCGTCGAGACTGTCATTGCCGGCTTCGCCTTTGAGGATGTCGTCGCCAGCATTGCCTTGCAGGGTGTCGTTTCCGTTACCCCCGCGCAGACTGTCGTTCCCGTCGCCGCCTTGCACCGAGTCATCGCCGTCACCGCCGAAGATGTTGTCGGAACCCGTGCCGCCGACGATCGAGTCGTTGCCGAGACCGCTGAAGAGCTTGTCGTCTCCGTTCTCGCCGTTGAGCGTGTCGTTGCCAGCGCCTGAGTCGACGTCGTCATTGCCGGAGCCGCCGTTGATGGAGTCGGCTCCGCTGCCGGTGCGAATCGTGTCGTTCCCGGCGCCTGCATTGATTGTTACAGCACCGGTGAAGCTCGTTGTTGTGAAAGCCTGCGCGGCGCTGTCTCCCGTGAGCGATGCCGCTTCAGTGAGACTGATGACGTCAGTGCCGATGCCAGTGACGGTCGTCGGAGTGAGCACGATGCTGATCGTGACGGTCTCGACGAGAGTGTCGTTCCCGGCACCGCCGTTGAGCGTGTCGTTGCCGAGTCCGCCGCTAAGTGAGTCGTCGCCGCCGACACCACTGAGGTTGTCGTTGCCCTCACCGCCATCGAGCGAATCGAAGCCAGCATTCCCGACGAGCACGTCGTTGCCGAGTCCGCCTAAGAGAGTGTCGGCACCGCTGCCGGTCGTCAGTGTGTCGTTACCGGCGCCGCCGTTGAGCGAGTAGCGAGCGGAGTAAGCAGAGCCGTCGAAGACGTCCGCTCCGTCTCCGAGATCGGCGTTGATCGTTGCGGTGACCGAGTTGTCCATTGCTTGAACGGCGACGGCGTCCGTGCCTGCTCCCGTATTGATTTGAATGGAGCCGGTCGGGCCGAAGAACTGCAGCACTCGTCCGCCGCTACGCGTGATTTGAATGAGGCCGTCGGTCGTTGTCGTACCGGCGTTCGTTAGCAGGACAGTGTCGTTTGCTGTGCCGTAGTCGAACTGGCGGGTGCTCGTGACGAGCGTATCGAGCAGCGACTCGATGCCGGTGTAACTCAAAGTAACACCGTCGATCGTCACGCTACCGTCAGTCGCGGTCGTGAAGGAGTGGCTTGCGAGTTGTGCCGTGCCGTCAACGAATTGCAGGAAGTCGGTATCGCCGAGACCGTTGCCTTTCACTTCGACGCCGCCGGCAGGCAATGGGTTGCCGCCCGAGAAGTCGATAATTGTGCGATCGTTTCCGGCACCGCCGTTGATTTGCAGTCGGTCAAGTTCGCCGACGAGATATTGAGTGCTCGCCGCTGAGTTCTTGAGATCGGTGACGAAGATCGAATCGCCCTGCCGCACGATCTTTGTCTCAGCGGTCTGACCGGCTGCAGCAGTGATCAGCAAACCGACGAACTCGATCGCTCCGATGTCAGGCGTTGCCGTGCCGTCGAAGTTGCCGTCACGGTTTCGCGACTTGCCGCGTGCATCTGTTGTTACACCGGCGACGCCCGTTGCACCGTCAATCGCGGGACTGCCAAAGAGCGGCAACTGCGTGAGCCCGAGTCCGCCGTTATTGGTCAGCGGGCCGAGCAGTGGATCGACCGGAACGGCAACTGTGCCGACTCGATCGCTCAGCAAGCCGTTGACGATGCCCGTCATTCCGGCATTCACACCGATGATGTTTGAGCCCTTCGAGGTCGCGGCTCCGGTAATGTCATTCTTCGAGACGACATTCGCCGTTGTGATGATCTGATTGAGCGCGACAATCGAGTTCTTGAGTTCGACGACTCCGGCATTCGCAATGCCCGCTCCGTCCACTTTCGCGACGTTGTTGGTGAGCGTGCTATTGGTGAGCGTCGTCAGTCCATTGGCATAAGTGATGATGCCGCCGCCGTAACTCGCAGCGATATTGGCGGAGATCGTCACGTTTGTGAGATCGACGCGACTCTGAAAGTTGTCGATGCCCGCGCCGTCGATGCCCGCATTGTTTGTCGTGACCGACGTGCTGATGAGCGTGACTTGCCCGTTCTCGACATTCACTCCGCCGCCGGATTTTGTCGCGCTGTTACCACTGATGACGGAGTTCGAAAGACTGACGACGGCTCCGACCGCATGCACTCCGCCGCCAAAGTCAGCGCTCGTATTGCCGATGATCTGCGCTCCGGAACCTTGCAGCAGCGCTTGCGACGCGAGCGCGATTCCGCCGCCATCATCGGTCGATGAATTGTTCTGCACGATTGAGTCATTGAGGCTCAACGTGCCTCCGTTCGCCGCGATGCCGCCGCCGGAGACCGTTGCAACGTTGCTCGCCAGAGTTGAGCTCGTGACGTTGATGACGCCCGCTTGTTGGAAGATGCCGCCGCCGCTGCCCGTCGTTGTGTTGCCTTGAATTGTCGACCCGGTGATGTCGAACGAGCCTTGATTGGTGACGAGAGCACCGCCGCTCATGACGGCTGAGTTGCCGCTGATCACGGTGTTGTTGACCGTCACGGTGCCTGAGAAATTCGCGATCGCGCCGCCGCTGCCGGTCGCGGTGTTGTTCTGCACTTTCGAGTTGTTGATCGCGAGCACGCCTTGATTCACGAGGATCGCGCCGCCGTGCCCGATCGGCGGATTGGCGAGATAGTTCGCGGTGTTGTCAGCAACGACGACGTTGTCGAGTGTGAGATTGCCTTCAACGAGGATGCCGCCGGCGGTCGACATGAAGCCGTTGCGGATCGTCAGATTGCTGAGCGTGACCGTTGCGCCCGAGAGAATGTGAAAGACTCGGTCGAGATCATTCGCGTCGATGATGGTTTGATCGGGACCGGCTCCGACGATCTTGAGATTGCCTTCAATGTCGAGATCGCCCGTCAGCGCGTCGTCATCTCCGGTGCCGAGAAGAGTCAGCAAGTACGTGCCTGCCGCGAGGTCGATACGTTCGGCTCCGGGGCGAGCATTCGATTCCTGGATCGCGGCGCGCAGCGTTGTGACGTTGTTGATGTCGAGCGCGAGCAAGTTGCCGGGATAAAGGTCGTTCGTGTCGGCAAACGAATTGACGGTGAAGACAAGCTCGGGCGGGACGAACTCGTAAGAGCCGATGTCGACGGCGGCGACTCCGCCGACGTCACCATCGAGATTGCGATTGCGGCCCGTTTGATCGTTCGCGGCGGCACCGGCATTTGTTCCGCCGTCAATTGCAGGGCTACCCGCGAGCAACGCGTATGTCGCGGTCGGGCCTCCGTTGTTCTGTAAGGGCCCGAGCTTCGGATCGAGCGGCAACAGCGGCGTGCCCCAGAAGTTCGAGGTGTCAGAAGTAATACCCAGTGCGTTGCCGACATCGCCGATGAGGTTCGTGCCAATCGACGTGAACGTGCCGATGAGGTCGCGCGTATTCGCCGCTGATGAGTTCAACGCAACGAGTGTGTTTGCGAGGCTGAATGTGCCGAAGTTCGAAAGGCCGCCGCCACTGGAGATCGCGGTGTTGTTCGCGACAGTCACATTGACGAGCACCGTCGAACTACTGGCTGCATTAAGAATTGCACCGCCAGCAATCGTTGCGGAGTTCTCGGCGAGCGTTGAGTTGCTGATGCGCAATGTGCCCTGAAAGTTGTCGATGCCGCCGCCGTTCTCTGTTGCTGAGTTGCTTCGAATGAGCGAGTTCTGAATCTCGACAAAGGCTTGATCGACGTCGATGCCGCCGCCGCTTTTTGAGGCTCGATTCTGCTGAAAGATCGACTTATCAACGACGAGCGACGAACCGCCGCCGACTCGTGCTGCTCCGCCGAACTTGCCCGCTGAGTTGCTGCTGACGGTGACGCTGAGCAGCGACAGCGCGGCGTTGTTGATGAGATTGATGCCGCCGGCATCGAGCGTTGCGTTGTTGTTGGTGATCAATGTCTCGCGCACATCAAGTCGCGCGTTCTCGGCACTGAGTCCGCCGCCGTCTGATCCCGCTGTGTTATTCGCGATCGAGCCGCGCGTGACGTTGAGGCTGACATTGA
>CAZNMS010000651.1:0-4366 GCA_964573505.1 uncultured Planctomycetaceae bacterium | reverse complement strand
TTTGGTTCTCGCTTGGGGTCGATTTGCGGGGCCGGTAAGTATGGGGGTTTTTGGTTTTTTGTTACCGTATTCCGCTTCGTGACGGGCGCGGCTCTGCAACCTCATCGTGAAACGCTGTTACGCGACGGACTGCAAGTCCGTCGTACATTCGAGGAGTTGCTGCCGTTCAAAAGATCGCAGCCTCGAAGCGAAAGGCGACTATCAACGACTCACTGCAACTTGATGTCGATGCGAGTCAGCGAAGCTCGGCCGGCATTACTCAGCCTTCGCTTCAGTCTTCTCGGCCTTCTTTGCTTCGGCCTTCTCAACTTTGCCGAACATCAATCCGCCGACGGCGCCGTGCTGCCATGTTCCGGCATACCGATCACCGTGAAACATGACGCGTGCTGAGAACGTTCCCATTCCGGGAATCGTCAGCTCGTCGAGCACGATGACGGGCGTCGTTCCCGCCCACTTCACGGTGAGCAACAGCGGGATCGGAGTGCCCTTGAACTCGTAGCTGAAGAGGTATTGGTCTTCCTTACCCGGCAGCTTCTTTACTTGCCCGAGCTTGTAGCGATCGGGCTTCAGCGGCTTATCAGATTTGTCGTTGTCGGTTGTGAACGAGCCGACGAGCGACGCGCCACTGAGTTGCTCTTCGAAGTCTTTCTCGGCTTGCTCGCGAGTCTTCAGCGGTGCCTTTTGAAGAGCCGGTTCATCGGCCTTCTTCGGTGCGTCTTGAGCAAACAGGTTCGGAACAAAAGCCGTTGTCAGCAGTGCGGTCAGCAGAAGTCTTCGCATTGGACGAATCCCTTTTTGCAATTGAAGTGAGCAAGAGTCTGTTCGAGACGAGATTGGGCAACGCCCTCTTCGCCGCTCGGTCTTTGATCCTGAGGCCGATGCTTGAGTGATGCTTTCGAGCGATCCGTCGCTCAAGCAGGGCGCTGTCCATTGAGGCGAGCGGGAGATCGTTTCGGAATCGTATGACGAACTTCCAGTCCGCGCGGCCTTTTGCGTTGCGCGGAGTCATGCGCGTGCGGCTATTCGGTTGAGGCGTCGCGGCGTTGTTTACGTCAATTGCACTGAGTTGAGGCCGGTTCGTTCTACTAGTTCTCGATTTCTTGTCAGCTTGCGGACATTGTGGTGCGACGCTCCGCGTCGCGACTCCCGACGCGGAGCGTCGGGCCACATTGGTTTCGGCTTGCCGTTAAACAACTTCGGCAGCAGCGTGCAGCACCGCGATGAATGCTCGCCTCTTCGCGGTTGCTTAAGGCGCGAGATTGAATCGCGGTTTGCGACTGCGGATGAGGTCGGACTCGTAAGCACGCCGCAACGATTTGTCTTTCGCATCGGACTTCGCGTCGAAGACATGCAGTTCGACCGTCACATCCTTAATGCCCTTCTTCGCGAGATAGCTTGCAAACGACTGCCGATCAGAACGATCGAGATGCTTGCTGATGCGCGTGCGGAGTTGCGACGACTCGCCGATGTAGAGATAGCCCGACGCGTCTCGAAAGATGTAGACGCCGGGACCGTCTGAGACTTGCTTCGGGTTCTCGACGATCTTCTCTGCCGGCAGCGCGATGACTTCTTTGTCCCACTTCGCGACTCGCAAGACGAGTTCCGGTTGCAGGCGTCGCGACTTCCTGAGTGCAAACGCGGCTTTGCGAAGTCGATAGGACTCAACGTCGGGCGCAATCGTGCGGGCGAGTTTGTCGAACTCAGCGCGCATCACGGGATCGCAAATCAAGTGGTCCGTATTGGTGCGGTGCTTGTCTTCGAGAAACCGCGCGGCAACTTCAGCGGCATGCAAGTAGTCGTCATGTCGTTGATTGCGACGCTTCGTTGCCGAGACATCCGAGAGATCGCCCGCCTTTCGCAACGTCATCAGCATCCAATTGCAGTCGAACGTCGAAGCGTCCGGCATCCGCTCTTTGCAGGCGGCAATGAACTTCTCGTTGAGTTCGTCCTGCAAGATGACTTCGTCGGTGCTCCATCCATCGTGAGTCGCGGTATAGGCGAGTCTGACAACGTCCTTCAGTCGCCGTTTCGCGGCCGCATCGAGGGTGCTCTTCTCCGTCGCCGGCTTCGCTTCCTTCGCTGATTGCGGCGCGGCTTGCTGAGCCGAGCCGTATGTTCCCGCAATAAGCAGCAAGACTGCGAACAGCAGCCCCTCACAAAGTCGCGCAGCACCTCTCCGCATCGCCCGCCTCATTGTGTTGATGGTCTCGCCATTGATGGCATCAAAGTCATTGAAGAGCAGTTCGTCGATTTCAAACGTAGAAGACGAGTAAACCCCGCAGGCCAACGCCGTTAAGGATTCTCGAGCTATGCCTTTGCAAGTAGCCGAAATCGTGAGATTTCGGATTGAGGTCAGTTGTTGGTCGAGTCCTGCGCGACTCCCCGAAATCTGACGATTTCGGCTACTTCAAGATCCTTAACGGCGTTGCCCGCAGGCGAGAATCACTATGTAACGAAAGATATCCGTCTCAATTCGACGGCCATGAGTGGCCATCTTACGGGTCTCGCGCAGCTCTCTTTATCCCCAGAAGCCTTTGAGCAACTCCTTCTCGGGAACTCCGAGCGGGAATTTCTTGGCGTGAGGATGAGCAGCGATGCCTGCGTGCTGTCGCAGTGCTTCGTGAATGTGCTCGGGACGGATCTTGATGCCGTGCTCTTTGTCGGTGCTCAATGTCACCGGATTGAACGGCACGCCGAACTGCTTCTCGTCCGTCGCGCCGAGCACGCGGTCTCCCTTAATGCCGGGACCGAGCAGCATGATCGAGCCGATCGACCAGTGATCTTTTCCGTTGCCGTTGTTGTAAGTTGGCGTGCGCCCCATCTCGCTCTGCATCACAACGACGAGCTTCTCACGCAGTTGCAACGCTTCAGCTCGACGCAGTGTGTAAGCGATGCCGGCGAGTAACTCGGGCAGCAGCCTCATTTGATCGACGTCGTTGTTTTGATGACTGTCGAACTGACCGATGCTGAGGTTCGCTGAAACGCAGACTCCTGCTTTGAACGACGCGAGCGCGATCTCTGCTTGCTGAGCGAGTCGCTCCTTCGGGTTCTCTTTCGGAATGAACGGAGTGATGCGCTCCATCGACTTCGAATTCACTTGCGCTGCATAGAGCATGCTCTCGGCGCGTTCTTGTCGGGGCAGTCGCGGTTGAGTGGCACGTGCGGCTTGCTGCTCGTTCAACGCTTGCTCGATTCGACTGATCGCGAAGTCGTCGTGATACGGCGAGCGAACATTGCCATCGATCGCATCCGCATTCGCGATCCTCTGCAACGACGGCAGATACGGCACGCGCGACATCGCGACGAGATTCCCCGTCGCGGAGTAATTGCCGAACGTCAGAAACGAGAGCGGGCACGTCGGCCCTTTGCAGGCGGCGACAAGCGCAGCAAACGTCGGATAAGCGAGACTGTCGAGCTTGCCCGTCGCCATATAACGGGCACCGGGCGAGTGATTATTCACCGAGTAATCGAGCCCATTGAACGTGAGCAGTTCGCGACCGAACTCTTTGTAGAACTCTTCATTGCTCATGCCGCCGGATTTGTGATTCTCGGTCGGCGCGAACTTGTGATTGCCCTGCGTGAGGATGTCGCCGTCTTTGAAGAGCCGATTAATGCCCTCAATGCCTTTCGGGTCCATCAAGTAAGTGGTGTCCCATCCGCCGGCCGCGTTGAAGACGATGTAGAACGGCCCGTCGTAAGGCGCGTCCTCTTTCGACTCGGCCTTCAGCAACGAATCGAGCCCGCTCGAACAAGCAAAGCCGAGTCCCGCGAGACCGCAGAGTTTCAAGAAGTCTCTTCGCACGATCGGTTACTCCTGTTGAACGACTAACTCGGGACGCTTTAGGGGATTCATTGAAGCAGAGTCCGACCTCACCGCGACTCAAGCTTGTTCCAACACATTGCTTCTAAGTGGCAGAGCGGCGCGTAGACGACAGCTGCGGTCTCGGCGATTTGATGGCGCCGGCCTCCGAGCCATCCAGTGTCCGGCTGAAAGTCGCCAGAGACATATTGACAAAACTGGACTGGGGGAAAGATTCCATCGTCGTAGGCAATTTGCGGAAGACGCAGAGTGGAATGCACCAGAAATTTCTGCCAGCGCAAGACGCAGTAGCCGAACAAGTACGCCACAACGAGCGCGCCACCCCCGATCAGCAATCGCGGTCGTTGAGTTTCGCCCTTCGTCATAAACTGCGGTGCCTTTCGCGAAGTCATGAGTGGGATCGCCCCTCTGTATGAAAGAATTACATCCATCAGGCAGCGGCGGCACGCAAAAGGGGTCGGGTCTACGAAATTTCGAAATTGGCGGGGAGATTACTTCGATTGCAAATCAGCTTCTTGCTCCCGCCAATTTCCAAATTTCGTAGAC
>CAZNMS010000650.1:0-4391 GCA_964573505.1 uncultured Planctomycetaceae bacterium | reverse complement strand
CGAATCTTTCCTGGAGTGCTCCGGCTCGACGGAGCCCTCCGACTTGGCGGCACTGAAATCTCAAAAAACGATTGAGTATCCCGTCACAGTCGGCTCAGTACCTGCAACATCCTTCAGTCGAACTACCGCTCGGATGACGAAGACTGCTTTGCCGAGAGTCGTTTCTGGCGATCGAGTTCTCTCTTCGATGAGAGCCACGCGCCGCTGAGTCGGAGGGCTCCGTCGAGCCGGAGCACTCCAAGACTTAATGGTTGAACGCGAACTCGGTTGAGTTGAACAAGCCCCAGAAGATGTCGGCGTAGACCAGTAAGGTCGCGTTGCCTTCATAGCGCTGACGGATGCCGGCCAGTTGCTTCTCCAACAACTTGATCTGACCGTCGAGGCCCGTCAGGGCGGCCTCTTCTTGACCGTCGTCGCGCTTTTGTTGGTACTCGGCCTTGAGGGCTTTGAGTTGCTCCGCGCCGCGCTTGTATTGCACGTCGACTTGAGCCTGCAGCGCGGCCAACTCGGCGATGCGTTCCGGGTTCTTCAGGTCCACTTCGACAAGCTCGGTCAGCTTCGTCACTTCGTCCGGAGTCGGCTTGCGCGACAACGTGCGGATGTAAAGCTCTTCGATGATCTTGTCCGTCGGAGCCTTCTGAGCCAGCAGCGACGAAAGCAACTTACTCTGCGCGACCTTCTGCGTGATCGTGTCTCCGTTCACGAGATGTAATGCTTGCGACAAGCTCGCTTCTCGATTCACTTCGCACGAGCAAGCGGACTCGCGCGGGGCTCGACCGAACGTCGTCAGGAAGTAGGTCGAGAGATTGCCCGAGTAGAGCTGCACCGCTCGCGTTCCAGCGGGCGACTGCGGGAAGCGGTCCTCAGTGCCGGTGATCTTCGAGATCGTGTCGAGCAAGACTTCGGCTCGCAGGCGACGCACATAGCTATGCGAGAAGTACGCCTCGTCGAGTTCGTTCGTCGCATTGGTCTCGGCCGAGAGCTGATACGTCCGCGAGTTGCAGATGTCGCGCACGAGCTTCTTCCGATCAAAGCCGTGCTCAGCCAACTTCTTGCCGAGCGCATCCAGCAGTTCCTTATTGCTCGGCGGGTTGCTGATGCGCACGTCGTCGACGGGCTCGACGATGCCTCGTCCGAAGAAGTGAGCCCAAATCACATTGGCCATCGTTTGGCAGAACTGCTCGTTGTTCGCCGACGTAATCCACTGAGCCAAACTGCGACGCGGATCTTGCCCTTCGACTTCCGGAACATCGCCGCCCAAGAACTTCGGCTTCATCTTGCGACCATCAACCGGATGATCGACCGAGTTCCGCGCGTTGTTATTGGTGACGAGTACCTCGCGACCTTCTATGCCGCGCTTCAGTTGCAGACCGGCGAAGAAACTCGTGAAGCCGTAATAGTCATCCATCGTCCAACGATCGAACGGGTGATTGTGGCACTGAGCACATTGAATGCGCGTGCCGAGCAGCACCTGCGCGAAGTCTTCCGCCGTCTTCTGCGGAGTGATGGCTTCGACCGAGGTGTAGAAGTTCGAAGTCGGTGCCGAGAAGTTGCTGCCTGCGCCGACAACAAGCTCCGCCACCATGTCGTTGATCGGACGATTGGCCGCGACTTGATCATGCACCCAAGCGGCGTAAGACCACATGGCCTTCGCGTCGCGTCCGTACTGAGCCGCATTTTGACTGGTTCGAATACGGAGCATCTCGCCCCACTTCATCGCCCAAATGTCGCCGAACTCAGGACGATCGAGCAGCCTGTCAATCAGCTTCGCTCGCTTATCTGCCGAGCCATCTGCGAGGAACTGCTCGTACTCGTCGCGCGAAGGCGGCAAGCCGATGAGATCGAGATACGCACGACGCAAGAAGGTCTCGTCGTTGCAAAGCTTCGAAGGAGCCATCTGCAACTTCTTGAGTTTGTCGAAGACGAGCCCGTCGATGTAGTTGTGCTCCTTCGTCTCCGGCCATTGGAAGTTGCTCTCGGTCGGCAGCACGAGCACTTCGCTGCCGACGGTGAACTTGTTGAAGCGAGCAAACACAAACGCGCCGCCGCGACCGCCCGCTTTGACGTTGCCTTCTTTGTCGATCGTCGCCACTGCGTCGTTGTTCGACATGAAGAGCGCCAGCCGAGTGACATCGCGCTTCGTGCCGTCCGAGTACTTCGCCATCACGACGGTCTTCTGAGTTCCGTCCTTCCCCGCAAAGACGCTCTTCGCGGGCAGCAGTTCGATACCGATCGGCTCGGGAGTATCGCCCGAATCATCTGGAGCACCGGCTTCGATCCAGCGCAGCAAGCTCTTGTAGTCCGCGCTGTCGTCCGTGAAGAGTTGCCCGCCGGAGTGATCAACATCACCAACGGCCTTCTCCAGCAAGAGGCTCTTTGCCGGAGACGCGAGATCGACGCGTCGTCCCACCATCTGCCGAGTCAGCCGGTAGTAATCGCCCACTGGGTCATACCCGAAGAGCGACAACATGAAGCCATCTTTGCCGCGAGCCGCTCCGTGACAGGAACCGTTATTACATCCGTGCTTCATGAAGACCGGCAGCACATCCAGTCGGAAGCTGATGTCGCGCGACTTATCGGCCTCGGCCACAACGACCGGAACTTCGGCTTTCATCTGTCCGAGTTCGACATGCAGCACCGTCTTGCCGTCGCCTTTCGGGCTCAGCGTCTGCCCGTCGATCTTCGCGAACTTCCCGTCAGCGACTCGCACCTTCGCCGAAGCCGTCACATCGCGAGTAATGCCCTGCGCGTTGACGACCTGCACCGCAATCGTCTGCCGAGCATCCGCGCCCTTAAGCACGATCTCATTCGGAAACACTCGCAGTTCCGTCCCCGCATCCGCCCGACAAACCGCCGAGCCCGCCATCAAGACGACCGCCACTGAAATGAAGTGCCGAGAAATATTCTTCATTGTGAAATCCTCAATACTTTAGGTCGCTTTTTTTGAGTGCCGCAGTCTGTCGCCGCTTGAACATGTCGCCGAGCGACACTCGTTCGACTCTTCTTCAACCATTTAATGCGGCATCGCGAGTTGCTTCTCTGCGAGCCCGCAGACGTTTAAGGACGGCCCAGCCTGCTTCCGCAGTGGGCGTGCAACCGAGCCGAATCAGCCGCTCTTCGTAGTCAGCAAGATATGAATCCAGAAATGGAATCACGTCTGGTTCATCCAGCAGGCTCTCCCAGATGTGCTCGATGAGGTCAAACCTCTCTTTGACAGGCATCGCCTTAAGCACCGCCAAATCAACTTTCATTCGTCACCTCTCAACTGCATTGCCGCGTCTATCCCCTGAGTCGTCGTTTCCAAACGCTTGTTGATCGTGCGGTATGAAACAAACCGCGAACAACGACGGCATCGGCATTGATCTCGAAGAAGATGACATACGGAAACCTCTTCATCTGCTTGCGGCGAATGTTGTCTGAAATCCAGTCAGCCATCTCTGGAAAATCACAAATCGACTGAAAAGCTTGTTCGGCTTCCGTCATGAATTTCACCGCGAGTCCATGCTGGTCGTTCTCGTACCATTCCGAAATCGCTGTTAGGTCTTCCTCTGCAAGAGTTGTGATGACTAGCGACTTAGGCATAGCGGGCCTTCAAGCGATCCATGACGACTCTCCAATCTTCGGCGACTGGTTTGTCTCCTTCGATCTGACGACGTCGTTCAAGTTCGGCGAGATGCGACGCAAGAATGGCTTCTTCGTCGAGTCCCTCATCGTCATCAAGACTCTCCCAAAGTTGAGTGACTAGCTCAGTGCGATCAGCAGACGGAATCGTCTTCGCTGCTGGTAATTCTAATTGCATCTCATACCTCTCTTGCGTTCGGCTCGAAGAGTCAAGCTACGGCGGCAGCAGGCAATGGACCCGCTGCAACTAGTTTCTTCTGTCGCGCATCGACTGCGAGATTCAATCCTTCGAGCGACCGCGCTCCTAACAAGATTTGATCGCCGGGTTCTCCGAAGACCACTTCATCAACGGTGAATGTGCCCGCAACATCGACGATCGCGAAGCCGACGCTGCGCGTGATGATCGAGCCATTGGCCATCACAAACTGCAAGTCTTTCTTCTCTCGCGAGACTCCGATCGAATCCAACAACGCTCCCGGCACCCATGTGTATTCACTGCCGGTGTCGACCAGCAGCGAGCTGAGTTCAACACTCAACTCGCGCTGCCCGATGTTGCGAATGCGACCTGTCGTTCGAAAGGTGCCCATTTTGCTCCTTTTGGAGTGCGTGCGATTCATCGCCGCTTTCCAACATCGCGGAGCGATCTTTTTTCTCACTGCCGCTTCAACGTCGTCGCACTCTTCGAAAAACAAAGACGGCTCCGCCGAGGACTAAAGCGGTGATGATCGCTCCTTTTGGAGTGCGGCGATTCATCGCCGCTTTCCAATTTC
>CAZNMS010000649.1:0-4394 GCA_964573505.1 uncultured Planctomycetaceae bacterium | reverse complement strand
AATCAAGACTCGTCGGCTGATACCACTTACCCCCACTGTTTCGCGATGAGCCAGATTTCTTGAGTCACTTACTGGTGCAAATATCTTGCATTCACCCAAGACTGCAATTGTAGAACTAATTGCTAATGCGTGGGATGCGGGAGCGAAACGAGTTGATATTTCGTGGCCGATTGAGGATGGCGGACGATTTGAAGTCGAAGACAATGGGCACGGAATGACCCCTGAGCAGTTCGACTACCGCTGGCGTTGTCTGAAGTACGACCGACTCGCGGAGCAAGGTAGTGACGTTACTATTGAATGCTGTGGAATTACTCAGACTCGAAGAGTTTTCGGGCGAAACGGAGTTGGGAGATATGCAGGGTTTTGCTTTGGGGACTCATATTTTGTAGAGACTTGGCGAGATGGCACAGCCGTCTCATACAGAATCGACCAAAACATCAATCCGCCTGTTGTAATCAAGGAATTACAACGCAAGGCGAAAACTGGGAGTGGCACGCGAATCTACATCGACGATTCCTTCAATATTAGATTCAGCGCAGAAGAGGTCAGAGCCGAGATCGGCACTCGTTTCCTATCGGACCCGAGTTTTGAAGTCTTTGTAAATTCGGTGAAAGTGAATTTCAGCGACATCCCAAACACTCAAGTCGAAAGAGAGGAAGTAGAGATTCCAGAAATCGGAGTTGCGGAGCTTATTACGATTCAGACAACAGAGACCGATCGCTCCACGCTACAACACGGGATTGCGTGGCATGTGAATGGTAGGCGCGTCGGGGATTGCAATTGGAATGGTCATGACAAAGCGTGGATTGTAGATGGTCGCAAAAAGGCAGCAAAAAAATTCACATTCATCATCAAAGCAGACTTTTTGCATGGTCATGGCGCCGTACTGAAAGACTGGAATGGATTTGATACCCAGTGCTCAGCATTCGAGACCGTCGCATCGGTAGTTTACGGTAAGATCAATCAACGCCTGATTGAGACGACCGCGAGCGAACGGGCTGAAACTCTTACCCGAGTTAAGCAAGAAAACTCAGATAAACTTCGCCAAATGAGCCTGCGCAGTACCGAGATTTGGCTTCGCTTCGTTGAGAAGTCTCAGGTTGAGTGCCCTAGCATTAAAGAGCAAGATTTAATTCATCTCGCTGGAGTTCTAGCGAGTCTTGAGGCTTCAAAGTCAAAATTTGCGATCATCGAACGACTCGGAAAGTTGGAGCCAGAAAAACTGGAGGATCTCCATTTGCTACTCGGAGAGTGGACTGTCGACACTGCGAAAACCGTGCTTGACGAACTCAGAAATCGAATGCTTTTGGTTAATGAACTTCAGAAAAAGACGTCCGACACTGCGACCGACGAAGTGCAGGAACTTCAACCGCTATTTGAGCAGGGGCTTTGGATTTTTGGGCCAGAATTCGAAACAATCGAATTCACTTCAAATCAAACAATGACCACCGTGATACGTTCACTTCTAGGGCGATCAAAGATCAAGGGGTCTAAGAATCGCCCCGATTTCGTCGTTATACCCGATGGCTCTGTCGGTATTTATTCATATCCCGAGTATTGCCCGGAAACAGGCAGTGAAATGGGCGTCAAGAAGCTTGTTATTATCGAACTAAAGAAGCCTGGGGTGCGAATCGGATCAGCCGAGAAAGAACAATGTTGGAAGTATGTAAAGGAATTGCATTCGAAGGGCCTGTTATCTCCTCATACCGAAGTGATGTGCTTTCCAATCGGAATGCAGGTTGACCCGCTTGAGCGCAGTCCTCGAACCGAGATGGATGAGCTTGTTCG
This sequence comes from uncultured Planctomycetaceae bacterium, assembly GCA_964573505.1. Taxonomy (GTDB): domain Bacteria; phylum Planctomycetota; class Planctomycetia; order Planctomycetales; family Planctomycetaceae; genus AM-0621. Next base: position 2,606 of record CAZNMS010000649.1, on the reverse strand, counting down.
AATCGTGCCGCTTACTTACTCGATAGTCATTGAGCGAGCCAAAAGCCGACTATTGCGACTTCATGATCGGGTAAAGAACGCTCCATTCCTTCAAGGCACTGAGATCACCGCGTTTCTACAAGGAGCCGGTCCAACACAGCGTTCCTTGTTCTGAGCGATGGTCCTGAAGGCGGGCGATTGGGGCCGCTCAATGAGAAGGCTCAAGAATGGTGGCTGCGGTCGTTGAATGAACTGGGCGACGCGCTGAAGAAGAGCTTCAAGCTGAAAGCGAACCCATTCAAGAAGCCGCAGACCGCTGACGAGTGGGAGCCCTACTTAGCCGAGAAGCAACGCGAGTACGCCCGCTTGAGCGACCAACTCGCCGCCGCCGAAGCCGAGATCAACGACCGGGTCTACCAGCTCTTCAAGCTGACTCCCGACGAAATCAAACTCCTACAACGCGAAGTCGAGCATTGAGCCAATCAGTTTGACTGCTTCAAGTTCCCCGCGTGAAAGCCGCACGAGCGACATCAACAAGCAAGGACGCGCCAATTGTTCGAAATCAATCTCAGTTCCAGAGTCTCGGATGGCAACCTTGAAGCCTTCGTCTCGCACTTGGGCAACGGGAATGGGCAGGCGGAAGTCTGCATCAATTTCGCGAACCTCACGTTTATCGAACCCGGTCCAATCGTTGCGCTGCTGGCGAAGACTCATCGTTGGCTTAAGGAAGGGCGCGCGGTTCACTTCAAGGGATGCGAGCAATCAGGGGCGTTTCAATACCTCCAGCGCATGGACTTCTTTCGGCATTGCGGAGTCAGCCTGCCGGAGAACTTTGCTCGCCTCCCTGCATCAGGACGCTTCGTTGAGATCCAAGAACTGACCTCTAGCCCTGAAGTCGAGAAGACGTCGACGGCATTGGCTGAGTGCATCGCGCCTGAATTGGCGGAACTGTCAGATCCGGCAGAAACGGGTTTCTTCGATTGTGTGGAATATGCCCTATCGGAACTCGGATTGAATGTGACCCAACATTCCCAAAGCAAGGGGTTCGTGATGGCTCAGTTCTACAAGCACTCTGGGCAAGTTTGCTTGGCCATCGCCGACTTTGGCATCGGCATCAAGCAGAGCTTCATTCTGAACGGCTCGCCGTTGATGACGGCAGAGGTCAGTGAACTCGATGCGATTCGCAAAGCTCTGGAGGCAAAGGTGTCGAGCAAGACTCACTTGGTGTCTGCTTGGGGAGGCCCAGTCAATGCGGGAGTTGGGCTCACGCTGCTAAATGCTCTTACCGTTGGGATGGGCGGCAGGTTTAGGATAGTCTCGGGAACCGGAGCCCTTGAGCTAGGACTCAGTGAGCAGGGAATTGGCAAAGTCATCCCGGAGGACTGCCGATTCAATGGAACTGTCTGCTCGATGTCGTTTCATCGAAACCGCGTGACTGATTTCGGAAGCATGCTCAGCGGTGCAAAGACCAAAGCCGGTCTACTGACCTCACAGGCAAGGGTAAGCGAGCTTTTCCAATGACTCATCACATCACACTGTCCGAAGACTTCGGGAGCTTTTGCGCTGACGGCGAAGCCGCTGCCCGCTTCCGATTTGAGCGAGTCGATCCTTACGTCGAAGAGTGCGAGCAGATCGCCTTCGACTTTGCAGGCGTTCGCAACATGAGTAGCTCGTTCTGCAACGCCTTATTCGCCAATCTCGTGAGCCTTCATGGGCCGAGCATTCTCAAGAAAATTCGCTTCCACAATTGCCGAGCCAACGTGCAAGTGATGGTCGAAAGCGCGATTCAATTGGGCATGGAACGCTGTGCCGAGCAAAACGCCGCTGTCGCTCAGTGAGTGTCTCGAAGGCGTTGATTTCGCGACCTCACTGAGACGGGATTCGGGACCAAGTTCGAAGTGATACTCGCGGGATGGCAACGAGCATGATCACTACTTTCAATCTCGCGACTCGATTGGGGACGGACCTTTCAAGCCGTCATCTCGGGGCCATTCTGCGAGATGAAGCCTGCGAGGCCATTTCTCAAGGTTCCATCGCCGCCTTTGACTTTGCAGGCGTTCGAACGGTCAGTGACTCATTCTCGGACGAACTCTTGGCGACGTTGGTCGAATTGCGCGGTCACGATTGGTTCCGGCAGAATGTGCGGCTCGTGAATCTTTCAGCGAGCGTGCGGACTTCGATTCTCGAAGCGATTTCCAATCGTTTGAGTGTCTGCCAGTAATGCGACTGCCCTTATCGAACTCGATGTCGAGTTGCTCCGGGCAGCGAGGAGGCAGCAACTCATGACCCGCATGGATTCAAACGCTCGCCAGCGCTTCACGAGTGTCGTCGACATGGTTCGTGACTTCGCTGATGCGGACTTCGTGGCTGAGCTTGAAGAGCAGCTTGCGTCACGGGTACTCGTGAAGGCGCTCATTGTAAGACGCATTACTTGCGGGCTGACTCAAGCAGAATTCGCTCGCCGTTGCGGCATGTCGGAGCACGAGATCGCTCGCATCGAATCAAGTGCCGATTCAGAAGTGTCGTCCGAGGATGTGCAACGAATTCTCGAAGCGAGCACTGTCACTGACGCTTGCCGTTGAGTCCGATTTCGGAGGGAGTCGGGACTTTCAGACTACTGACGGCAA
>CAZNMS010000648.1:0-4399 GCA_964573505.1 uncultured Planctomycetaceae bacterium | reverse complement strand
CCATGGGATCAGAATAAATGACGAATTAGCCCCCGCCCCACTGCGAATTAATTTGTTATCCAAGAAGTCCAACTTTGCTCATCTGGGTCAGCCCTGATTATGATTATTAGAACGCCGCTTGTGTTTGTTTGACCGCTGGATGGCCTCTGAGTTGGGGCTCGCGGAAACGTTCTTCGGAAATCATTTCGCTGCAGTTCGACCAGTGCTTCGGGGTTGCTGCGTCGGTGCGTTCGGCGGGCGAGGGTATGCACATGGCGCATCCGATGGATTTGCGAGAGTTGTTCGAGGCTCGGGACGGGCTACCGACTGAAGATCAGGCGGCTCGGAAGATTGCTACCTTTGCCGTTATCCCGGCTGCGATTGTTGGTTTGCTCGCCGGGAGTCGGCTTGTTGGTCTCGGTGATCCGATCGGACGACTTCTTTGGGTTTGTACCGCGACCGCGCTCGGAGCCGGCTTCGGCGTCGCGTTTCTTGTGCTGGGTATCTACCGCATATTCGGTTTCCGTCCGATGGCGGTCTTCGCGGATGCAATGGTGGGCGGTCTGATTGGGCTTCCCTGCGGCGGGGCGTTGACCATGTTCCTCATGTGGCGAAATCTTGCCGGGGGCGATCATGCCTTGTGGGGATTGCTAACAATTCCACTCGGTGCCATCGGCGTTCCGGTCTTTCGGTGTTGGAAAGAAAAGAAGCATGGCCGCCGAAAAGTAGCTTGGGATTCCATCCCGAGCGGCGGCGGGAGTGACGCCTCTCAAACGGAAAGCGTCGCCGTCAAAAACGACTGGCGGGAGTGATCACTGACGACAGATCGCAATGAGTAAGAGGCTCGAGCCCGCTGCGGCTCGGGATGGAATCCCAAGCTACTCACGGCGGCGTAAAGAACGACTTGCGGGAGTAATCACTGACGACAAATCGCAATGAGTGAGAGGCTCGATCCCGCTGCGGCTCGGGATGGAATCCCAAGCTACGGCTACTTCGCGCCTATGCAGAGCACCTGCCCCTCGCTGGTTGTTGCGTAGATCTTGCCGTTGGTCGCGGCGAGGCCGTCCCAGGCGAGCTTGTGTAATTTTTTCTTCAGGATCTCGCGGCCGTCTTTCAGGTCGTGTAGCGAAAGGTCGCCCGACGGATGCGCGTAGAGCAGGCGGTCTCCGACGATCAGCATCGCACGGGGATAGGAGTCCGATTCGTCCTTTGTCGCCGTCGCCCAACGAAAGCCGCTTTCGTAGATCTTCGACGACGCGTGACTGATGCCCGCTTTGAATTGCTCGTGCGGGACGTTGACCCAGTCGGTGTTGAACTTCTCGATCGCGCCTTTCGCAAAGTCCGCTCGGAACAACATCGACTTGCGCGGTGAGGTGCTGATGACGGTCTCATCCCGATTGACCGCCAACGGCGAGCGAGCTTGTACGTCGGTGTAGCGCCAAGAAGTTCGCGGCATCCGCGCACCGCTCGGCTGAACTTCGTAGTAGCCGCTCGCTTTGCGGAGATCGACTTTGCCCGTCCGCGCATCGAACGCACAACGCGAGATCGCGATCGCGTCTCCGTCACGCACCGGCAAGTCAACGTGCCGATACTCCTGAGGTCGAATCGTGCGCCACGGATCGCTCGCGATGCCCGGCTTATCGCGCGGTCGCGGGTCATGCTCGTCGGGCCATGCGCTTTCGAAACCGAGATCATCAAACTTGCTCACCCAAATCAGCTCACCATCAACCGGTCTCAAGCAGGTAACAGTGATTCCACCATCCGAGTTCGGATGCAGGCCCGCGTTGACATACGCGAGACCTCGACTGACAAGCACGCTGCCCGAGCACGGCCACGCACTTTCAATCTGCCCGTAGGTACTGATCCGCCGATCTGCCGGGGCAATGCGCCGACGCCAAACGAGCACTCCGTCCGTCGCTCGTAAGGCATAAACCCAACCGTCGCGGCAGCCGATCAGAGCGAGTCCTTGTTCGAGCGTCGGCGGTCCATCCAGTCGTCCTGCGAAGTTGACGTGCCAGCGTTGCTTGCCACTCGCGCCGTCGAGCGCGACCAGTCGCTGCGCATCGCATTGTGCAACGAACACCATTCCGCGCGCGATGACCGGGGCACTCACCGGACCTGCGGTCCACGGATTGTCGACCCACTCGGTCGCGAGCCCAGATTTGTACGACGGCCCGCTCGCAGCGATGTCTGCCGTCCAGAGTGTTTCGAGCTTTGTCGGTGCCGCCGCATGAGTACCGCCCGAACGGAACTCGTCATGTCGAAACATCGGCCAGTCATCGCCGACGGCGGCCTTAGTGGTGTCCGCTTTGACCAGTCCGAAGGCCGGGCCTTTTTCAAGAGTCGCCTTTCGCTCAATGGTCGCCTTTCGCTCCACGAAAGAGCGTCTTCGTTCTGCGTCCTCGTCAGTCTCACTTCCCTCGCGCGATGACTCTTCTTGAAGACGCTCTTTCGCGGAGCGAAAGGCGACATTGTCCGGAGCTAAGCAAGCCGTTCCATTGAGCATCGGGAAGCAGACGCAGTGCTTCGGAAAGGTGTAGATCAAGCCGTTCGCCGGGACGTAGCCCGACCTCAAGATGTGACACGCTCCGCGCGTGATGACATTCGCTTTCTGCTCTTTGCCTTTGAGGTCCGTGAAGTGCAGTTGCCCATTGATATAGAACCGCTCGGTCAGCACCGGCGGGTAGCAGTGGCCCCAACCTCGATCGCCCGCGAAGTTCGCTTGAAACACATCGACCGGCTTCGAGAGATCGTTCGGGTTGTAGCGCGCGATGCCGAGCCCCTTTGAAGTTCGCGCCTCGGTCAGCAGTTGTCCTTGATGCCAAAAGGCCGTGCAGAACTCGCCGTGCCGCGCGGACGACGCAACGCCGAACAGTTTTTTGTCTTCATCGCCCGTCGTGCCGTCGATGACTGCGAGCTGAAATTTCTCGGCCTTCTCGCGGTCTTTGTCCGACCACAACTCGCGCCACTGAGCGGGACGTCGCACTTCAAACACGATCTTGCCTTCACCGTAGCTCGCAAGGTCCGCTCGTCGCGCCCATTCGTAGCTGCGTCGCCACAACAGCTCGCCCGTCTTGAGATCGCGAGCCAACACATCACCGCTGCCCGCGCCCTTCTTGTCGTTGCCTTCGAGGTAATAAATCCTACCCCCGCCCGCGACGACCGTATGCGGCTCGTTCGCCGAGTGCTTCCAGACGAGCTTTGCCGTCGTGCTCTCGTAAGCCCTCAAGCCGTCTTCGCCGGACAGCACGAGCAGGCCGTTCTCCATCAACAAGACCGCGTTCGGAGTACCGGCGTCAGCGAACTCGAGCTTCGGCTTTCCCGTCGCGGCATCGAGCGCCCGAAACGTGCCGTCCTTCATCAGAGCAAAGACGAAATCATCCCGAGCAACAATCAGCGCCGGCGGCTTTTCGATGCCGAGCTTCTTGTGCGAATAAAGCTCGGCCTTCCAGAGAGGCAATCCGTTGAAGGCATCTCGCGCGAGCAGCGTGTCGCGATCTTGAATGAAGACGCGGCCGCGCGCTGTGACCATATCAGCGGCCTCCAGCACAACGCTCGACGACAGCAGCCATTGCACATGCTGCGGCACATCGACGAGCCGATCTTTCGAGACCGCATTGCGATCCGGTCCGTGCCGCCACTGAGACCACTCATCCATCTCCGCCGGTCGAGGCTTCGACATCCGCTGCCACTGCTCACCGTCGAGCATGAGCAACTCGCCATCCGGCCGCAGCACTCGCAAAGCCTCGGTCGTGCGCGCGTCGTTCGCATCCGCTTTTGAGTGAGTGACGATCAACGAAACGAGGTTCTCGGCATAAGGCAGTCGAGCCCCGCGCCAAGCTTCGACGGTGACTCGTCCCGCCTGCTTGCGTCGATAGAGCCGCTCGCGAGCCGCCATCACAGCATCATCGTTCGCTTCGTTCGCGAGCACCTGCACGACAAAGTTGGCATCGTCGATGACCTCAAGCGACATCGCCCAATCAAGCGGCCCGACAACAACGCACAACCCGCCGCGCACGCGCGACTCATCAAGCGACTTGATGCTGCTGACATTCAACTCACTCGCACATGCCGGCGCAGCAAACATCACAAGAGCAAGACACAAGACGAGCCAAACAATCTTCATCGCAGGTCCTCGACGACAAGAGCGTGAGCAAGCAAGTGATTCGTAGACTGCGCCCTCGCGCTCGTCGAGTCGGCAACCCTTCGTACTACTCGTTCTGGATTTGTCGTCGGCATACGCGCAACAGGAAACGCCATTGATAGTCGCCTTTCGCTCTGCGAAAGGGATTTTCTCTCGGGACTCTTGCTCCGCAAAAGCTGCCTTTCGCGGAGCGAAAGGCGACTATCAGCTGCGGCATCGCCGCGTCGTACTACTAGTTCGCGATTTCTTGTCGGCTTGCGCAGTGTGGCGCGACGC
>CAZNMS010000647.1:0-4410 GCA_964573505.1 uncultured Planctomycetaceae bacterium | reverse complement strand
GGAGGAGCTATAACCTTCCACTTTGACCGATCCGCGGATACGAACGTCAATAGTGCGCACCAATTCTGGTCCGCCGTCCAATGTTACGCTTATTCGCAGTCCGGAGTTCTTTCGCACTTCTTCTATTATATGGCGTTCCCACCTAGTTCGAATCTCCGAAAAATCTGCTAGGAGACATTGCTGCTTTGGTAAAACCTCGCGAAATTGCCGCATTGCCGTAGCGACCAATTCCTCAAGCACAGCATCTGCTTCCTCGATGCTTTCTGGCGTGTTTCGCCCGATGAACTCAATCAGTCGCCTCGGTGACGTTGAATCTGAGGTCGCCGCGGATGCGGTAATCTCATATTTGACACGGACACTTAGTTCCTCTGTGTCGCAACGGCTTCGGATATTGATCGGCCCAAACATGAACCTGACCGGTTGATGCAGCCGAACTCCATAACGATAGACTTCTGATTTTCCAAAGCCGAGAAAGCGACTTGGTACCTCACTGACAACTTCCTTGTCGGAAGGGTCAAATAAGACCTCTTGATACGAACTACCGCCCGGCAGGGTGCGTTTTGGGTTCTGTCCATCAAGGCGTTCTACAATCGCTGTGAAGCTACCGTTGTTACTCATTTTATGCCTCTTGGACTATCGTTCGAAGTTGATGTACGTGACTTATGGAATTCTGACTGTCGGATTAATTGAGTTTCCAAATGATGATCGCGATGACGATGCCCCAGAAGACCGCCGTTCGAATGACATGAAATGTGATTCGTCGCCGATTCATTCGATGTCGCACCGGTTGCGAGCCACTGGCGGAGTTCACGTAGACCGCCTCGTAGTAATTGCGAAATCCCTGAAAGTAAAAGGGAACAGCGCGGTTCAGGGCGTCTCCCGCCCCAGCCGCATTCTTGCTCGACATTGTCACTCCGGTAACAGAGATCACGAATCCCAACACTGCGGACGTAAGCATGGGGAGCCAAAGTACAAGCCCAGCAACGGCCCATGTGACCATAAGAATTGAAACAGTAATTGCGCGAATTCCCCGCTCAAACGACTTCGCTGCGTTGTTAGTCAGCGGTTGGAGTTCGTCGTGTTCGTCGGCAATTGGGCGGCTGAGATTCGGAGTAGGCGGCTCAAGTTCTCCGAAAAGGTCATCACCGGGTTGTATTCGTGGGCGCGTCATAAGTAGCAGGCTCTCAAGGTGAGATAATTGAAACTAAGCAACAGGGGAAACTAGCTCTGTTGTGTCGTCGTTCAAGGAGTGGGAGATGATGGGTGGCATTCACATTTATTTGCGATGTGCTGAGTAAAGTATTTCACTGTAATCTGGTAATCGTGAATGGTTAAGAATTGGCCGGAATACATTGGCGCGAGATGGTGTAATTCGAGCGGTTCGCCATTAATTGCCAGTGGATATGTCGCGCTGAGGGATTCGATCCAAAAGCATCCGGCTAAATGGATGATCCTCGCGACGCTCCCGGGAAGTCCTGCCAATGGAATTGGGCATACTTCAGGATGCCCAATTTCCGCGACCAGCGGGAAAATGACGATTTCTTCTATGTCCGCGAGGTCATCGGTGCGACCTAGACGCACTGCAGTTCGCGGTAGCTCTGTGATTGGAAGTTCGATTCCCAGTTGCCGTAGTGTGGATTGGCGGAAGCAAGCTAATGGACTCTCCGTCGCAAATCGCTCGGGGACTAATTCAAGATGGGCTCCAACGGCGATTATTGAGTCACGTCCTAAGTTGTTGACGAAGTAAAAGCTGTTTCGTCGAGGAGTGGTCCGGCGGCTTGCTTCTGGTGTGTGATCCTGTGTGCCAAAGATTTCTCCGCAGTAGGCAGTTCCTCTGCTGGAGCGATCTTGCCAAATCCATTTCTCGGACTCGGTGCGCAGCTCGGCGTGATCGCGACTAATCTGTCGAGATATTTCGCCCGTCGGATCTGTGGTTTTTGACGTCAGGAGCCGAATATCAGCCGTGTCGCTGCGACCCAGCGAGAATTTGTTACCAGCCAGTAAGCAAACGTCGCGCCTCCATCGCGAAGGAGCATTGATCGAGAGTGTCAGTCGATCCGTTCGACGAGAGTTCTCAGGACGCGCTTCCAAGAATCGCTTGCGTCCGTCCGACGGTTGAAGTGGCAGCGAGGACCAGTGGTCTGTTTTGAGTTTCGTTTCGGTACTGCCGCCGAAATTAAGGTGGGTAATGCTGCGGTCGATTTTTAGTTCGTCACCTTTTACTTGATCCCCCAGTCGCACCGAAACATGAGCCGGCGCCTGATTTACTGGAATATGCAAGGCGACCGTCTGCTCAAGCTCCTCCGGTGGAAAGTTTTCGATCTCCACAAAGAACGCAATCAGTGGACTTCCTGCCGTCGGGGTTTGAAATGTGATGCTTTTCTCAATGGAATTTCCATCAGACGGCACCTTGAGTGGGAATTCCGGTAGGCCATTTATGGAGAGCCCTTTCTGTGGAATAATTCTCACAACAACGTCAAGTGGTTCTAATCCAGCATTGCTTAGGCGGAAGCTGATGCTGCCGCAGGTCCTAGGAACACAGTGGCCGGGATTGATTTCTAAACGCAGTGGTTGATGCGATGCGGACGCCGAGAAATTCGGCTTTGAATTGAAATATTCTTCGGAGTGAACAACGCGAGATTGCGTTGATTGGTCAACTTTCGAACCGGGGAACTCGTTTCTCGAGATGTCGTGTCCGCAATATTCGCAATCAGCGCGAGAGGGATCATGAAGTTTCATTTGGCAGCGGGGGCAGTTCATCGCGTGCCCTCCGATTGGTGAGATCCCGACTGATCTGTAGTGTCCTGAAGGGCAAATTCGAGACTGTCGAGTTCTCGATTGTCTGCTCGAAGTGTGATTTTAAATCTGCCATTCGGCACGCGAGCGAATTGACAGACGCCGTTTTCAAACAATCCGCTGAGCAGAGGTGGGTCAAAGATTGGGTTGTCTGACTCGCGAAAGAGACACGCCGTGAATGCTTTGTCTCGAAGATCTGACGGCGGATAAGTCAGTGTGAGTCGCACGTCGAAACGAGTAGGTCCGTGCTCGGAGATCCGAAGTTGTAATATGCCATTTGACAGGACTTGCTCGTCCTCAATCAACGTGACTCGTTCGCCTTGTGATCGAGCCTGCATTAAATCTGGTCGCACCGCCGCCCCTGAGCGTCTTTGCGTTCGTAGGCCAGAGCTGGTTCGGAACACAATCAGTCCGCAGTGTGACTGAGCGGCTTTCGGCATTGGGATTGCATTTGTGACGGGATGAGTATCAATCTCGTCGAGATCATCATCTGCAAGGGTTGTCTGTAGGGCTAACCGCTTCAGGATCAGAAACCCAGACGGCTCCGCCATGAGAAGGCTGTCGAGGCGCTTCTCGTCATCAATGGTCAGTAAGTCCTCGACGCAAAGCCAAAGTAGGCTCATCAGCTCTTCAGATACTGACGGCGTCGTAATCACGTGATTCTCCGGTAGTTCAATAAGTGCCGGATCAATTCCCGTTTCGAGTTTCAACAAGCGTTCAAATGCTCGTTGCACAGCGGGGGGCACAGTCGGCGAGGATTGCAGCTCAGACATTTATCCGGCTCCTCGGGGCTGAGACATGTCTGAGAGAGTCCGTGCCACAGAAACTGCCAACAATGACGATTCGCCATTCATGGCGGTCGTGATTAATGGCGGAAGCCACTCTCTTTCAGACGGTGAAGTGACGCGAACCTGCGGCATTACAGTGTCCAACTCTCAAGATTTGTGTGAATTTCGTGTTGCGATTCCCGAAGCTTGTCTGATGAGGATTAATTCGGCCTCAGTTCAGCCAGTAAGTGTTTGCGGAGTTCCGAACGAGCCCTTGAAATGGCAGAGTCAACGGTGCTGATCGGCGCGTTGAGTATCTCGGCGATTTCATCTTGAGTGGGAAGTCGCACATAAGTGCTGACTTCCAATTCTCCAGATTCGGTAAGTTGAGAAGCGTCAGGAGTCGTTTTCAACATCCCATTTCGCTCTGTGGTCAGTGACTCGATGCACTGCTGAGCCCATTGCACCCGCCTGCAATAGTGTTCGAATTTTTGTTTCCAGCAATTTCTCGAAATGTCATCAGGCGAAACGATGATCCTAATATTGGTGGTGCGATATTTATTTCTAATTTCTTGCTGGCTGGCTTCACGAGCGGCCGTTTCCAGATTCTGGAGCTCGTAGTCAGAGACGCCGATCGTTCGCAGGGATCTGTGCCAGAAGCCGAGTCGTTCCGAGTGGACCTGCAATCGGATACGCCAGCGTTGAAGTTTGTTTTCGAGTTCTTGAATGACCTTGATACGGGCTTCGTCGGAAGACCGGCATTTTATCTCTTCCAAGAGTGGTGATAGTCGATGCCGTTCGAGTTCGATGGCCTCAGCGGTTTCCTGTGCGAGGAGGCCGGGCTCGA
>CAZNMS010000646.1:0-4421 GCA_964573505.1 uncultured Planctomycetaceae bacterium | reverse complement strand
AACTCTTCGAGCTTGTCCGCGAGGTCTTTGACTTCCTTCTCATAGAGCGCGGCTTGCTGCTTCGAGAGTCCGCACTCGGCTCGCATCTCGGTCTTCTCCGGCAAGTCCGGCACGATGCTCGGGTCGGTCTTCATTCGCCGCATTATGTAGGGCTTCACGAGCCGGCGCAGTGAGCCATACGCATTCGACGTCTGCCGCTTGTCGAGCTTCTTCACGAAGCTCGCGAACTCATTGGCCGAGCCCAATAAGCCCGGACAACAGAAGTCAAACAGCGACCACAAATCGCCGAGTTGATTCTCGACCGGAGTTCCCGTCAGCGCGATGCGACCGGATGCGGACAGTTTCTTAACGGCCTTTGATTGAGCAGAGCCCGTTGACTTAATCGCTTGCGCTTCATCGAGCACGACGAGTCGCCACTTCACCTTGCTGAGCCACTCGGCTTTGCGGACCAGTGTGTAAGTCGTGATCACGATGTCTGCGTCCGCGAGTTCCTTTTGAGGATTCTTCGCCAGTCGATCGAGCGTTGCTGCATCGCACTCAGAGCGATGCGCCAGCACGACCTTTAACTGCGGCGCGAACTTCGTGAGTTCCTGCTTCCAGTTGCCGATCAGCGAAGCGGGGACGACGAGCAACGACGGCGTCGGCGATTGCTTCGCTGCGTCGTCCCTCAACCGCAGCATCAAATCAATGACCTGAATCGTCTTCCCCAAACCCATATCGTCGGCCAGACAGGCTCCGAGTCCGAGCTTGAGCATGAACCACATCCAGCGCACGCCGTCCGCTTGATAAGGACGCAACGTCGCTTGCAGGCCGACGCCCGGCTCGCAGCCTTTGATGCCGCTCGGATCGCGAATCTGCTCAAGCATCTCTCGCAGCCAATCGCCGGCGGTGACCAATGACCAATCGGCGGTGCCCTCGAGCTTCACTTCGCTCTTATCGAGCGGAGTGCCCGCCAGCAGACGCATGCCCGAGAGGAAGTCGATGCCGTCTGCATGCTGTTCTTGCAGTTCGTTCCACTGCGCGAGGGCGGCTTTGAGTTTCTCGTGATCGACCTCAACCCACTTGCCTTTGAGCAGCACGAGTCCGTCCGCTGCCTTGAGCAGTTGCTTGCGTTCGGCATCCGAGAGCGGCTCGCCGTCGATCGCGAGATCGACCGAGAAGTCGAGCATCGCGTTGAGCCCGAGAGCACTCTGTTTCTTTCCGATCGCCACTCGCACTTGAGGTCTCGTCGGATTGCGCGGGCGCCACCAATTCGGCACGCGCACGACGAGCCCGCTTTGCTCCATCAGCGGCACTTCGCGCAAGAAGGCATAGGCTTGCTCGATGCTCCATGCTTGCGGCTGAAAGAGCCCGCGCGAGCTAAGCAACTCGCGCGTGACCGTGCTGACGTTCGACGCTTCACGCACCGGAGTCAGCAACTCGGCGAGCTTCGCTTGATCGCGCTCACCGGCGTACTGCTTCAACGCTTGCCCGAGTGGCAGATGCTGCACTTGAGCCTTCGCTGACAGCTTGTGCGAGTACGTTGCTAAGAACGCAAACGGCCGCGCGGGATCCTTTTTGTTCTCGGCCAAATGAAACGTGACTCGCCCGAGTTGATGCAGCGCGGGGTTCATGATTCGCAAGAACGCCGCAATGCCGCCGTCCGTTTCCGCCGCTCGCTCATCAATCAACGCTGCGACTTCGCCCCACAACGTCGCGAGTAACTCCGAGGTCAGATACTCGAGCCCCGTCATCGGCGGTGCGTCGGCAACGAGCACCGCGCGCTGCAGGTCGTCAGGAATTTTTATGACATGCGCGAGCCCCGCCGTCTTCGCGACAGCAAGCTGCTCTTCATCGAGCGCCGCGACCGCATGCAGCACTTGTTGAGCGAACTCTTTCCAATAAACGAGATCGCTCGGCAGCACCGCTTTGACGCCCGGCTCAGCCAGTGCGAGCAAGCCATCTGCGTTCGACTCTTCAAACGCCGCCTGCCATTTGGCGAGAACATCGGGACTGAGAGAAGTTTCGGAATTTGAAGAAGCGCTGTCGCCAGCAAGCTCCAACAACAACCGTCCGTGAGGGGTAATTCGACATCGTGTGCTCATGCGGCGGACGGTACGAACCGAGCCATCGAGCAACAACTAATGCGCTTCGGGCGATCTTGTCTCTTGGCCGCCCCTCGCTCTTTAGGTCCTTCTTGTCCCTTACGTCTTTTGAAACAGCATGAAGACACGAGCGTCTTCGGTGCCGCAGAATTGGTCTTTGACACCCCGTTACAGCTGAATGAGGAATTTTTCTTACCCTGAAAATTGAGTGGTCGACACTCAATATTCAAGGTTGCTGTCGGATGACGCGGACGGAGCCGAACGCTGTTCGAGGCAACGGAAACGCGGGGATGCGAGTCTCGAAGCGACTTGCCTACGTAGCTCAGTCGCTCCGCGACTGAGACGTGCGAAGCAATGACCTGCTCGAAGCGGCGTTTGTGCTACATCACACTGTGTAGCTGAAATCGTGAGATTTCAGGCATTTCAGCCGTCCGAAATCTGACGATTTCGGCTACGCGATCGCGAAGGCGCAGTGTCGAATCAGATCGCGCGGATGATCGCGGCGACGCTTTGACCGATTGACGTTCGGTTCACGGACATGGCCGTGAGGTTTCGCAGTTCGAGCGGTTCGTCATGCACGACGTTGAGCTGACAGCGCGGGTCGGGGATCCGGTAATTGAGCGTTCGCGGCAGCAGTTTGTGTTGCAGGGCGAGCACGGATCCGGCGAGTTCAACCGCTCCTGCTCCGGCGTCGCAGTTGCCGAAGTAGCTCTTCATGGCCGTCACCGGGATGCGCAGCGCGGCTTCGCCCATTCCCCAGTGATAGCCGCGAGCTTCAACGAGATCGTCGCGCTGCGTGCTCTTCCCTTGCGCGTTGATGTGACCGATCTCTGACGGCCCGATTCCGGCTTTCTTCATCGCAGCTTGCACGGCCCGAGCGACCCCGCGTCCGCCGGATCCGTTATGCCATCCGGTGCCGTCGCAGCCTTGCCCGACGGCGAGCACTTCGCAGTAGATCGGTGCTCCGCGTCGCAGCGCGTGATCGAGACTTTCAAGCACGAAGGCCGCTCCGCCTTCACCGACAACCGTGCCGTCGCGCGTCACGTCGAACGGTCGGCAGGCTCCTTGAGGATCATCTTCGCGGCGCGACAAGCTCTCGAAGAGATGGAACTTCGTGATGTCGACCGGATGAATGTTCGAACTGCACGCTCCGACGATCATCACATCCGCCGCGTCTCGTTGAATGACGTTGACGCCTTCTGCCACTGCTTGCAGACCGGATGCGTCGCGGGATGTGATCGTGTTGTTGGGACCGCGCGCATCGTGCTCGATCGAGATATGGCAGGCGGGCATGTTCGGCAGCTTCTTGATGAACCACAAAGGCGCAATCTTCTCAAGAGCTTCTTCGCCGAAGCGTTCGAAGGCGAAGCGTTGCTTCTCGTTGAGGCTCGCCGTCGCGGCAGCGAAGAGGTCGTCGGGAGTCGACGAGATGCGCCCGCAGCCGTAGCTCACGCCGAGTCGTTCCGGGTCGATCAAGCCTTTGCCGAGCCCAGCATCCTTCATCGCGAGTGATGCAGCAGCGACTCCCAGCGCGGTATCGCGGGACATCACCTTCAGTGCTTTGCGGCAATAAATCAGCGACGGGTCGAAATCATGCACTTCCGCAGCGAGCTTCGACGGGAAGCCTTCTGGCGGGACAGCATGCAAATGCCCAATGCCGGACTGGCCCGACGAGAGGCTCTTCCAAAAGGCGTCTTTGCCGACGCCAATGGGAGCCACTGTCCCCACTCCGGTAATGACAATGCGACTGAGATTGGGGCCTCCGGCCATTGCGTCACCCTGATCGCAATTCGACGAACCAGCCTGCGCCGTGCTGTCGATCCAACCGACGAAATTGTGAGAAGCGGCCCCAAAACACCGCTCCCGACTCTCTATCGACCGCTTGCCCGTTTGAACCCAACCGGCAAGTCAGCAGCCCAATAACTCCGCCTGCAACTGACGACTCGGCTTTCGCGACCCCTCGCTACAACCGAATCAGTTTCCCAAACATAGGCGAGCACGCCCTCAGTTCGGCGGATCAGAGGAAGCGCGACCGTTCGACCCGTCCGGCTTCCCCCATGCGGGAGCGATTACAGTCGTTGCATCAAGAGTGTCAAGGAAGCCCTTGAACGCGCTGAGGTCAGGCGGCCAGTCACTGGGGCACTTGAGTCCGAGGAGCGTGATGCCTGTGTCAAGTTTTGTAGGACCGACATCTTGTCCGTCCGCACTGAATTCGAGCCGCTCTCGCCCGACCGGACGGACAAGATGTCCATTCTACATCTCGTCGCTCAGAGGCAGTTTTTGGCATGGTTCAGATTTGTGGCCGAGTCGCTCCGCGACTCGGCGGGGAGTTGCGGA
>CAZNMS010000645.1:0-4433 GCA_964573505.1 uncultured Planctomycetaceae bacterium | reverse complement strand
GATGGCGGCATAGACGACGGTCAGTCGCCGCGGCCGAAAATGGCCAACGCTTTTTGGCCTGGTTCAGACCCGGGTAGCAACTGAGGCTGAGTTGGGGGCGTCAAGAATGTCTGTTTCCTCCAGACTTTGACGGGGTTCACAGTCCTGTCGCAGTTTCAAGGAGGAAACAGACATGTCGGACATTATCGGTTCGGAGACGAAGTGGGAGTCGGTGAGCGGGCGGGCTCGGGGGTTGGAACCGCTGGCTCGACGTGACATTGCCGTTGAGGTCTTGGAGCGGAAGAAGTCGGCGGCTCAGGTCGCTCGCGAGGAAGGGGTCAGTCGCAAGTTTGTTGCCGCTCAGGTCACGCGGGCTCGCGACGCAATCGATCAGGCGTTTGATGAACCGGGCACCGATCTCAAGACCACCGGCGACGACCGCGTGTTCTTTCAAATCGCTGTCACGCCTCGGCTCATCAGACGCTCCGTCTTGGGGCTGCTACTCTATTGTCACAGTTGTTACAGAGGTGTGAAGGAATTCCTACAGGACGTGCTCGGCATCACGGTGTCAATTGGCACCATCCATAACATTGCTCGACAAGCGACGGAGCGAGCTCGACTGCTCAATGCTCAGGAAGATTTGTGGCGCGTGAGGATCGGGGCTCATGACGAGATCTTTCAGAACTCGCGACCGGTGCTCGTGGGATGCGATGTCGATTCGACGTACTGCTACTTGCTGAGTCTCGAAGATCATCGCGATGCGGAGACTTGGGGCGTGCGGTTGTTGGAACTCAAGGATCGCAGTTGGCAACCGGAGGCCACCATCGCGGATGGCGGGCGAGGTTTGAGAGCCGGTCAAGAGTTGGCATGTCCGGGCTTGTCGTGTCGAGGTGACGTTTTTCATACACAGCGCGAAGCCGGGCAGGTCGTCTCTTACTTGGAGAACCGAGCCTACGGAGCCATTACCAAGTGCGATCAACAAGAACGCCGCATGCTCAAGGCGAAGAAGAAGGGACAAGGCCACAAGCACTCGAAGCAACTCACGCTCGCGCGAACGGCTGCCGCAAAGGCGATTCAACTCGCTGATGATGTGGCGCTGTTGGCGAGTTGGCTGAGCCATGATGTGCTCACGGTGATCGGCCCGCCGTTGCCGGTGCGGCAAGGGTTGTTCGACTTCCTGATGAGCGAGTTAGAACGGCTCGTTCCGAGTTGTCCACATCGCCTCGGACCATTGCTCAAGGCGCTGTGTAATCAACGCGACACTCTGCTGGCGTTTGCGTCTGAGGTAGACCAATCACTCAGCGCGATCGCCGAGGAGCATGAAGTGAGCGAAGCAATCGTTCGCGAGTTGTTGCTCGTTTCAGAACCGCGCACGCCGAGCGACTGGCAAGCCGAAGCGGCGCTGCGCAAGCGTCTGGGATCGAAGTTCTACGAGCTGCATCAAGCGGTGACGAAAGTCACCAGCAACACGGTGCGAGCCAGTTCGGTGGTCGAGAATCTCAACAGCCGGTTGCGACACTACTTCTTCCTGCGGCGACACTTGAGCAACGACTACTTAGAGCTGCTGCGCTTTTACCTGAACCATCATCGGTTCCCGCGCAGCGAGCGTCCCGAACGAGTCGGCCGCAGCCCGCGCGAACTGCTAACCGGCGAACGCGAGAGCCACTGGCTCGACGACTTGACCAGCGCCAGTCCGCTCCCCGCCTGAGTCACGCTGAGGGAATGCAACTCCCCCTCATAAACTGCGCCCCCGTGCGCGCCTGCTACCATCAAGAGCCCCGATTTGAACCAGGCCGCTTTTCGCTCTGCGAAAGGGATTGTCGGCTCTTGCTCCGCAAAAGCTTCCTTTCGCGGAGCGAAAGGCGACTATCGGATGCGGCTGTGCCGAGTGAGGTAAGAATCTGCCTGATGGCAGGACTACGAACGGAGGGCCGCCTGATGGCGGCCCTCGTTCGAGTTCTTGTGACCGATTCTGATCGAGATGGAATCTCGACAGTTTGAGGTTTGACTTTCCGAGTCACGTTTTTGTGGTCGCCTTTCGCTCCGCGAAAGTGCGTCTTCAAACGTCAAGACTTCACTCGAAGTTCGTGCGCACGAGAACGCCCTAGAGACGCTCTTTCGCGGAGCGAAAGGCGACCATAGGGCGAATGCGGAGCCTCGCTGAAATCTCGATCGACGGCTTGCTTAGTAGCGATAGTGGTCCGGCTTAAAGGGGCCATCGACCTTCACGTTCAAGTAGTCAGCTTGAGCCTGACTGAGCTTTGTCAGCTTCACGCCGAGCTTGTCGAGGTGCAGGCGGGCGACTTCTTCGTCCAGTCGCTTCGGCAGCATGTGAACGCCGATCGGGAATGAATCCTTCGTGAAGCCCATGTAAGTCGGATTCCACAAGGCGATCTGACCAATCGTCTGATTCGTGAAGCTGTTCGACATCACGAACGACGGATGGCCCGTCGCACAGCCGAGATTCACCAGTCGGCCTTCGGCGAGCACGAAGATCGCTTTGCCGTCGGGATAAACGAACTTGTCGACCGGACCGCCGACGATCGACTCGTCCTTAATGCGGACTCGGCGGATGTCGCCGCGATTCTTCAAGTAGGCAACGTCGATCTCGGCATCGAAGTGACCGATGTTGCAGACGATGACGTCGCTCTTCATCGCGTCGAGATGCTTGCCAGTGATGACGTCGAAGCAGCCAGTCGCTGTCACGAAGATGTCGCCCACTGACGCCGCTTCTTCGAGCGTTGTGACTTGATAGCCCTCCATCGCCGCTTGCAGAGCACAGATCGGATCGACTTCGGTGATGATGACTCGCGCGCCGAGTCCCTTCATCGCATCCGCGCAACCCTTGCCGACATCGCCATAGCCGCAAACGACAACCACTTTGCCCGCGACCATCACGTCAGTCGCTCGCTTGATGCCGTCCGCGAGCGATTCGCGGCAGCCATAGAGATTGTCGAACTTGCTCTTCGTCACCGAGTCGTTGACGTTGATGCAGGGCAGAGGCAGCTTGCCTTCGCGTTGCAGGGCATAGAGACGATTTACGCCCGTCGTTGTCTCTTCGGTGATGCCCTTAATCCCGCCGATGAGTTGCGGGTACTTGTTGATGATCATCGCGGTGAGGTCGCCGCCATCGTCGAGGATCATGTTGAGCGGCTGACCGTCTTCCCAAAAAATGGTCTGCTCGATGCACCAATCGAACTCCTCGTTCGATTCGCCCTTCCAAGCGAAGACCGGGATGCCTGCCGCAGCGACGCCAGCAGCCGCATGATCCTGAGTGGAGAAAATGTTACAGCTCGACCAGCGCACGGTCGCGCCGAGAGCGATCAACGTTTCCATCAAGACGGCCGTTTGGATCGTCATGTGGAGGCAGCCGGCAATGCGTGCTCCCTTCAGCGGCTGATCCTTGCCGTACTTCGACCGCAGCGCCATCAGGCCCGGCATTTCCTTTTCGGCCATCTCGATTTCTTTGCGGCCGAAGTCCGCCAGTCCCATGTCCTTCACTTTGTAAGCCAGTGGCTTCGATGCAGCCGCCATTTCAACAAACTCCTGCTTAGAGAAAGTCAGACTCCGGTCCGACCTTGATGTGACGAAGACTCGAACTCCGATATGTCGAGCTAACGTCGAAGAGGATCCGAGTTCCTCACCTTGAAACCGCAATGGGCAGGCGGGCTTAACTCGTTCCCGGCTCAAATTTCTGAGGCCGAAAAGCCCCTGAGCGGGCGGGCAAGATAGGTCAGCTCTACCGACCCCACAAGCAGCCTCAGCAAGCATGAGTGCCTGCAAATGCGGGCAATTTCGAGATTTCTTGCGAGTCTTAATGGCGCATCGGCGGCGGGAATCGGCCTTAGATGTCGACGATGACTTCCGCAGACCAATTGCCGTCGCGATCTTCGCGGACTTTCAAGTCGTGATAGGTGATGGCTTTCACTTCGTGTCCCGGTTGATGACGAGCACGGTCCATTCGCTCGCCCTTCATCGTCGCTGTGAGCTGAGTCCCTTCAACGCTCACCTGAAACTCGGCACCGAGCCATCCATCAGATTCGAAGGCAAACAGCAGCTCGCTCAGCCAGTCGAAGAACAAGTAATCGAGTTCGGTCGACGAGATCTCGAACTTGCGTTCGTGGCGCGACTCAATGTTTTCGGGCCGATCAACGAGCATGCTCATCAAGCCTTTCGCCGCTTCGACGAAGAGTTCGTTGAGCGACGATGCGGAAGCTTGCAGTCCTAAGTCAGCGGTATGTTCGAAGGTCGCAAACATGAAGCGGCTCGATGTCAGGGAGGGGGTAATAAGAGTGGCACAGGCGCGTCGGAGATTCGATCGACAAGCGGGCTTGAGAATGAGTTCTCAGGCAAAGAAACAGCGCGAACTGCTCTGAGGCAGAGCCCAATGTCCGAAGCGCGTTGGGTGGTATGAAAACGAGACTGCGAGATCTCTCGTGACGGCGAATTCAACG
>CAZNMS010000644.1:0-4434 GCA_964573505.1 uncultured Planctomycetaceae bacterium | reverse complement strand
ACTGGTTTCAGTACTTCAACGGCAACATGCGCAACATTCTCGGTGCGCTGCCGGGATCTGATGAGACGCTTAAGGACGAATGGGTGCTCGTCGGCGGCCACTACGATCACGTTGGGTTCGGCGCCCCGAATAACAGTCGCGGCCCGATTGGGTTCGTGCATAACGGGGCCGACGACAACGCGAGCGGAACGGCAGCCTTGCTCGAACTCATTGAGGCGTTGTCGGACAGCAAGTTGCCGCTGCGACGAACGGTGCTGTTCGCGTTCTGGGACGCAGAAGAGAAAGGGTTGCTCGGCTCGCGGCACTTTGTCGCGAATCCATTGAGACCGCTCGACCGACTCAAACTTGCGATGCATGCCGATATGGTCGGACGGCTCGGGCCGACTGGAATTGAAATTACCGGCTGGCGCACGGGGACCGGATTGCGGCGATGGATCACTCAGCAGAATGCGCTGGGGCAGAAGCTCGACTTCAATCTGCGTTACATCGGCGAAAGCGATCATTGGCCCTTCTTCGAACGCGGCGTTCCGAGCGTCATGCTGCATACCGGTAAGCACGAGGATTATCACCGACCGACCGATGACTCTGAACGCATCAACGTCAAAGGGCTGCGCATCGCGACGGAGTTTCTGCTGCGGCTCACGATTGAGGCCGCGAATGCGAACTCGCTACCGACGTTTCGCGAAGGCTCGCGAGCGGAGTTAGCGGAGATGAATACGCTCGCGAAGAGCGGCTTGCCGTCGCGGGCACCGACTGCGCCGCCGACGCGACTCGGCGTCTTCTTTGAACCGCAGACGGAGACGCAGGACGTCATCAAGCTCTCGCGAGTTGTTGCTGAAAGTCCCGCAGAGCAAGGCGGGTTGCTCGTCGGAGATGAGTTGCTTGAGTTCAACGAAGTGGTGCTCACAAAGGGTGCTGAGTTCGGGACGCTCGTCCTGACAGCGCCGCGCGAAGTCGCGATCAAGGTGCGGCGAGGTGAGAAGACCGAATCGCTCAAAGTCACTCTCGCCGGTGAGTCAGTGCGGGTCGGGATCGCGTTCAAACGCGACGATCCCGAACCGGGGACCGCGATCGTGCGCGAGATCATCAATCACTCGCCGGCACATCGAGCGAAGCTGCAAGTCGGCGATCGAGTGCTCGAAGTCGGCAGGAGTGCGACTCGGAAAGTCGCAGCGTCGACGAGCGAGCTAACTGATGCCGCGATTCTTGAGCTTCTTTCCGCTGCGAAAGAGCCGGTTGAGCTGCTCATCGAGCGAGGCGGGCGGCTTGAGACGATTTGGTTTCGACCGGCAGAAAAGCTCGCTGCGGCAACAACTTCCGACGAATAGGTTGCCAATTCCTGCCGCCTCATGTGACTGGCTTAGCTTGCCCAAATCGCGAAATCGTCAGGATCGTTAAAGTCGAGCTGCCAAACTGGTCGATCCTGATTGTGAGCAAGGCTGCGCTCGCAGCTTCGCGCTTGCCCTCGGTCGGTCAGTTGGCAAACTGAGCCGCCCTTCCGGCGACCGAACATCGGGCGGAGCGCTCGTCAGAGTCTCCCTTGATAGGCGGTCGCGGGATCGGACAGACGCAGCTCGGTTGTGTTACAGCGAACCGAGCGACGACAGACGGCGAACTCATCCTTGCTCAGAACGAGACGTCTCAATGAACACAAAGAAGATCATCATTTTTGGCGTGCTGGCAGTGCTCGGAGCGGCGGCGGGAGTTGCTCTGCCGAAGCTGCTCGGTCTTGATAAGCCGACGACGCCGGTAACGGGGGAAGGCGGCGAACATGCTGCTGAGGCCGGGCACGGCGAAGGCGGCGAACACGCAGCAGCAGATGCCGGTCACGGCGATGCTCATGCGGCTGATGCTCATGGCGGACACGGTCCGGCGGCGCCAAAGGATCCGAGAGCAGAAGAGGGATACGTCGACTTCCCGCGAATGGTTTTCAATCTGCATGACCCGTCGCTGACGAAGTACTTGCAGCTCGAAATTGTGTTAGTGGTTGATCCGGCGGATCACGCAAAGGTCAAAGCTCAGGTCGCTCGAAAAGAGCCGATGCTGAAGGATCGAATGACAACGTTGGTGGCCGACAAATCCATTGACGATGTGAATGGGAAAGTCGGGATCAACCGGCTGAAGCGCGAGATTCAAGACCAGTTCAATCAGATCTTGGCGACCGACGGAGTGCGGCGCATTAAGGATGTGCTGTTCGATGAATGGCACATCGAATAACGAAAACGATTCGGCGAAAGTCGCAGTCGGAAGGGCTTCGCAGAGCGAGCGGCAAGACGAAGAAGCGTCTGTCGTCGAGCTGCAATGGAACGAGTGACAGGAGCAAGAGTCATGTCGATGGAGTTGCATGATTTCAAGAAGCCGCAGCGCCTCGCGAGTGATGAGGAAGAGCGGCTGCTCGAATGGATGAAGGCGAGCGCGGGCAGCGTCGACGAAATGGTTGATCGGTACTTCCCGCTCGACTTTCGGATGAAGGCGTCAATCGAGGCAATTGATACGGCTCGTTGGAATGTTCTGTTCCCGACGCTGCATGCATCGAGCATCGGTTTTCGAGTGGCGTTCGTTCGTGAGGAACGCGACACGCTGATGATCATGAAGCGGCCGTTCGCAAAGCTGCTGATTGACGCGATGCTGGGCGATACCCCGACGAAGCTGCCCGATGACGGGGAACTCTCGCCGGCGTCGATGAACGTGCTGAAGTTCTTCATCGACTATGTCGTGCGAGCGATTCGCGAGAACTGGCCGGGCGGGAATGCCGGTCACATTCAGCTCAAAGGCGAAGAGCCGGTGCTGAAGCGACAGCGCGTCATTCAGCCGGAAGAGTCGGCGATCGTTGTGCGATATCAGTTCAAAGGAGCGTTCGGCATCGAGCCATGGTTGTGGGTCGTGCCTTACGAGATCGTGTTGGGTTTGTTCCAGTCGTTCGAAGACGAGCAACGGATCACTCAGACGAAGACCGAGCGACATATGTTGGAGGGGCTCGTCAACGACATGCCCGCACGAGTGACCGTGAGACTGGGCATGATCGAGCTCAACTCCCTGCAATTAAAAGCACTCGCCCCCGGCGATGTGCTGGTGTTGGATCAAAAGGTCGACTCACCGTTAAACGTGACGGTAGCCGACGAGTGTGCCTTTTTAGGCTGGCCGGGCCGAGTCGGAACGCGGCAAGCCTTGCAAGTAGATTCTTTGGTGAAAGGCTGAGTCATGGCGAAAGCGAAGGGCCCGTCAGGACCGTCCACTGAGGTTAAGGCAGTTGATTTCCCCGAGTTGGCTCGCGGCCAATCAGCGGAAGGCGCTCCCTCATTGGATCATCTGACAGAAGTGAAGTTTGAAGCCGAAGCCATTCTGGGACGCACCGTGATGTCGGTCGGCGAAATCCTGAAGCTCGGGGCCGGAGCGGTCATTGAACTCAATCGACAGATTGTCGAGCCGGTTGATCTCGTCATTCAGGGCGTGAAAGTCGCCGCCGGTGAAGTGGTCGTCGTCGATGACTGCTTCGCCATTCGCATCAAAGAAATCGTGCAACCCGTTCGGTAATCGACCGGGCAAACGGACTCGCAGAATCTCTCCCCCGCCGCGTTCTTGCGGCGGGCCTCTCCACTTCGATCACAGATTTGAAATCCTGCATTTCAGGTCTGTACGTCTCGCGGCAGTTCTTGCTGCAAGCTCTCCCCCGCCTCTGCAATTCAAATTGCATCCTCGCATGGAAAGGACGCCATGCTCCGCTCACTTTGCGCCTGCTTGCTGGTGCTTGTATTCGCGACGGCATCTTTCGCTGACGACATCGCTCCCAATACGCGGCCACTGCCTGCTCGCTCGCGTTCGGCAGGGACTCCGCCGACATCGCTGACCGAGAACACTGCTCCGGCTTCTGACGAGAAGTCGGTCGAAGCTGCGCCGAATGGTCGCAAGGTCAATTATCAGCAGCCCAATTGGAACAACGGGCCGAGCTTGAGTTCCGTGCTCTTCAAGATGGCATTCGGGACGGTGATTGTGCTCGCAGCCTGCGCGGGTTCGTTGTGGTACGGCCGCAAGTGGTTGCAGAAAGCTCAAGGCGTGCTGCCTGTGAGAGGCGGCGAGTTGCGACTGCTCGAATCAACGCGGATCGGCGGGCAGTGCTTCGTGCATCTGCTGCAAGTCGGCAATCAACGCATTCTCGCGGGCACTGACCGCTCGGGATTGCAGTCGCTCATCCCGCTACCGGAAGCCTTTGGCGCCGTGCTTGATGACGCAGTGAATCCCGCTCGCAACGAAGAACCGCTGGTCGTTGACCCGTTCTTCGGAGCGCATGAACGAGGCCGCCTAAAGACCGAAGTCAAACCGCGTGCGACAGCGATGTCGCTCGGATGATTGATTGCCTTCCGCAGTGCGACGGGTAGTAACTCTGACACTGCCAGTGAACCGACGCGGCGAAGCCGCAACCGAGAGTCGCCTTTC
>CAZNMS010000643.1:0-4438 GCA_964573505.1 uncultured Planctomycetaceae bacterium | reverse complement strand
AAGAGCCGCCATTGAAGGTTTGGAGCGGCATCAAGTAGCTGCCGAGTTTCTTCAGGCGTCACATAACGATCCCGTTCCGCAGCGATAGATGAACTCTTCAGCTTTGCGTAGGGACTCTTGGCAATGTGCTCTTGGTCGATCGCTTCGTTGAAGATCGTTTTCGCATTCCGGCAATGCAGTCGAATCGTCGCTTCACTGAGTCCTTCTGCCGCCATGCTGGCCCGCCATGCTGCCGCGTCCGCCGCTGTGATGGTGCTGATATCACGCTCGCTCCCGAAGTGGGTACGAAGACGATCTCCAGTCTGTCGCAAACGATCAACGCTTGCAGGCTTAAGCGAGTGCTTTCGCTGCTCCAAAAAGGTCTTCAACCATGTTGCAAGTGTCGGAGCTTTCGCGACCGGCTGCCGTGCTTCACACAAACCGAACCGCGCAAGCCGCTCATGAATGTCGTCGGCAATGCCTTTGAGCCAGATGACCGTCTCAGAATCAATCGCTTGATTGAGCCCCTTTGCGCTAACGAGCTTTTCAATTCTCAATGCCGCTTGTTGTGCAGCGTCATAGGTGACGACTCCCAATCGGACGCGATTGCGTTTGCCGGTTGCAGGATCAACGAAGTCGATCGCTCGGGGCGGTTGCTTGCCTTTGCCGAGCTTCGTGATGGATGCCATGTAACTATTCCTTCCGCCGCTTCTGAGCGGACTTCTTGCTTGTTGTCTTCGCGGTCGGCTGAATCGCGACCAGTTGCACGCCGAGTGCATCAGCGAGTCGATCAAGGCTGCCAGAACTCAATTGGCTAGTGCCTTTCAGAAACCGGCAGAGCAGTGCCGGGTCGATCTCGGCGGCAATCGCGAGTTGCCTTTGTGATTGATCGGCAGTCAACACGAACTGCCGCAGTTGATCGGAGATAGATTTCGTCTTCATGCGCCCGATCGTAAGTTGTGTTGTCTATTGGTCAACATTGAATTGACGAGCCGTTGGGGCTCTCAAACTGAGAAAGCCCCTAAGACCGAACCGACAAAACTGACAGATGGCCTTTTTGGCGGTTCTGTCAGTGCTTGCCGGGAGCCATTGCCGCCGTCTTCGGATTGAGGACGTACCGCGTCGGAGTCCTCCCGACCTCTTGCGGCTCGCGGACTTCACGCAGCCAATCGAGGTCGAGCAGCACGTTGACCGCTTCCTCTGCTTCCTCACGAGTGCCGAGATGCGTCCAGCCGTTGCGGTACACATCACGCAGCGCGAACGATGCCGACAACTCACCCTTCAGCAGCTTGCTCGCCAGTGCCTTTGCTCCGGCTGATGCTCGATGCGAAACCGCTCCGTAGATGCGTCGCGCATGGCTTTCGAGATAGCTCGCCCATGCAACCGCCTTGAGCGTTGCCGTTGCAGAGACCGGCCCGCCATCAGGCTCATCCGCGAGATGAATCAGCAGCGCGAGACTCGGCACGAGCGACCGATACTTGCTCAAGTGCGATTCAACCGCCGGATGTTCGCCGTCCGATCGCAGTCGCAGTTCGAGCTTCTCGCGCCATTCATCGAATACGTCTTGAGCATCGCTATCGAACTTCAAGAACGGTTGCGAGTCAGACTCCGCCAGCTCCGTCCCGATGCCTGCAACATCGAGTGCATCGAGCCGCTCATAAGTCTCATAGGCGCGTTGCTTCGCTGCCGAATTAGGAAACCGATCGACGTTGCGCCACGACTTCGACGTCTCCGGCCAAACCATCAACTGAAAGCGTTGCAGCAATCCATCGTCGCCCGCACCGCCTTTGACAGCAGCGCGGAGATATTCGCCGAGCGGTCCCGGTTGAATGCCGCCTATCAGCGACACACAAGCCGCCGCGATGTCGAGCGTGCCGCGTCCGATACGGTCATAGGTGTAGCGCGAGTCGCCGTTCCATGCGGTCAAGTAGAACCCCCGTGCTCCCTCTTGTCCCTCTTTGTCGAGCGACCTCAACAAGCCCGTCAGCTCATCACGGAAGATCGTGACTCCGTTCGGGTTCTGATTGAGGATTTCGCCGAGCTTCTCGACGGTGCCATCGTTGACGAGATACCGCCGTCGCACGGGTTCCGGTACGTCTTTGAGTGCGATGATCTCCGCCGCGATTTGCTTGGCTTTCTGGGCGTCGGCCCTCGCGACCTTCTTGAGGTCGTCTTCGCGGCTCTTACGAGTCGCTCCAGCCACTAGCAGCAACGTCTCACGCTCATTGCGTTGTCGATCGAAGGCTTGCTTTGCCGCGATCTCCAATCGCTTTGGCACGTTGAGCGGCTCATTGAGCGCGGGCGTCTTCATAATGCCCGGCCTACCGATGACAGCTCCCCACAAGTTCGGTATGACGAGCCAATCATCATGCCGCTTCGGTCGTATGCCGACCTTCCGACCGACTATGCCAGCGAGCACGATCATTGAGGCGACCGCCGGGAAGTCGATCGGACATTGCATCCGCTCTGCGATGTCTTCATTCCATTCTCGGAACGACTCCGGCAGCAGAGTCGGTTCGAAGGCTTCAACTTTGAGTAACTCTGTCGGGAGCGGTTGCGGTTCCGCCCACTCATACGCATCCGGCTCGGGATGTTGCTGGTGCTCGTGCTCACCGCTCTCGGGAATCACTTCGAACGGTTCAAGAGCCCGCATTCCGCTTGCTTGCTCCGCGTCTCTTTTCTGTCGCTTGAGCGACTCTGATTGCCATGAGGTCTTCATGCTCGTACCTCACTTCCGATTGGCGGTTGCGCGAGGATGGCTCTTATCTGAGACATCGAACGACGCGAGTCACACATCTCGACGACGACGAGCGCTTGTCGCTTGATCGCAAGCCGCTCGCCCGAATGCTTCAGCAGAGCGAGATGAAATTCGATCAGTTCCGCATGCAGGTACTCGCAAGCGATGTCGTTCGCACGAGCCGCAAGCCCTTCCGCGTCGTCGCCATACATCTCTTGCAGCACATCGACGAGCACGGGAGCTTCAGCGACTCCGTCGTTCTCGTCATTGCAGCGTTGAATGGCTCGCCAAAGTTGCTGGTCGGTCCAGTTGCGAAACCATTCCGGTCGGGCGTCTCGAATCTTCGGCCACGCATTTGGTTTCCGCAGCGCGATGCCGATAACCTCGCGCTCGGCTTGTTCAACATCTCTCATGTTAAACGTGTCAGAAATCTTACCCATGAGTTTGACCTTCGTGATGCGGGCGTGCTGAGTCTCTGCCGGGATCAGCCGCCCGCGTTGTT
Source organism: uncultured Planctomycetaceae bacterium (assembly GCA_964573505.1). GTDB lineage: Bacteria > Planctomycetota > Planctomycetia > Planctomycetales > Planctomycetaceae > AM-0621. The sequence continues at coordinate 1,220 of CAZNMS010000643.1, read as the reverse complement.
TTTGATGAGTCAGCCTGCGAGCCGTCCGCGTCGCTCAGTCGATAGTCGACGCAACGCAGACCTTGAGCCCGCAACAAGCGTTTGAGCGCCAGCCGCAACCGAATCTGCCACGGTCGCGAGTCATCAGGCGTCGGAGTGAGCACGAGCGTTATTCGCATCGCCCTAGCCCTGACGCGATTCGAGGAACCGGACTAACTCATCGTGCATAATTCGCACCGAGCGTCCGAGCCTGACGGCCTTTAAGTGACCGTCCTTGATGGCTTGCCAAATGACGCGCTCGCAACAACTACTGAGTTGCGCGGACTCGCGCATCGAATAAGCCAGCTTCGCGGTGATAGGCGTTGATACCGCTTTCATAAATCATCCTTCTGCATCAAGTGATTGATAGTCACCCGCAAGCTCTACAGCGGCTTGCGTCGTGATGCAGGGTTGATAAATGAGCAATGCGACACTCGTGCGACATCACGCTACGAGCAATGAGTCGTCGCACGATCGGCATCAAAAACCCCTACAAATGCAGGCGGTCGCAGGGGCTCGCGTCTCTTGCGTGCGACACTATTTTCGCTTGACGGGCTTTGTCGCACGGGCTTCTTCGGCCTTCACTTGTTCGCGTTCCACTGCCTTCTGAAACGCTCGAACGACAGTCTCGACTCGTTTCGCTGGACTTCGATTGTTGAATAAATCTAGCCCTAACGCTTTCGCGCATGCTGCGTAGGTCGGATGCTTGCCGGTCTGCCACGCTTTCAGGATGCGCTCACGCTCAGGATCATCTCTTGATGTTTTGCGTTTCGCAGCGCTTTTCTTGGCTTGTTTTCTGATGAGTGTTGCCTTGAGTTCCCGGACTGTCTCGCTCGTTTCTGTCGTCGTCTGTGCCACAGTCCCTAATGCTTCGCGAGTGCGAGCGGATTCATTCCGAATCACTTCGCTAAGTTCTACGAGCGAGCGTTTTGTCTCGGCCTCACTCATATTCTCATTCAACATATCATTCGCAATTTGATGCTCGTGCTGTAGCCGATCCCACAAATCCGCAGGTAGTCGTTCTCGACATTGCAAGGCGTCTTCATGCAAGCGGCGGACAGACTCAAGGACGTGTTCTGTGTGCTCGCCACTTGTGAGATATGCGTTGCTTTCTTTGGGACCGAAGTCGAGCACGTCTTCTGCGTTCGACTGCTCCCAAATGTGAATGACGAATTCACCCAATCGAATCGCCGCTTCGTGAG
>CAZNMS010000642.1:0-4441 GCA_964573505.1 uncultured Planctomycetaceae bacterium | reverse complement strand
GGGTGCGGCAAGACTCAACTGGCCGCTCAGCTCACTGCAGCCACAGCAACTCGTCCATGTGGAGTGCTGCTGCATGGTCGCTGCATGCATGCGAATCACGGCCTTGATGACTTGGCTCGTGAGGTGAAGGTGGGGACTTACCCCGTGCCCAGCATGGAATCGTTACTCGCCGCCATTGATGCCGCCGGGCAGCGTGCTCGTCACCGATTGCCAATCGTCATCGACGGCCTGAATGAGTCGGAAGATCCTCGACAATGGAAGCCGTTGCTCGCGTCGCTAGGTGCCTTGCTGGCGAAGTATCCCTATGTGTTGCTTGTCTGCACGTTACGCCCTGAGTTCGTCGGCGATGCGCTCCCCGAAGAAACGCGCCGTGTTGAACTCAAAGACTTCGGGACGGCGACTGTCGAAGTCATCCGCAACTACTTTCGCCATTGGAAGATCGACGCAACGGACGCCTCTCTGCCCGTTGAGATCCTGCAGCACCCGTTGACATTGCGGCTCTTTTGCGAAGTAACAAATCCGAAGCGCGAAAAGCACGTCAGCGTCAATGCTATGCCGCAGTCTCTGACTGCTCTTTTTGATCGTTATTTGGAACAGATGAGCGAGCAGGTGGTGAAGTTGGCTCCTCGAACACACCGATTCTTTGCTCAGGACGTCACGTCAGCGATCTCGCTCATCGCTAACAAACTCTGGGATTCCCAGTCTCGGTCCATTGCGTCCGATGAATTGAGGTGCCTTCTCCACGATGCGCAGCGTCCGTGGGATCAGAGTCTCGTGCGTGCGTTGGAGCATGAGGGCGTCTTGCTGCGAATGCCTTCGAATGGAACCGACGCTTATGTGCCTGTGTATGACCGGCTCGGAGGGCACATCATTGCCAGTGCGCTCCTTGCCGAGCACGGGCATTCGGGCTTTGAGAAGTGGATCAGAAAAGGAAGCACAACCGCGATGTTGGTGGGCGATTACAGGAAACGTCATCCACTCGGTGACGACGTCGTCTATTCGTTGGTCGCACAAGTGCCGCGTCGATTCTACTCACAGCAGCTCTGGCAGATGGTTGATGAGCCATTGCGTTCTCAAGCATTGCACGCCGCTGCAAGGCTCGAAGCAGCGTGTTTAGATGCGGCAACGGTCGACGCATTGCTGGATCTTGTCCGTCAAGGAGACTCCGAGCTTCTTCAAGTCGCTTGGGAAGTCCGCGGTAAGGCAGATCATCCGCTCAATGCAGAGTCACTTGGGCGAGCGCTGCAGTCGATGGGAGTTGCGGAACGCGACAGTCATTGGACGGAATGGCTTCGGCGTCATCACAAGGATGTCCAACGCGATCTCAAACAGCTCGCACAGCGCTGGCGGGATGGGACAACGAGAGCGGGCGACAGATTACGCGCTCTATGGGTCATGTGGACTCTCACGAGCACCGTGAGATCGTTGCGGGACCAAGCGACATACGCGCTCTACTGGTTTGGACGCAGAGACCCTGGATCGCTCTTCGACTTGACCATCGAAGCACTTACTGTGAATGACGCCTACGTCAGCGAACGAATGCTGGCTGCGTCCTATGGCGTCGTGATGAGTCACCAAGATGGCAACTCCGAGTTTGCTCCTCCTCTCAAAAGGTTCCTTGAGCAACTCGCCGCAGCGCTGGTGGGACCTTCTGCTTGCGCTCCGACGCACCACTATCTGGCCCGGAGTTACGTCCGCGGAATTGTCGCATTCTCGTTCAGTTTTTTTGCGGCATCACTGCCCGACTCGCTGAAAGGCGACTGGTCTCTTGCCACACCATCGCAAGTTCAACCTCTTGCCGATGGCGCTCGAGGCGCAAGCGAGGCTGGGCGCACTCTTCACATGGACTTCGAGAATTACACGCTCGGTAGATTGTTCGATCACAGAGCCAACTACGACATGAAGCATGCGGGCCACAAAGCAGCCGTTGCTCATGTGCGAGGAACCGTGTGGGCGTTGGGGTGGCGAGCCGCGACATTTGAAGCCATCGACAATCAGATAGCTGAGTCCAAATATCGCCACAGTGGTTTCATGAACGAACCACACACAGAGCGTTACGGCAAGAAGTACGGCTGGATTGGCTACTTTACATATGCCGGAATGCTCGAAGAACAGGGGCTGTTCCCTCGCAAAGAATTTCAGTTCTCTGATGTCGACATTGATCCGTCATTCCCGGATGTGCCACCCGCAGATGGTGAAACATCGCTTGGCGAAACTTGGCTGGCACCGAGCGTCGCAAGTCATGAAACATGGATGCGCGAGAGTAAGACTTCGATACCTCGCGAACTGCTGCGACGGCAGACAATCGGAGGGCAAAGGGGGCCGTGGGTCGCCGTCCATGGCTTCGCGAAAGCAGAGGACCGAATCCTCGGACGAAAGGTGTGGGCATTCATTTCAGCGTTGGTGACGGAGAAGTCGAGTTCGCGACGGCTTGCAGCGTTACTCAACAAGGGAACGCGACCATCGGTGTCTCGGGATGTGCCTAAGGACTACTACGTCTTTGCCGGTGAAATCCCATGGCACGACGGCTTTGCATCCGCTGATTCGGGAGAGTGCCGTTACCGCGAGATGGTCGGCAGAGGAATTGACGAAGTCGAAGTCGAGGTTCTTGCTCACGAATACACATGGGAGAGTTATCACAGCGAGATGAATCGCGCGGGGAGTGCATTGGTGCCATCAAGACTCTTCTCAGACTGGTTCGATCTTCGCAGCAGTCCGCAGACCTTCGACCAGTTTCTGCCGGACGGATCGCGAGCCACAGTCACCGTCGGCAACGTTGACGGGTTCGAGGGAGACATCCTCTACATCCGCGAGGACTTGCTCCTGAAATACGTAGGAAGTCGGGCTATCACGTGGTTCGCGTTCGGTGAGCGAGAGATAGTCCCGTATTCACCATCACCACCTAATTGGCTCGTGCAGGCCCACAGAGACGGGGCAAACTCCTGGCGCGAAGTTCTGACGAAATCAGATCTCCCAATCACGGCGCAACGGTCTAAAACGAAGCCACTCATCAACCAATAGATCGACGGCTCGATGAACTGCTCGCCGCCAACATCGATGCAGAAGTGTTTCGTGCGAATGTCGACGCTGGTCGCGAGGGTCTTTTGCCGGGTTGTAAAGATCATCCCGATTCACGGGATCGTTTCGACCGAGTGAGTTCCACCTTTCGGTGCTCTACTCGGTTTCTTTTTTGGAACGATCAACACCAGAGGCAATCATGCCCGTGACGGAATCGGATATCCCACTGCTCGCTGCTCTTGCGAAGTACTACGTCTTGACCCGCGAGCAACTGCAATGCGTCACCGATCGCGAAGACGTTTCGGATCGCAGCACGCGCAAGCATCTCAACAAACTGCTGCACGCGGGGCTCATCAGCAAGCACTCGGCACAGATCACGCTGCCCGATGCGAAGGGCTCCGCACCAGTCTACTTCCCGACGAAGGATGGCGGTCGAGTGCTCGCGTCTTGGTTTGATGACGATCGCTTTCTCGTCATCAAAACGCGGTTGCCTCGCGCTGATCGTCTCGCGCATTGGGTCGCGTTGAATGAAACTCGCATCGGGATCGAGCGCACGCTCGCGGCTCAGTCGGAACTCAAGCTCGTCGAATGGATCTCCGAGTGGGAGGTCATCAACAAGGACTCACACGAGAAGGAACACTTCACATTGCAGACGGTCCTCTCCGAGGTGCCACCGCTGTCGTGCTCACCTGATGCCGGCATGCTGCTCTCGGTCGATGGAGAGTCGAAGGTCTATTACCTCGAACAAGACCAAGGCACGAGTTCCGCTCATCAAGTCGCTTCGCGGAAGTGCAAGGGGTACGCAGAACTCGCGCGGCAAGCGGGACACCTCAAGCACTTTCCGCAGGCGACCGTTCCGAACTTCGGCATCATCGTCGTGACGACGGATGAATCGCGCTGTCGGCAGCTCGTGCGAGAACTCCGAACGACCATCGGACACGAACGCTGGTTGATGATCGCTCAACGCGACATTGATCACGGAAAGTTTTTGGCAGCGGACGTGATTCATCAAACGGATGGAAAGCGACATCAGTTGGTCGCACCAGCGACTGGCATCATCGAAACAACTTGCTCGGTGACTCGAACGGAGTCATGAGCATGTCCTCGTGGCTCAGCCACACCCCAACCATGTTCGGAACTCGCGCTGGCAGGGACAGCATGAGCACCGACTGTGGTGTGGATTTTATTACCTGCTCCGCCTCACTGTGAGCGGAGCAAATACTTCTTTCCCCCCATCACTATGTCAGACAAGACAGCAACCCCATCAGTCACAAAGCCTTGGACGGTGTTCCGCACTGCGGGCATCTCGGCGAGCATCCTTTAGTTTGGAACGTCATCAAGACGCCTGAAGGCACTCGCAAGAATCCGAAGGTTTCCCTCATCAAGAAAAACCTATCGCGAGGGCGACGAATTCAAGTCGACG
>CAZNMS010000641.1:0-4441 GCA_964573505.1 uncultured Planctomycetaceae bacterium | reverse complement strand
GCAAACGGGGTCGGGTCTACTAAATTTCGAAATTGGCGGGGCAGAGACTCCATTCGCAGTCAGCGGCCGCTCACGCCAATTTCCAAATTTCGTAGACCCGCCCCCTCGCTGCTTAAGCTCGGCACGATTGCAGGCATCGCACTCAGCAGAAGAGACTCCGAGCGAACTCAGATCGTCCCGCATTCTTCCTCTCGCCCAAAGTTTGGATCTCGTGCCCGCTCCTCAACGCAAACGCTTCGCGAAACGTCCCGCCAATGTGCCTCAAGGTCTCAAGTCGACCGAGCAACTGTTGATTGATGCCGCTGCGGAATTCATTGGCCCGCGCATCGTCATGACCTCATCGGGCGGTGCTCAAGCAGCCGCAACCGTCGCGCGGTTGCATCCGGATTGGCGGGTCGAGTGCTACTTCCTCGACTGCTTCTTGGCCGAAGCCGCTTATGCGCGAAACGCCGACGTCACGAACCTCGCCGTGCATTGCGACACCGATTTCGTTGCCGGTCCGGCTCACAGTGCCGGGCTCACGCTTGCTGCCGGTGCTGACAGTGAATTGGCGCGAGACCTCTTGCAGGCCGCTCAGCAGTTGTTGGTGCCCGAAGGCCGTCTCTTCGTCTCGACGGATAACCCGAAAGACCATTGGGTGCATGAGCAGCTCAAGTCGCTCTTCGAAAAGGTGACGAACCGCGGCACGGACTACGGGCGGCTGTATATCGGGACGGGGCCGAAGCCTCAGAAGAAGTTGAAGGACTATGCCGAGTGGTTCGCGTTCCGTGACAACGGCCACTTGATCCATGTGATGAGCCGCCCCGGTGTCTTTAGTCACCGCAAGCTCGATCTCGGAGCACGGGCGTTGATCGAATCGCTCGACAATCCCAATGCCGCGCTTCGAGTTCCCGTAGTTCAAGACAACTTCCGCGTGCTTGATATGGGCTGCGGATCGGGAGCCGTCGGCTTCGCGGCCGCTCTCCGAGCAAAGAACGTCAGCGTGCATGCCGTCGACTCGAACGTGCGCGCGTTGCAATGCACCGAAACCGGAGCGCAGCGCAACGGCATCACAACCCTGACGACCGAGCTCAACAGTGACGGCAACTGCGGCGAGAAGGGCGTCTTCGATCTCGTGCTCGCCAATCCGCCGTACTTCTCGAACTTCGCGATCGCCGAGATCTTTCTGCGAGCGTCGTTAAAGGTGCTGAAGAAAGGCGGTCGAGCCCACTTCGTCACGAAGCAACCCGAGTGGTTCATCGAGCACTTCGAGAAGTACTACGACGAAGTCAGCGTGAGCGAGATTCGCGGCTACACGATCGTGAAAGGAACGCATCGCGGCCCGTACCGCGAACGAGTGAAGTCATAGAACTCGCAGCGGTTGAGAGTTCGTCGTCTTCGCTGCGTTGGCTATCGCGAGTCAGCATCGCCAATTCGTGCGAAAGACTTCGAGACTCGGCGCGGCATTGCCGCAACTGAAATGGTTGATGCGGGTAGTTCAAGCGGTTTGGTCAGACACAATCAGCGGGTTCTCTGAATCTGAGGTGCATCGTGCCTTTGGCAGAGTCGCTCTTGTTCTGAACGGTGAACTCGAATCATTCGCAACGAGCACCGCATCCCTTCATTTCATCCGCAGTCAGGCTTTGCCATCCGCAGGTTCCGAACATTCAACAGCAAGCCGTGAACGACGGATGTAACAACAAAAGACACTCTGTCTTAGACAGCAAACGGCTCCCCCATTGAGCCGGAACTTGCCCCCTGCGGATGACGCGGCTCGGTACTTCGAATACGACGTTGAGCCGACGTTGCCGCAGTGGCGATTCGACTTCTTGCCGTCCTCTCTGCATGTTGCCATTCGATGTCAGACTCCGAAGACACTTCTCTGCCGCCGACCGATCTCGCTCCGCCCGTCGCTGATGCTGCTGCGGCGATGCCGCCTCATGAAAAGGTGAAGACGTTTCCGACGACTCCCGGCGTCTACTTGATGAAGGACGCGCTCGGTCGAGTCATCTATGTCGGCAAGGCGGTCAATCTTCGCAGTCGCGCCGGCAGCTACTTCACGACGGCTGCGGCGATGGATCGTCGCACGTGCGACCTCGTGCCCGCGATCTGTGACATTGATTACATCGGCACCGACAGCGAGGTCGACGCGCTGCTGCTCGAAGCGCGGCTCATCAAAGACGTGCAACCGCGTTTCAATTCCGAACTCAAAGACGACAAGACCTTTCCCTACTTGCAGATCACGACTCACGAAGACTTTCCCCGCGTCGAGTTCACGCGCAAGCCAAAGCTCAAAGGAGTGAAGCTTTACGGACCATTCACGAGCGCGAAGAAACTCCGGGCGACGATCACCGTGCTGCAGAAGATCTTTCGCTTTCGCAATTGCTCGCTCGACATCGCTGACGGTGACGAGAAGTGGCGCTGGTTCCGCCCGTGCTTGCTGGCGAGCATCAATCAATGCACCGCACCATGTAATTTGCGTGTCACCAAAGAGGAGTACCGCAAAGACATCCGCCGCCTGCGACTGTTCTTGGAGGGCAAGAAGGATCGCTTACTCAAAGAGATGAAGGCCGAGATGCAGTTCGCGTCTCAAGAGCTGAAGTTCGAACGAGCCGCGCGCATCCGTGACGAGATCAAAGCACTCGAAAGCCTGAAGCTGCGCGGGCAGCTCGACAAAGACGTGCAGCCCGAAGTCTTCTACATCGATCCCAAGCGGGGACTGCGAGGACTCAAGAAAGCTTTCAATCTCGACAAACTGCCGCGTCGCATAGAGGGCGTCGACATCGCGCATCTGCAAGGCGGCGAGACCGTCGCGAGCCTCGTGCAATTCATCGACGGCTTGCCGTTCAAGCACGGCTACAAGCGGTTCAAGATTAAGACGGTCGACGGCGTCGACGACTTCGCCTCGATTCACGAAGTCATCACGCGGCACTTCCGGGGGATGCAGCAAGAAGGCGAAGACTTCCCCGATCTCTTGCTGATCGACGGCGGCAAAGGACAGCTCAACGCCGCAATGGCAGCGATGCAGGGACTGGGCATCACTCCGCCCTTCACGCTCTCGTTAGCAAAGCAGGAAGAGGAAGTTTTCTTACCCGGCGAATCCGAATCGCACCGCCTCAGCCGCCACAGCTTCGGCCTCAGACTGCTGCAATACGTCCGCGACGAAGCACACCGCTTCGCACAGCACTACCACCATCTGCTGAGAAAGAAGGCGACGTTCGACGAGTAACACACTCGTTCCTAGGCTCTGCCCCGAAAAGTAGCTTGGGATTCCATCCCGAGCGGCAGCGGGACGACATTCTCTTTCATCCGTTGAATTGGCCATCACGAGGGAACTCGCAGTCTCGTTTTCATCCCACACAACGCCCTTCGTACATTGGGAACTGCCTCATGCACCTCAGCGAGTGAAGCAGAGTCGATAGGCAACCCAGAAAAACTGGAAGCAAAGCTTCCCGAACTTGCGATCCCAGGCAGAGCGGGGGATCGAGTGGAGTTGTTGCTACATGTCTCGACTCACTTGTTTTTGCAAGTATCGCTCGACGAAGTCATCTGGTGAGATCGGCTTCGGCTTGTGCCCGGCTGTCGCGAGCGGTGCAAAGTGCTTGTCGTTGGTGATCACGAAATCGGCATGAGCGGTGATGGCACAATCCGTGAACTTGTTGTCGTCGGGATCAGAGATAATGACTTGAAACCGATAGGTCGGCTCGACGCGATGAACTGTGCCGTAACGGAGCGACAAGAGTTCCAGCAGCCGACGGATGCGTTCCCAAGTCTCTTGGCCAACTTTGGCGACAAGTACCTCTTCAAACTCCAGCAGGATTTCGGTGGAGACGGCCCATGAGAATTTGCCGTGAAGCAGCGCGTCTCGAAGCTCGCGGTGCAACGCGCGACGGCCAAAGAGCCGCAACAGAACGTTGGTGTCGATGACGACCAGCATCAGCGGTACGACTTCATTTCTCGGAAGGCACGGATCGAAGCTTCAATGGACTCTGGACTGAGCTGCCCGGCTTCATCAGCTCGATCGAATGCCTCGTCGATCTCACCGGCCAGCCGCTGAATCTCCAGCTCCAACAAACAGTCTCGCACGGTCAGCAATTGCTGCGCGGGAAGCCGCCTCACCGATTCGATGAGTTCTGGCCTTAAGTCTTCCAATGTGGGGGTCAGTGTGTTCATGGGCCAAAGAATAACGCGGCGAGCATTCGGAGAAAGCCCGAGTTTTCGCGGGCTCTCGTTGATTTTCGCCCCTCTTGCGTGAGTGAAATACAAACTACACGAGTCACGTTGACGACTGGCACCTCGAAGAAATCCCCCACGTGAGAGACTCGTGGTGTCTCTTTCCCACACGTTCCCAGGCTCTGCCTCATGCACCTCGGCGAGCGAAGCTGAGTCGATATGCGACCCAGAAAGGTTCCTCACCGGGCGGGCCGGCACAATGGGTGAGGAACACTGGTACGACGGACTT
>CAZNMS010000640.1:0-4467 GCA_964573505.1 uncultured Planctomycetaceae bacterium | reverse complement strand
CGCTGTATCACGAGGCGAAGCAGGGCGAGCAGCATCCTCTCAACGCGGCGCATCGAAAGCTCAACGCCCTGATTGATGGCTACTGCTTCTTGTTCGTCGGCTTCGGCCTGCGTGATGAGTTTGTGATGTCCTCGATCGACGACGCTCTCGAAGCGTTTCGCGGCAAGCTGAGACCGAGTTTTGCCTTGCTCCATCAATCCGATGTGCGGAGTGCCGAGCTATGGAAGAAATACAACATTCAGACGCTCCCGTTCGAGAGTTACCCGCTGTTGCCCGAGTTGCTCAATGAACTGGCGCGGCAAGCAGACGACGTGCGCAAGGGCGGCACGGTCATTGGTTCGACGTCAAAGCCGACCATTCCGCCGAGCTACTTACGATGGCTCGAACAGCAATGTTCGAGGATCGCTCCGTTGGGCATGGAGTCCAATCGCAAGCAGCCATTGAAGCTGTCCGAGGTCTATGTTCCCGCGCTGACCAGTTCGATGTTTCTCGACGAGACGAAGTCAACGAACAACCTGCGCAGTTCAAAGACGAAACGGAGATCGACAGCTCTGACCGCCGAGAACGTCGAGCCCGACGCACCGCGACAACGCACGGTGTTGCAACTGCTGGGCGAGCGATCGTTGTATCTCGCGGGAGATCCCGGCACGGGGAAGAGCACGTTTTGCACGTGGGTCGCCTGGCTTGTCGCCAATGGGCAGATGCCGGTTTTCGATCCGCCCACTCCTGATGAATTCGCAGAGACGTTGCCGGACAGCTTGCGCGGTCGCTTGCCGGTGCTCGTCCGGTTGCGTGAGTTCCGCGAGTACTTGCCCCAACAGGACGGTGCCTTCAGCGGAGCGATGTTTCTGGATGCTCTGAAACACTGGCTCAATAAGGTTAAGCCGGGTGAATTGAGTTGGGCCGATGTCGAACCGCATCTCAAGGCGGGGCAGGCATTGGTGATTCTGGACGGCGTCGACGAAGTGCCGTTGAGCGAGGGGCAAGACAATGCCGTCTGGTCGCCGCGTCGGCAGTTGTTGTCGGGGCTGATGGAAGCCGCGCTCGAGTGGCAACAGCAGAAGAATCGCGTGCTGCTCACCAGTCGTCCGTATGGCGTGAATGATGAGCAACGCGCCGAGTTGGCGCAGGCGGGTTTGCCTGAGGCCCGCTTTGATCCGCTGCCGGTTAAACTCCAACAGTTGCTGGCCGAGCGTTGGTTCAAAGACCTGCCTCAAGACAAAGATCAAGCCGAGGACGTGGCCAGCAAGATGCTCCGCGAGGTCGGAGAGTTAGGCGACAAGATCAAAGAGCTGACCGCTAATCCGCTGCTGCTGACGGCGATCTGCATCATCTACGCCGAGGGCAAGCAACTGCCGCAGGACATGCACGACCTCTACCGGCGGATCGTCAGCACCGCGTTGCATGCGCGGTATCCGCATGACGCGGCCATCATCGATCCTGTTCGCAAGCGATTGGCCGTCATCGCGGATGGCATGCATACCGGCGAGCATGCCCGCACTCCGCGTGCGACTCCGGTGGCGGAGGTGGGGCATGCCGAACTCGATGCGATCTTGGCGTCCTACCAGCAAGCGACTCCGGAAACAGAATCGGGCTACAAGGAAGTTGTCGAAGAACGCGAGCGGCTGCTCAATCGCACGGGCTTGTTGCTGCAGAACGGGTCTGAGCGAGCCAGCTTCTATCACTTTTCGTTTCAGGAATTCTTGGCCGCAGAGTTGTTGGTGCAGAAGCACAAGACGCTCGATCGGATTGCCGCCGAGGTGCTGGAGCGATCGCCGCAGACGGGTTGGCGACCGACGTTGAACTTCGTGTGGGGGCGACTGATCGCGAGCGACTGGCAAGAGGGCCGCGATCTGTTGGTCAAGCTGCAAGACTCGATCGACCTGCAAAACGTCGCGGCGCATTTGGGCGCGGCGATAACCTGCGTCGATGGCTGGGAGTTGCTGTTGCGGCGCGTGGATCAACTTCAGCCGCCGGTGGTCGAGCGCTTCAAACAGATCGCGCTGGCGGCGATCGAGCAAGGCGTCGAGGTCAAGCCGCGTTGGGAGTTGGCTCGGTTGCTGATGCGGTTGGGAGATGACCGCATTCCGAGCGATCTGAGGACTGCCAATAGCACCGGCTGGGTCACGGTGCCCGCAGGCACTTACATCGTCGATGACGACAATCGACCGCATGAGATCCCGCAGGCGTTTCAGATCTCGAAGTATCCCGTGACCAATGCTCAATTCGCGCACTTCATCACCGACAAAGGCTATGACCGCGAAGACCTCTGGGATGTCGATGGGTGGCAATGGCGGCTTCACCGTAGCGTCGACCGCCCCAGCTCGTGGGACGACGCGAAATGGAATGGCGCGACTCAACCGGTGGTCGGCGTGAGTTGGTACGAGGCCGATGCGTTCTGTCGGTGGCTGACGAAGCTGCCGCAGAATCGAGACCTGCCGCAAGTGGCCGTGCCCGGAGCTCAGTTGCCGGACGAGTGGGACTGGGAAGCCGCTGCGCGGGGCAGGCAGCGGCATGAGTATCCGTGGGGAAAGTGGAACCCAGAGGAGATAGCGCGCTGCAACTACCGCGATGCCGGGTTGGGCTGCACGAATCCGGTGGGGATGTTTCCCGCCGGCGCGAGTCCGTACGGCGCGGAAGAAATGGCCGGCAACGCGTGGGAGTGGTGTAACAGTTGGTACAGCGACAAGCAGGAGGGCCGGGTTTTGCGTGGCGGCTCTTGGGACGTCAGCCAGCTCGGATGCCGGTCCTCGACCCGCGTCCGCGTCCATCCCGGGGACCGCGACTACGACTTTGGTTTTCGTGTGGCGAGAACTTAAATCATGTTGGCTTGATGACGTTACCACTTGCCGCTTTTCTGCTTTTCCCCTTTACCTCTTCGCCGCGTAGCGGCGCAAAAATTTTGTCGATTTCTGTGGTCGCCTTCACTTGGACTGCGGCAGCCTGCTGCCGCTTTGGGTTCGACAGCCTGCTGTCGAAGTGCAACCGCCATCCAAAAGACGCTCTTTCGCGGAGCGAAAGGCGACCATAGGTCTGAAGTGCCGCCGCGCTGGTGATTGACCCAACTAAGAACCTGCCGCACTCGACGCGCTCCCCAGAGGGTCGCGGTTAAACGTGCAGCCTGAGATCTGGCAACATGGCAAGAGCACCGACCGAAGAATTGATCGTCATCACCAAAGCCTATGACTTAGTGAAGTGGTTGGTGAATCACACCAGTCGCTTTCCGCGTCATCACCGACATGTCTTGGGGGCTCGTTTAGAGCAGCATGGCTATGACGTCTTAGAGCAATTGATCGAAGCTAAGGCGAGCGGCAGATGAGTTTATACCGGTACGACGGACTTGCAGTCCGTCGCGCTCGATCATCGACGGACTACAAGTCCGTCGTACAAGAATTCGCCGGTAGGTTCTCAACTGCCGCTCGCCTTACGCTTGGCTCGAGAGCTGAATTGTTTGGAAGTCACCAGCTACGGCTTCGCGACCAAAGCCGTCGATGAGATCGGTCGCCTCGTCGGCGGCTGGCTGAAAGGCACGGAACCAAGTCCATGAAGCGCGTCGGTCATCTCTGGGAGCGGTTGATCTCGTTCCGCAATCTGCTGCACGCGGCCAGCAAGGCGCGGCAACGCAAACGCTTTCGTGAAGACGTGCTGCGCTTCGACTTCCATCTCGAACGCAATCTCTGGGAACTGCATGATGATCTCGCCGACGGCACTTATCGCCCCGGCGACTATCACACCTTCCTGATCTACGAGCCCAAACAGCGACTGATCAGCGCGGCTCCTTATCGAGACCGCGTCGTGCATCACGCTCTGACGGCCCTGCTGGAAGAAGTCTTCGAACCGACCTTTACCGCCGACAGCTTTGCCTGCCGTAAAGGCAAAGGAACCCATGCCGCTGTCGATCAGGCTCAGAGCTACGCCCGGCGGTTTCGGTATGTGCTCAAGGCGGACATCCGCAAGTTCTTTCCGTCGATTGATCACGAGATCCTCAAGCGGCTGATCCGTCGCAAGATCAAAGACCCGCACGTGCTGAAACTGGTCGACTTGCTGATTGATCACAGCAACAAACAAGAGCCGGTCCTGGATTGGTTCCCCGGCGATGGGCTGCTGACTCCGCAGGATCGACGGCGCGGACTTCCAATCGGCAATCAGACCAGTCAGTTCTTCGCCAACGTGTATCTCAATCCGCTCGACCATTTCGTCCGCGAGCAACTGCGGGCGGAAGGCTACGTGCGCTACGCCGATGACTTCTTGCTCTTCAGCAACGACAAGCAGCAGTTGGCTCAATGGCGCGAGCAACTGCGTGAGTTCTTGCAGACGCTGCGATTGAAGCTGCATCCCCACAAGTCGGAGTACTTCCCCGTGCGCGACGGGATCACGTTCTTGGGCTATCGCGTGTATCCGCAGCGCCGCACGCTAGTACCTCGACCGAGAATTGACCTGCCAATCAAAAGTGGCAGCCGACCTGTA
>CAZNMS010000639.1:0-4499 GCA_964573505.1 uncultured Planctomycetaceae bacterium | reverse complement strand
CCGCGTCCGGGGGCGCTGTGCACGGTCAGGCGGCCACCCATCAGCGCCACCAGGCTCGCCGAGATCGTCAACCCGAGGCCGGTGCCACCGTAGCGGCGGGTCGACGAGCCGTCGGCCTGCTCGAAGGCCCGAAAGATCACCGCCTGCTTGTCGAGCGGAATGCCGATGCCGTTGTCTTCGACGATCAAAGCACAGCGACCGTTCTCGCGTGCCTCGGCTTTGACCCGCACGCGTCCGCCTTCGGGCGTGAACTTGATCGCGTTCGAGAGCAAGTTGTTGAGCACTTGCTGCAGCTTGCCCGCGTCTTGAAAGAGCAGCGGGACATCGGGCTCGACGCTCCAGTTGAGAGCGATGTTGCGCCGCTCGGCGAGCGGCACCATTGTCCCAATCTGCCGCTCGATCAGATCGCCCATCGAGAACTCGACGGGATGCAGCTCCATCTTGCCGCTCTCGATCTTCGCGAGATCGAGCACGTCGTTGATCAGCGCCAGCAAGTTCTTGCCGGATGTTTGAATGTTGGTGACGTACCGCTTCTGCTTGTCGTTCAAGTTCGGCGCGTCACTGAGAACATCGCTGAAGCCGAGAATGCTGTTGAGCGGCGTGCGCAGCTCGTGACTCATCGTCGCGAGGAATTCGTTCTTGAGATTGTTCATCTCATAGAGCTGCAAATTGACGTGCGCCAGTTCGTCGACTTTGCCGTCGAGATCTTTGTTGAGCACCGTCAACTCTTCTTGCACGGTCACAAGATGTCGCAGCATGCGATTGAAGGCATGACTGAGTTCTTCGAACTCGTCGCCCGTGCGAATGTCGGCGCGCATATCGAGATTGCCGCGAGCGATCGCATCACTGACCCGCTTCAAGTGCATCACCGGCTTCGTGATGACGTACCGCACGACGAGATAGATCGCGAGGATCGCGAGCACGACCTTGATGAACTCCGACGTCATCACAAAGGCGTTCGTGCTGTGCAGCGCGGCTTCGACGTCGTTCAACGGCAAGACGATCTTCGCCATTCCGATGAGGTCGCCTTCTTTGACGTCGATCATCTGCCCGTCTTCGCCGGTCCGCTTCTGATGATGATGGCAAGCAATGCAGGACGGCTTCGCTTCAACCGCTTCGTAGTAGTGGTACTTGTTCTCGTCGCGCTGAATGGCGACATGCTCTTTCTTCCCGCCGCGCAACTCTTGCAGTGCGATGCCATCAATCGAGTCATCGGGACGACGACTCGCATCCGCCTTCGGATCGACATTGAAGAGGTCACGATTGTGCTTCGGCTGCAACTCGACCGAGAGTTGCTTGATCTGCTCGAGCATCGGCGAGTCAGCGATCAACTGCTTGCGTTTCTCGGGCGGCGAATCGTTCACGCGCGGCTCGCCGTCGTTCGGCGGATTGATGTCGTCACGCAGCCCCGATGACCATTCCCAGTGCTCTTCAACGATCATGGGCGAGACAAGCAGCTTCGCGAACCGCCGGTTCTGCTCGTCGATGAGATTCGATGTCTGCCACCAATAGAGCCCGAACGTGACGACCGCGAGCACCGTGAGACCGAAGCCAAACAAGACGAGGCACTTGACTTCAAAGTTCGTCTCACCGAGCAGTCGTTTGAGCGTGCGATAGGACATGAAGACGGGCTCTCGGAAAAGCGGTGAGGGCTAGCTGGACAGCGCCATATTCAACACTTCGTTTAACCGCGTGCCCAACGGGCCGCGCTTTGCGGATGCAAACTCACGCTCCGCCGACAACCAGTCGCCAATCTCAAGCGCGTCTTCCAACTTGGCTGATTTGCCGCAAAACAGGCACATTGGAAGCTGAATTTGAGATTGGCGATCGTTTGTTGTCGGAACGTGAGCTTGACACCGAGCAGCGCGGGCCGTTGGCCACGCGGTTAAACGAGCGAAGGACTTGGCGCTGTCCAACTAGTGAGGCGTTGCCTCAGGCCAACAAGTTTCAGTAACGCAGGATCGAATTGCCGATCGAGCTGACTCGTCATTCATCCGTAGTCCGGCTCCTGCCATCCGTAGGAAGCCGTTCTTCAACCTTCGTCTTTACCTGCGGATGGCAATGCCGAACTGCGGATGAGCCGATGCAATTCAAATGACATGTAAGCGTTGTTCCAAACACGGATCACTCAAGAACTTGACGGAGAACTCAAGATGCTCGGGCTCGAGTGTTTGGCGCATGTCGCCTTAGCAATGGACTCCATCGGGTGCGACGACAACTCGAACAAGCTCCTCGCGCGAGCAACAGCGAGCGGCATGATTCTGCTTTGTCAGAGCAATGCCAACTGAGGCGCAGAAAGCGACTGCCTGCGGACGTTGTCGAGCGTGATTCGCTTTCGTCGCGCTCTCGCTTATACGAGTCGTCGTAGCATGGGCTTCTAGCCCGTGCTGTATTTACTCCTACAATCAGCTTCGAACCGCCAGTCAGCCTGCACGGACTGGAAGTCCATGCTACGACGTCAAACCATCATCCGCGCGTTCGATCGTTGATCGCTGTCGATCCCCTGCATTCTTCCCTTCAGCACCTTCACGACCTGCTGCGTCTATGCCGCCCAATAAAACTACTTCGCCGCCGACTGATGTTCCTGCTCGCCGCCAGTGGCCGTTCTTTGTCGTGATGGGCACGCTCGGCGGCAGTTATGTCGTGCTCGTCGCACTGATGCTGCTCGGCGATCTCTTCTTCACAACGCCGGGTCATGTGCGCGACGCACTCAGGAAGCCCGAGATTCAAGCTGCTCTGAGACTGACCTTTCTCTCCTGCACGTTCTCTGCCGTGCTGTCGTTGTGGGTCGCGACTCCGCTCGGCTACTTGCTGTCGCGGTTTCGGTTTCGAGGACGATGGCTCGTCGACACGCTCGTTGACATTCCGGTCGTGCTACCGCCGCTCGTGCTCGGCTTGAGCCTGCTGATTGTGTTTCACATCCGCATTGGAGGATGGCAGCTTGAAGAGTGGCTGCGTCAGCGGTTGCATTGGGAAGTCACCTACAACGTGCCCGCAGTCATCCTCGCGCAGTTCTCAGTCGCGTGCGCGTTCGCGGTGCGAACGATGCGCGTCTGCTTTGATCAAATCAGTCCGCGCGCCGAGCAAGTGGCGCGCACGCTCGGTTGTTCGCGCGGGCAAGCGTTCTTGCAAGTCGCGCTGCCTCAAGCAGGCCGCGGACTGACGACTGCATTCACGCTCGCATGGGCACGCTCGCTCGGTGAGTTCGGCCCGATATTGGTCTTCGCCGGTGCGACGCGCATGCGAACCGAAGTGCTTTCAACTTCGGTGTTCCTCGAACTGAGCGTCGGCAATTTGGAGTCAGCAGTTGCCGTCTCGTTGCTGATGGTTGTGATGGCCGGAATCGTGCTGCTTGTGCTGAGGCTGCTCGGTCAGGAGGGCACGGCATGATCGAGTTCCGCGATGTCGCGATTCGCGCCGGGCAGTTCGAGCTATCCCGCGTTTCATTCAAAGTCGAACGCGGTCAGTACGCCGTCTTGATGGGACGCACTGGCGGCGGGAAGTCGACGATCCTCGAAGCACTCTGCGGTTTGCGCGCGGTAACAACTGGCAGCATTTGGCTCGAAGGTCGCAACGTCACTCATGCCGATCCGGCGGATCGCGGGATCGGATACGTCCCGCAAGATCTCGCACTCTTCCCGAGTTACTCGGTGCGGGAGCATCTCGCATTCGCGCTCAAGCTGCGCAAGGCGAGCCCGCAAGCGATCGACGCGCGGATTGCCGAGATGTCAGAACTGCTCGGCATCTCGAAGCTGTTATCGCGGGGAGTAAAGGGACTCAGCGGCGGCGAGGCGCAGCGAGTCGCACTCGGCCGCGCGTTGTCGTTTCATCCGCCCGTGCTGCTCCTTGATGAACCGCTCAGCGCTCTCGATGAAGCAACGCGCGATGAGATGCATGCCTTACTCAAGCACGTGCAACAAAAGACCGGAGTGACGACGCTGCATGTCACTCACAGTCAGCACGAAGCCGCGATGTTGGCCGATCGCTTATTCGTGCTCGAAAGCGGCCAGTTGCGCGAAAGCGAAATAACAAACGGATGAGAGGACGTTCGACGTTTGTGTCTCAATCACGTTGCAGAGAGCACGCTCTCGTTATTTGATCAGCGAGTGCGCCAACGCCATCGTCAGCAGGCATCCCTACTTGCTGCTCGCGTTCGCGGGGAGCAGACCGCTGCGTTCCCACTTGCTGATCAACTCGGTCACAAAGTGGCTCACTGCGGCGACCGCTGGCTCATACAGCTTCTTCTCCGGCCAATGGCTGGAGACAGACAGCACCTCCCGCCGAGTCCTGCTCGTCAGTAGCTCGCCCACTTTCCACAGTCGCACGCGAGCCGTTGTCACTTCCATTGTTCTGAGTTCTGCAGTCTTGGCATCCGCCTCGCGGAATAAGGCGAGATTCATTTCGGGCTCGCGTTGGGTCGCAGAGCCGCGCCCGTTAGGAAGCCGAGTTTTGGCTATTCCGTAGCGGATTCCGCTTCCTGACGGGCGCGGCTCTGCAAC
>CAZNMS010000638.1:0-4511 GCA_964573505.1 uncultured Planctomycetaceae bacterium | reverse complement strand
AATCAAGACTCGTCGGCTGATACCACTTACCCCCACTGTTTCGCGATGAGCCCAATTATCTACGCGCTCGACTTGGGATGGGCGCTATGCCACATGGGGGCCGAGCAATTTGAGCCCGACGTGCTGAAGGCGCAGCGAAGCGCTAAAGGCTCAGAAGAGGGGGCAAAAAGCACAAGACAAAAAGGCGAGACAAGCAAGAATTATACTCGCAATGCTGCTCTCTCCGTATGGGATGAGCATCCCGACTGGGATCTCACCGACGTTCGCAAGCACCTATACCATGACCCCGGAGTGAGGACGCGATTTCCACAATTGCCGAAACCTCGAACAATTCGCGACCATACTGAAGGGTTCGAAAAACCAAGCAAGAAACTGCGTTCAAGGAAATGACATTGGCAGAGACGGGGCCTCTGCCACTCTGCCAACTTCCGCCGCGAAAAGCCATTGATACTCTGCCGCCCGTCACGCATCCGACAAGCGATGCAACGGTGCGACTGCCGACCGCAATACTGCGGCAGTCTGAGGAGCCAGTATTATGGCACGGAAGAAAGTGAGGCGCGATGAAATTGCCGCGCCCGACGCGATGCTACTCGACGTGAGTGATGTAGCGAGGTTGCTACGGGTATCCCAGAGAACCGTCTATAGGCTGCGAGATGGCGGTATTATGCCGGCGCCCCGCAAGGTCGGGACGGCACTGGTGCGATGGGCTCGGGATGATATTGCTCGCTGGGTGGCCGATGGGTGCCCGAACCTCAGAACTGGCTCGGGCTCGCATCATCGAGCAAGACGGCCTCGCGAAGTCGACGCGACCGGAAGCTCATGCTCGCCCCGTGATGATATGCCGGTTGATCGACCGCTCTGCTGCGACCGAGTGCCTCGCAACTCATCCCGAGTTGCTGGAGGCCGAAACGACTGAGGCGGCATCCGCGCCAACGGATACCGCCTCAATGCAACGCTCGCTGTTTGCTTGAAGGCTCGCCCCTTCGCTCTTGCTTCTCATTCATCGCCGGGCGGTTGCTGCCGCTCGGCAATTCTTCGGAAAGGACGCCCCCACTATGGGCAAACTGTCGGACATTCTAGCCGCCTCGCATGGCGGGAACATCAATGACCTTTGGAACTCGACCGCTGCCGCTAATGACTTCGCTCCGCTGCCGCCGGGGGCTTATGTCTGCCGACTCGCAAGCGGCGAACTGAAGCAGACGAAGAGCGGGACTCCCGAGTTTTGCTTGGCCTTCAAAGTACTCGAAGGGGAGCACAAGGGGCGGCAGGTTTGGAATTCGCTCTATTTGACTCCCGCTGCTCTGCCAATGGCGAAGCGTGATCTCGGGAAGCTCGGGGTGACGGCGCTCGAGCAACTCGAAGGACCGCTGCCGAAGGGAATTCGTTGCCGCGTTCAAGTGGCGTTGCGGAAAGACGACAACGGGACCGAGCACAATCGCGTTCGCTCGTTCGAAGTCATTGGCATCGACCGGCCGGACGTTGACGCCTTCGCTCCGCTGCCGACGAACTCGACCGGGCCAATGAACCCGAGCGGGGCATCGTCCGCGACGGGCTTGCCGCCGGTTGAGACGAACGAAGCCGAAGAGGTCGGCTCGGGCAATACGTCATTCGATCCCTCGAAGTTCTAAGGGGGCGATGACCATGAAAACCGAACTGGCTCCGTTCGGCTTTCGGGTTGTTGGTGATGCGACTGAGACGCGACGGCTGGTTGATGCTGCCGCCGCGTTCTCGGCTCATTGCTCTGACGATCCGAGGGCCGAGACTCATTGTGAGTGCTATCTGTCCGCGTTTCAGTTCGCGGATGACTTCCGGGCATACCTCGAAGCGAACGAGACGACCAAAGGCTTTGACGGACCTTGTGGGGCTCGCTGGTTGTGGTTCGACATTGATCGACCGAACCTTGATGACGCTCTGAAAGACGTTCGCCGGTTGGGCTCGTTCATCGTCGAGCGATATGGGCTCGACGGCGACGAACTCTTGGGGTTCTTCTCGGGCTCGAAAGGGTTTCATCTCGGGTTGCCGTTGTCGCTCTGCGGGCCGTTGCTGCCAAGCGGCGACTTCAATCGCGTGTGCCGACGACTCGCTGAAGGACTCGCCGCGAAGGCCGCTGTAACAATTGATGCAGGCGTCTTCGACAAGGTCCGACTGTTTCGCGCTCCGAACTCGACGCATCCGAAGACCGGACTTCACAAGCGACGGCTGACCTTCAGCGAGTTGCTCGGGCTGAAGATTGAGCGGATTCGAGAACTCGCCCGAGAACCGTTGGCGTTCGATGTGCCGAATGATCCCGCGACTATCGAGCAAGCTCGGGTTGATTGGCTCGAAGCTGCTGACGACTTGAAGCGACGACAAGCCGCGACGCTCGAACGCCGCTCACGATCGAACGCAACGGGCTCGGGACGGTTGAACCGAGCGACCGTCGACTTCATCCGCGACGGCGCGTTGAGTGGCGACCGGCATCGAGCACTCTTCGCCGCTGCCGCGAACCTTGCTGAGTTCGGTTGTCCCGCCGCGCTCGCTCATGAGTTGTTGACTGAAGCGGCTCTTGATTGCGGACTCTCACCAAGTGAAGTCAGGCGGCAGATTGATTGCGGGCTGGCTCATCGTGCGAAGGCTGATGGGACGCATGGGGCCGATGCGACGAATGACGCGGTTCCCGGTGATGTAGCCATGAGGCAGATAACCATCGGGACGAGCCCGATGGGGACTGACGCGGCAACTGTTGAGCAACCGGCCGCGCCGGAGTTGCAATCGGCGTTGCGTGCTCTTTGGGGAGCGAATGCAAAGGCGCACGGGATGGAATCCCATGCTACTGGGAAGGCGGTGCTGTAATGAAACCTACACATTCACCGCGCTACCAAACTGCTGCCGATCTCTTCGACGGTTGGAAGGATGACCTACTTTCGGGCAAGCCGCCGACGCTTTACTGCTGCGGCAATGGCGACTTGGCGAAGATCGAACTCGGGCCGGGCTTGGTCGCTCTCTTCGGAGGTCCGCCGGGGACGGGCAAGACCGCGTTGGCAATGCAGCTTGTGATTGACGGCTTGCGATTGCATGACGAACTGCGGGCCGTTGTCGCCAATGTCGAAGTCTCGCCGAACGTCTTGCTCGACCGTCAACTCGCTCGACTGAGTGGGCTTGAGTATCAGCGAGTCCGCATGAGGCAACTCGACGCGATGGATGGCGAACGCGCTGCCGTTGCTCTCGATGAGTTGGAACGCATTGCCGACCGACTGGCGTTTGTGCGCGCTCCATTCGACTTGCCGAACATCGCGGCGACTGCGGACGCTCACAACGCGAACTTGCTGGTGCTCGACTATGTGCAACGCATCAAGCCGCCGGGCGAGCATGGCGACCGAAGAGGCTCGGTCGATGCCTTGATGGACTATCTGCGGCAGTTCGCCGAAGCAGGAGTTGCGGTGCTCGCTATCTCTTCGGTTGGGCGAACGAAGGACTCGAAAGGCCGTTCGTCGTATGCAGGCGACGGGCTCAACTTGGCATCGTTCAAGGAATCGAGCGAACTCGAATTTGGAGCGGACTCGGCTCACATGCTCTGCCCGACCGAGAACGATGGCAAAGTCTTGCTCAAACACTTGAAGGCGCGGCACTCGGAACCGCGCGACATCGTCTTGAAGTTCAACGGACGCTGTCAGCAATTCACGACGGTTGAGAACTGGGCTGCCGCTGACTCGAAGCCGAACAAGGGCAAGCTGACTTCGGCATTGGCTGCGATGTGGTCCAACACGGAAGCCGCTGGCGACGATTGGGAGGGCTCCGGCAATGGATAGCCTTCGCCAACAACTTCGAGGTTGCGGAGTGCTTACTCCGTTGCAGCGTGATGACAT
Organism: uncultured Planctomycetaceae bacterium; assembly: GCA_964573505.1. Classification (GTDB taxonomy): domain Bacteria; phylum Planctomycetota; class Planctomycetia; order Planctomycetales; family Planctomycetaceae; genus AM-0621. Next base: position 666 of record CAZNMS010000638.1, on the reverse strand, counting down.
CGAGCCGCAATGTTCGACCGACTCAAACGATCAAGGCGACCGCCATGAGCGAACGAAGCCGAAGGGGCCGAACAAGCAACGCAAGGCCGCTGCTGATCGGTTCGCGGTGCTCAACAACTTCATCGACTTCACGCTCGCCGGGCTCACTCGCAATGAGTTGGCGGTTTGGTTGGTGCTCTATCGGGACTCCCGAGAAGGCATCGCTCGAACGTCTCAAGCCGACATCGCACGACGCGCGGGAGTGACTGACCGCACGGTTCGCAACGTCCTTCGCAAGCTCGAAGGCAAACGGCTGCTCAAGACCGTGTTTCGCGGAAGTCTGAACGCCGGGCCGTCGAGCTACCGCGTTCTTCCGCTCGACACTCAAGCAAAGGCATGAACAAGCCCACTGCGGAAAGAACTGTTTCCTAAGCACTGCGGAAAATCTGGTGCATTCACTGCGGAAAGAGCTGTTTCCGCCATCCCATAAGGGACCAGAAGCGTGAGACACCGCTTCACGGTCTCACGCACAGAAAGAAAGCCGAACGAGATGACCGCGACCGCCGACTTGATGGCTCAACTGCAAGCCGCATGGCGAACCGTTGAGACTCGACCGACAGCACACATTGACAAGCCGCCGCCGCTGATCGTCACCTTCAGCGTCGCCTTCTTGCGCTTCTTCTTGGC
>CAZNMS010000637.1:0-4532 GCA_964573505.1 uncultured Planctomycetaceae bacterium | reverse complement strand
CTTCGATGGATTCACTTCGGTATTTGATTATCAACTCACTGACGGTGTGAAGAACGCGGCGAGCTTTAACTCGGCGGCGATCGGCAACACCCCCGCAAAAGGCAGCAACATCGCCCTTGCGAGTGCAGCATTGACGGGGCCGTCGATCCTAGGGACCGGGATCGCGGCGGGAGCTGGCGACCTGACGTTCCAATATGTCAGCGACTCATTCCGCGCTCGCATGCAGTTACTCGAAGACAAGAACCGCGTGACGGTCATGACTTCACCGCTTCTACTCACCGCTAACAACGAAGTCAGCCGTGTATTCATTGGCGAGACGATTCCACTTATCACCGGAGTGAACCCTTCGACGCAGACTCTCGGACAAACCGTGAACCAACAACAGGGCGCTACCCCAGATACGGATCTACGAGATGTCGGCCAGTCGCTGCTCATAACTCCGAGCATCAATGCCGATCGAACGGTGACTCTGCGAATTGTGCAAGAGACGTCGAAGTTAGGCGGGACGCAACAAGTGGCAGTCGACGGAGTAAATTTCAATCTACAAGGCGTGCAGCGCAGCACCGTCAGCGGCACGATCATCGCCAAGGACGGGCTGACGGTCGCTCTCGGCGGACTAATCGCGGAAGAGTTGGGCGATTCGCGAGCCGAGGTTCCCGTGCTCGGAAAATTGCCGGTATTGGGTTTCTTCTTCCGCCGACAAGGCACCGGTCGAGGACGCTCGGAAACCATCATCATGGTCCGACCGTATGTGTTTAATACTCCCTCGGAGTCAGCGGCTCTCAGTCAGCAGTTAATACCCGAACTCAGCATTCATCCCAAAGCGATGGATCCCAGCGGCACGCTCAATTCCTTCGCGCCTCACGAAGTCCTCAGACCCAACCCGCCCGCGAACGAGTGTGAAAACATCTTCCGGTTCCACTCTGTGCTACCGAAGTCCTACTAGGAGGCGATCCGAGTAGCATGGGATTCCAGCCCGTGCTCTTCGATCAGCAGTTCGAACTCGCCTGTGGGAGCAAATACAGAACAGGCATGGAAGTCCATGCTACTGCGACGAAGACGCACTCGGACTTAGGCAAGCGGCACACGAAAAGTAACCCGATGAATCGGGTCACTACGAGCTTGTCGTGACCGCATTCATGCGGTCCGGCCGCCGTCGGTATAAGGCGAGCGACAGGTGAGAATCTCCCGGGGAATTCTGCTACGACGGACTTGTAGTCCGTCGAAGATTGGGCGCGACGGACTTCAAGTCCGTCGTACTGGTATGAACTCATCTCCCGCTCGCATTATGGCGGAGAGATCAATCAATATATTTCTGCAACTCGAATCTGAGATGGCCATGAAACTTGATACTCGGATGCTTCGGCTAATCCCTCTGGCCGCCATTGTTTTGACTCCGCTGGGATGCACCCACTTCAACAGTCGTTGGTTCAGCCGTAGCGAACCGGAAGCTCGAACCGAGGTTCAACTCGTCGCCGATAAAGGCAACTGGTTCAAGAAGAAACCGGTCGCCAAAGCCGACTCGATTACCAAACGTGAAAGTAACGTCGCGGTGCGAAAGGTGTCCTTGGATGGGCAAGGGCAAGTACTCGGTGAAGCGAACGAGACAACGCTGACGACCGCTGCTTTTGCGGCCCGCGTCGTCGCTCTCAACGAACAGTCGCCCGCGTTTTCCGAGTGCGTTATCAGGCGCTTTCCTGATATCGCGCAACAGTTTCTCCTGGAGTATCTCACGGCAGAAAAACCGAACTATGAATTGCTCGAACAGGTCGCCTCGATTCACGACGCACAGACCGGATCGAGACAAGGGGCATGGCAGGTTGCAGTCAAGCAATTGAAATCACAGCCGACGCAGTATCGAGAATTCGCAACCACTCGCCGCCAGATTCATGCCGCTCTTAAGGAAGGGCAACCGCTTCCTCAGAAGCGATCATTGGCCGATCTACTACCCAAAAATGCAAATTCAGTGTGGCGATACGACGCATGGTCTCTGACGGCCACACTCCAACTCTTGGACGAAAAGCCTCGCGACGCCGCGCAGTCTTACTACCGCAGCTTAGAGGCGTCAGCGGATGTCATTCCCTATGCCGCACAGCAGGCTGAGTTGCTGATGTCTGAAAGTGTGCGACGGGATGGCAATCAAGAGTTAGCCATTCAATCTTGGAGCGGAGCAGTATCAAGAGCTGCCGAACTCATGCTCGGTGCGACTCCGTTGATTGATGCCACATTCTGGGACAACGCGTGCTACTTGAAACCTCAGACATCGTGGCCGGATAAGGTTGCTGACGCCGTTCTTATTGAACATCAGCGACGAGGTTGGATGGGCCTGATTCATCAAGATTCCGAAGTGCAGCTCGCTTCGAGCATTGCCGACAGCTCAGCAGAAACGACCGATTGTCTTATTTGGTCGCTGATTGGATATGCAAGATTATATCGCGAAGAGCCTCAGGCCGCATTGGTTGCATTCAAGAAGGCCGAATCGCTCGCGCGGAATTCTGCACATGCGGATTTATGGCAAGTCGCTCAAGCACGGGCCCTCTTACAACTCGGGCAGACGGCTCCGGCAACAGCATTGTTAATGAAGCATGCACAGAACAAAGACCCGCGAGTATCACTTCAATCGCTGGCCTTACTCGGCACGATGAAGCTGCAAGCGAATCAACCAGCACTCGGTTTAAGCCTGCTGCGCCGCTCCTTCGAGACATTCCCCGACGCCACCTGGCCCGGACAAGCCGAAGCCCGAGCCGACTTAGGATTGGCCTATCTCATGATGGGCGACGAATCGAACGGACTCCAGGAACTGCATACCGCCCAGCGACACTTCGAAGCGATCGGCGACACATCGTTATTACTGACATCACTACAAAACGAATTGGCATATCACGAGAAGAAATCTCATCGAAAAGAAGCCAAAGCTATTCGAGAACGAATAGTCGATAATTACTCGAACTAGTCGCGAACCAGCACTCCAGGGCCAGCACGCATTCGGAGGCATTTGAGTAGCTCGCGAGATTGGCTTTTGAGGCGTATAGGACGCTTGATTCGGAGTGAGATAGTACTCACTCGATGTGTGTGGCAAGGATGCATCCTATGGGTGGTGACGCGCGCGGGCACCAATAGAAGGTCGCGGGCGAGACCAACGTGATCAATTCTGCGATTGCCTGCCCGAGCGATTTGCCAAGTTTAATGAGCCCTGAACGCTCCTCGGGCTTCGTGTGAACTTGGCCGGGGATTCGGCTCCGCAGAATGCGGTTCTCTTCTTTGAGGAAGTCAACATACCGCGCCAGTTCGCTGTTGGTCGCCGAGGCGATCAGCGCCAGTAGCGGGTGGAAAATCTTGGCAGCCATGCTATTGACGTAACTCACTATTAAGCCGGGGGATAGCACTTGTGTTGAACAGCACTATGTCGCCCGAATGACGCGCCGATTTCGGCGCCGAATCTATCTAAAAGAACACGCAATCTAAGGCGTCGCCGCACAGCCGATTGGCGAGCCAACTCGTGCACCTAAAGAGGCAGTTCGCCGGCGATTAAGTCCGTACCCCAGTCGTCTGAAGACGCCCAACCACGCAGAGCACAACTCGCGGACGGCCGTCGCCCATGCAGCACAAATCTTGGAGCAAACAGCGCGCATGTCGCAGCGAGGCTCTGACCGGCCCCAGCCCTACTTCGGCTCTGCGAAGGGCACTTAACAAACCGCTGCCACGAGCCCATCCGCTCTGTGAACGAAGCGTCGGCCGGTTCTCAGCCGACACGTCAAACAGTCGGCGGAGTCCGCTAACGCTCGCGCCTCGAACCCCCTCGCATGCTGAGATTCAAGTCCCCCCACTAATGCGCATTATCCAACCGTTAGCAACGCGTTGTCGAAGCGTTAGCAAAGAAAAGCCACTGTAAAACAGGGGCTCTTACCAGCATTGGGAAAGCATTAGGAAAGGTATCTCGGTCTATCGAACCGAGAAGTCGTGAAGACTGCGCATCGCTCGAACTGCCACGATTTGTCGCGTCTCATCACAAATGCCAGAGCATCTACCGCTTGACCGTCCCTCGGGAGCACGAACACCCGGACAAAGCGATGTCACGGGAATGATGTTGGTAGTCCTCTCTTCATGGCAGTTCCTCATGTCGAAAGGACGTTGTGTGGGATGAAAACGCGACTGCGAGATTCCTCATGACGGCAAATTCAACTCGTGAAAGCGACCGTCATCCCGCTGCGGCTCGGGATGGAATCCCAAGCTACTTTTCGGGGCAGAACTGAGACGTAGCTTGGCTCTGAGAGTCAAGCTACGAGATTCACTTCAGCAGTGGACCGAGGGCTTTGATGCGCGAGGCCAATGTTGTTGGCTTCATGCCGAGTCGGGCGGCGGCTCCGGTGGGGCCGTAGATCTTGCCGTTCGAGGCGGCGAGCGCGGCGCGGATGTTGTCGGCTTCGAGCGTTCGTAGTTCGGCGGCGGTCAGGATGGAGGCAGTCAGGTTTAGACCCAATACCGTTCAATCCAAGATGACGATTGACCGGCAGAATTTCTTCGTAGGTTGC
>CAZNMS010000636.1:0-4551 GCA_964573505.1 uncultured Planctomycetaceae bacterium | reverse complement strand
CGGGCGAGCCGGACGGAGACGACTCAAATTCAGCGCCGGAGTGCCGGTCACACCCTTTTCATTTGTCGCGATCAAGTGACTCAGCGGGCTCGCTTTGCGATCGCTTGATAGATCGCCAATGACGCACGGAACTCATCGAGTGCCGCAGCCGGCAAGACGCTCTCATTGCGTTTGATTTCGGACTCGACGCGCTGCACGAGCCATTCAATCTCTGCTCGCTGAGGACGCGGCGGTTTGCCCGTCACTTCAAAGTGCCATGGCGCGGAATGCGAGAAGCGTTGTCGGCCTCCCGGACGCTGCTCCCAACATCTCACTGCGACCCAACTGCTGTCGGTTGTTGGGACAGTGATCTCGGTGTCGAGCTGAGTCATGTAACCGCCATTACCCGGCGTCGACCGAGTCGCGTTCGATGCGACGACCGTTCGAACTGTGTCGCCGTTGATGACCAGTTCGATCGACGACAACGGGTGCAGACTCGCCACTTGACCGGTCACTCGCACGGTGCGCTGAGCAGTGCCGTTCTCAACGAAGACATGACCGGGATGCTGATCGTCGAGCTTCACTGTCAGCATCGGGCCGTTCGTCACAAAGGATCGTCCGGCGCCGAGTCCCTTCATCCATGCGTCGTAACTGAAGGGCTCATCGAGCTGCACATAGACGCGATTGAAGCCAAGCGGCACGGGATGCACTCCGTTCGCAGTGCCGGCAGTCGGCTTGATGCGGAAGCCGCAGTTGAGCATCGCGTAGTACGTTTGAAATCCGTAGCGCGTCCATGAGTCCTCATCGTCCGTGCCACTGCCTTTGACTCGCATGTAAGCCGGAGCCGGCACTGCCCAATTCTTGATCGCGTAATCGGCACGCCAATGGTGATTGTTGCCGAGTTCAAAGAGATCGACGCCGAGCAACGGGACGACGGCGATCGACCAATTCCAGTTGTGCTTTTCGAGGTCGATCAAGCCGCCCTCAGAGCGGACTCGGGCTGCGACTTCCTTCAACGGCAAGACCGGCAAGTCGAACGGCTGCTTGTGATTCACAATCACGAACGCCCCAAGAGTGTGATTCTTGCCGTCCGTTTTGAAGATCTCGTACTCGGTGCCGAGCGGCGACCAAAGATGAGTCGCGTCGATCTGAAAGGGATTGCCACTGTGCTCGACTTTGAAGTTCTTCGCGCTGACGCTCGGAGGCACGTTCGACTCCGTCGTCCAATAGACCATTGGCACGGCGACATTGAGATCTTCCGCAAGCACGACGTTCGGCAGTTCGCGCGGATCGCGGTGCGAGTGCGTATCTCCGCTCCACCATTTCTCACTCGCCATATTCACCCAGCGCGCGAGTTCGAACGTCGCCTTTTGAAAGCCGTTCTGAGGCGAGCCGACGGTGATCGTCTTTGTGAGCGGGACATACTCGTGCCCGCGTTCAACGGTCACGCTGTAGTTGCCGGGAACGAGTTCCACTCGGGCCGCATGCGCTGAGAGCGTCGTATGCATTTCGAGTGCATTCGGATGACCTCCGTTCTTGCGTTCGTAGCGCACTGCCGAGCCTTGCGCGATGTTCGCCGACTTCGGGAAGAACCATTGCCCGGCTTCGTTGCGGATATAGACCCGCGCGGGGATCGGCTTCGCTCCTGTAGCTTCGATGACACTCAGTTCAACGAGCGTCTCGGTGCGAGCAGCTTGTCGTTGCTCGATGGCCGCGAAGGCGCGAGCGGGCACTTTCTTCGGATCGACGTATACCGCGAGATCTCGCAGCGCGATGACTTTGAAACCGTTGTCTTTGAGATACTGCATCCACTCTTCAAAGCGCTTCGGGTCGGTACTCACCCAGTGATGCTCGCCGTCGGGCACGCCGTGAAATTGAAGTACGGCAATGCGACCGTTCTTTGCCTGCGAGACCGCGCGTTTGAAGTCCTCAATCGTCCAATCGGGACGAGCATCCCCCGCTGACGGAATGAGCAACGGATGATCGACGCCGGGCTCGAACGCGAAGCCGCGTCCCCATTCATAAGGAAACTCGGGAGCACCGCCGCGTCGCGCGAACAAGATCCCGTGCTCAGCGAAAATCGGAAACGCGGCCTCACTGATGCCGTTGCCCGGATACGCGAAGCTCACCGGCTTTGTGATGCCGTGCTCAGCACAACGAGCTGCAATGTGCTCAAGCTGCTCTTTGAGCTTCGGCAAAGTTCGCTCGGTGACCGCCATATGGTCGCGCGTGTGATTGCCGATCTCGAAGTCGTCGGCATTGAGTTCCGCAATCTGCTGCCATGTGAGGTAGTCGCGCTTATTCGTCGGGAACGAGAAGCCTTCGGTGATGAAGAAGGTTGCGCCGAAGCCGTGCTTCTTGAGGATCGGTCGCACGACGAGATGCTGCGATACGACGGAGTCATCGAACGTCAGTACGACAAGCTTGTCCGGGATCGGTTCCAATGCGGACGCCGTTACCGCAATGAGCAGCAAGCAGCAGGTCATCAGCAAACGCAGCATGAGATCGTTCCTTTGACGTCATGAAGTCGGGAGCACGCTGATCAACGAAGGGATTCGTAGCATGGACGCCTACGTCCGTGCTGCGTCGCTGTCGGACGTTGTGCGTCTTCAAGACTTGAGTTTCTGGTAGCAGATGTCGTGAGACTTCTGAGCGAGCGTCGAAAGACCGAACTCTCACGAGTTCGGCTACCCCAAATTCTTAGTCTTGAGGACGCAGTAGGCGTCCGACCTACGCGACGCAAAGTCGTGAAGTCATTCCTCGACGATCTCATAGAGCAGCAAGGCTCGTCGCAGAAGTCGCGGCGGCTGACATCGAAGAGGCCGCTTGCTGACTCGCGGTTTTCGAATGGACCGGTCTCTAGCTTCGCCCCGCCGCTGCACGTTAATCGTTCGCCGCGTCTCGCCGTTCAAACTGCTTTCGTGAGGTCTCGACATGCTCCGCTTCAAACTCACTCGTTCGTTCGTCGTCGTTGCGGCTTGCGGATTGTTGGGACTCGCGCTGACTGCGCCGGCCATCGCCGACAACAAGAACAACAACAAAAACAGTGCTCAAGAGAAGAAGGACGACGCACGCGTCAAAGCTGAGCAACAAGACTTACAGAAGGCGAAGCAAGACGCCGAGCGCGAAGAGCAACATCTGCGAGCCGCTCAAAAGGATCTCGCCGAAGCGCAAGCAAAGGTGAAAGCTGCGGGGCGAGCCGAGCAAGAAGCGCGAGAAAGCATCGAAGCAAAGCAGGAGCGCGTTGTCGGCATCGATAAGGCGCTCGCGAAGCAAGAGGACGCAAAGAAGGCTTACGAACTTGCAGCTCAGCCCGTCATCGCGACGTTGAAGGATTCACCGACTTACAAAACCATCAAGGCGCGCGCTGAAGCGGCTCATGAGGAACTCAAGAAGATCCGCTCGAACTCGGATCTCAGCTATGAGGAGCGTCGGCGACTGGAAGCTGCGGCGTCTCAACGCGCACTGGCTGCGAGCGATGCCGAGCGAACCGCTTTGAATGCCAATCCGACTGTGAAGCCGCTGAAGGAAAAGCTCGACGCAGCTCAAGAGGTCGTCGCGGAATTGCGAGCGAAGATCAAAGCAGTGGTCGACGCCGACCCGTCCGTGAAGTCGGCTCATCAGCACACAGAGAAGGCCCGAGAGGTTGTTGAAGCGGCTCAGGCAAAGGTGAATCAAGCGAGCCAAAAAGCGGGAGCAGCTCGCGCGAAGTACGCGAAAGAAGCCGGTGACGTCAGTCGTGCAGTCGCTGCTGATCGAGCGAACGACAACAAAGGGAAGAGCAACAACAAGGGCAAGAAGAAGTAGCTTCCAGTTGTCGGATGACGTTCCGTCGCACCGCTACGACCTTGAAAACGCCGCAAAGTCAACGCTTCTACAACCTTGAAGGGCGAAAGTCGCTGACTATACTCCCCGCCCTTCTCGGGTCGGCCGCAGGGACTTGTGGCCCCGAAGTGCAAGCTAAGCAACGGTTTGCAGCCCGTTTCTCATTCGGATGGTTCGTTAGTTTCGAAGGCAACGCTATGGCTCGCGTCTGCAGAATTTGTGGTAAGTGTCCCGGTACAGGCAACAAGCTGAAACAACGAGGTAAGCCTAAGTACCTCGGCGGTAACGGCCGTAAGACGACGGGCAAGACGAAGCGCAAGTTCCTAGTCAATCTGCAGTATGTTCAAATCGCGACGCCCGACGGCAATCGTCGCAGCCGCGTTTGCACTCAGTGCATCCGCTCGGGTCGCATTCAGAAGGCGGTTCGCCGTCAGCCGTTCCAAGTTCCGGGCATCAGCGGTCCTGCAGCGACTGCCGCACCGGCGACGGCCAATTAAGTCGACCGCCTGAAGGTCGAGGCCCAGCGCCCGTATTGATCAACCTCAAGGCGAAGTTTCCTGTGAGCTATTTGGCTCGTCGGAGGCTTCGCCTTGATGTGTTTGAAGAAACGCTGTCGGTGCCTCAATCGTAGAGTCGCAGCCGCGCGGCACCGATCCGAGCATGCCTAAGAAGGTCGCAAATAGTCGTGGTTCGCGGAGAGGTTGTGATTAAATCGCCCCCGCGACCCAGAGGGTGCCCCGGCCTCGG
>CAZNMS010000635.1:0-4561 GCA_964573505.1 uncultured Planctomycetaceae bacterium | reverse complement strand
GGGCAAAGTGACCTAATGCCGCTGGCACTTGGCCGTATCAACGCTTGCTCGATCAAGATCAATTCGACAGGTGCTTGAAGTTCTGATGGTTCCATGCCGGGCCATTCTGCAACTGCTCCGAACCATGCAGAGACCAACTTCTGGCCGGTGAACGGCTCCGTCTATTTGGCCTTCTTCCATTTTGTGCATAGCGTGCGAAATCACCGATAGCCCGTGCTCTCTTCGGTGATCCGGCAGTTCGCGACTTGATCTCCCTGAATCGCCAGTTGAGCGGTTTGGTCAATGACTCAACGCCGCTCAGCATTCACAGCGAATCGGTTCGCGCATCCTGTGCGGTCTTGAAGAAGACTTCCCCGAAGCCGCTCACAAGAAACGTCTGTCTTAAAACGAAAAAGGCTCGCCGGAAGTGGATTCCGGCGAGCCTTTTGAATCGGGGCGACAGGACTTGAACCTGCGACCTCCTGCACCCCATGCAGGCGCGCTAGCCAAACTGCGCCACGCCCCGTCGTCTGTCAGTCGCCAATCAGAGCCGCTCTGCATCCATGGCCTAAAACCAGTCGGCGAGCAAATGCCCTTTTAAGAGTTGCGCACGAGAGGACTTGAACCTCCAAGGGGTTGCCCCCACCAGCACCTCAAGCTGGCGCGTCTGCCAATTTCGCCACGTGCGCTTGGGATTGCGGGCGGGACTATAACGGCTCAGACCTCGCTCACAAGAGATCCTCAAAGCCCTCTTCGAACTCACAAAAGAGGCTGCGAAACAAGCCTCGCAAACTCGAATTTGTCGACATCAACGCACCTCAAGAGCCGACTTCTTCCGGTATTTTTTATGACATCGGCAAGTCATGCGATCGCTTCGTTCCGCAGCGCACCATGTCGTTGAATTAGTGAGATCTCAGGCATTCGCACCGTCCGAAATCTGACGATTTCGGGCATGGTTCAAAGTGAGGTCGCAGAGTCGCGCCCGTCAGGAAGCGGAATGCGCTGCAAAATTGCCAGAACACCGCTTCCTCACGGGCACGGCTCTGCGACCCAATGCGAGGCCGAATTGAGCCAAGCCGGATTTCGGCTACGGAATCGCGGATGTTCGCTGTCGACTTAACTCAACCCGGTGAGAGTTCCAGTGCTCGAGCCGAACTTGTCAACTTCAACGCCCAGTCGCTGCAGCATGCTGACATACAAATTACACAGCGGCGGCGGGCTTTTGGGATCGAAGGCCAGATGCTGACCGTGCTTGAATCCTCCGCCTGCAAACAGCACCGGCAGGTTCTTGCACGAATGGCTGCTCGCGTTTCCGAGATTGCTGCTGAAGAAGACCATTGTCTGATCGAGCAAGCGTTGTCCGCCTTCTTCTGACGACTTCAGCTTCGTGAGGAAGTCATTGAGTTGCTTCAGCTTCTCGACTTCAACCAGCTTCAGTTGATCGAGCTTGCTCGGATCTTGTCCGTGATGAGAGAGGTTGTGATGTCCGTCGTTCACTCCGGCGATCGGCGGCACGAGGCTCGTGCCTAAGAGCATGATCGTGATCAGCCGCGTTGAGTCCGTCTGAAATGCAAGATGCGAGAGGTCGAACATCAGCCGCGTGCGACCAACGAGGTCCGCCGGGTTCGTGACGTTCTGCGGTTGCTTCGCGTCGACCTTTGGCTTCGGTTTGAGCGACCACTCTTCAGCAATCTGCAGGCGGCGTTCGAGTTCACGCACGCTCGTGAAATACTCGTCGAGCTTTTCACGATCGCTGCCGCTGAGGTCCGCTTGCAGCGACTTCGCCTGCGACTTCACATGATCGAGAATGCTGCGACCGTCTTTGAGTCGTTGAACCTGAGCCTGCACATCCTCAGGTCGGCCATCGAGGAACAGTCGCGCGAAGACGGCTGCCGGCCATGTATCCGACGGCACGAGCGCACCGCTGCGAGTCCATGAAAGACTAAACCCTTCCGCCGAGAGCGTGAGGCTCGGAAACCGAGTTCGCTCGCCAATCGTTTCCGCAGCGAGTTGATCGACCGAGATCGTGTTGCGAAAGCCGGCTCGTCGTTCGGGATGAGGAGCCGCCGTGAGGAAGCTGAAGATCGAATCGTGCCCGGATTCAACGTCAGGATGCGAAAGCCCCGAGATCACCGTGAGGTCCGAGCGGTGCTCTTTGAGGATCTCAAGGTACGGCGAGAGTTCGTAATCCTTACCCGTCTGTGTCGGATAAAGGTTCGGCGTATGCAGGCCGAGCGGAGCGCAGATGCAGACCATTCGCCGTCGTTCTTGCGCTGCTGCCTCAGTGCCGCCTTCCGCGCGAGCGAGTCGTTCAAACCCGCGTTCGAACAGAGGCAATGCCAGCGACACTCCCGCAGCCCGCAGCATTGTTCGGCGATTGATCCGACGTGCGTTTGTCATAGCTCGACCTTCTGTGTGATGTAGCACGTATTACATTGAGTTCGGAATGAGCGGCAATCTGCCGTCGAAGCATCCTTGTACGACGACGTCTCGGCAGCAGGATCGAATCTCGTGCTTCGCTAGCTCGCGTCGTGTGAGCAAGAGTTGTTTGCAGAGTTGTTTTACCGGCAAGCCGAAGATGTCGGCGTCGGCGTTGATCGCTAGCCCGCCAAGCGCTGGCTCGCGGCAGATGAGAAGGTACCGGAGATTTTTTGTACGACGGACTTGAAGTCCGTCGGTCCCGATCTTCGACGGACTACAAGTCCGTCGTACCGATCAAAAATGAAATGCGCAGGAAAACAAGAGACGCAGAACAAGCAGTACGAATGGGCCTCAATTCAATCCGCGAGCCGTTCAACTCACCTTCGCATCAGCAGCGAACAAATCTCGGACAGCGGGCTTTGTCACTTTGCCCATCGCATTACGCGGCAGGCTTTCGACGACCAATAAGCGTTGCGGAATCTTGTAGACCGACAGACGACTGCGGCACCAATCACGGAGCGACTTGAGATCGAGCGTTGCTCCCTCATTCAGCACCGCAGCGACAGCGACGGCTTCTCCCCATGTGTCGTCAGCAGCACCAATCACGGCGCACTCGCGAATGGCTGAGTGCTCAAGCAACGTCGATTCAATCTCCAATGCCGAAAGCTTGTAGCCGCCGCTCTTGATGATATCGACGGACTGGCGACCCATGATGCGGTAGTAGTCGGACTCGACGACCGCGATATCGCCCGTGCGAAACCAGTCATTGTCGAACGACTCTGCGGTCACCTCGGGACGGTTCCAGTACTCGCTAAAGACGCCGGGGCCGCGCACCTGAATCTCTCCCGGTTGATCTTCAGCAGTGATGATGTCGCCCGACTCTGACTTAAGCCGCACCTCAACTTGCGGCAGAGGCATGCCGACCGAACCCGGTCGCCGCTCGCCGCGATAAGCGTTCGACAGAGCCATTCCAATCTCGGTCATGCCGTAGCGTTCAAGAAGCTTTTGCCCGGTCAGTCGGAACCACTCGTCATGCACGCTCGCGGGCAACGCAGCAGAGCCTGAGACCATCAATCGCATTCGCTGAAAGCCGTTGACGACTGCTGCTCGCTCGTCGTCGGTTGCAGCTTGAATGGCCTCGATCAACTTCACGTAGATCGTCGGCACGGCCATGAAGAGCGAGTACGCATCCGCCTTCACGCGATCGAGGATCGTCGGCAGATCAAACTTCGAGAACGGCTCAATCACCGCGCCGCTCCACAATGCGCAACTCATGATGTTGATGATGCCATGAATGTGATGGAGCGGCAGAAACAGAGAGATGCGATCCGTTGCTTCCCACTCCCATGCGGTGACGAGCGATTCAATCTGCGCTCGAATGTTGGCATGAGTCGTCACGACGCCTTTTGGCTTACTCGTCGTGCCGCTTGTGTAGAGGATCATCGCTCGGCGCGAGACATCCACTTGCGGCAGAGAAAACGTCTCTGCCGCCGCATCAGCGAGAGCACTCTCCACAGTCAGCAAGCGCAGCCCCAGTCGCTGACTCAGAGGAGCAATCTTCTCTGCCAGCGCAGAAGTCGCGAGCACGACAGACGAGCCGGAGTCAGTCAGTCCGTATTCCCATTCGGGTTCGGTCGCACTGAGACACAGTGGAAGAAATATTCCCCCCGCGTGCCAAACGCCCCATTGAGCAGCCGCAAAGTTCACTCCCGTCGGGACGAGCACCGCGACTCGCTCGCCCTCTAAATCATGCCGCCCCGCGAGCAACGCTCGCGCCACGCTGCCCGACCAATCGAGCAACTCCTGATAGGTGCTCTCGGCAGTCCCGCTGCGAAAAGCAATCGCCGATCGATGAGCCATCGCGCGTTCGATGATGGGCAGTTCGAACATACCTTCTCCGTCATTCAAGCTTGCTGTTTCAGACAACCACTGAGACGACAGTTTGCAGGCTCAATCTTGTCGAACAAGGTCACTTGAGTGTGCGGATCTTGACTGGACTATCACGTTTTTTGGTCGCCTTTCGCTCCGCGAAAGTGCGTCTTCAGACGTGTCTCGATACTGCGGCGTCAATTCGAAATGACGCCGCAGGGAAGACGCTCTATCGCAGAGAGGCTGTGATTAAATCGCCCCCGAGCTTGCCTCGGGGGTTTAACGGCCTTTG
>CAZNMS010000634.1:0-4585 GCA_964573505.1 uncultured Planctomycetaceae bacterium | reverse complement strand
GACATCCTCAAACCCATCCGGTGTGATTTTACGCCTTGCACAGCGGAGCGAACTCGTTCCCGATGTGCCCACTCGCTGACGGCGCTTTTCTTCGAACTTCGGTAACTCCGGGTTAGTTAATCGCGAGACAGCTACCAAGAACCGCAACCAACGAAGCGGGCGTTCGCGTTGATCAACTGGCCCCAGAAAGACGAATTGTTGATCAAAGTCACTTCGCGCAATTAGCGACGTCATGCGAGGAATTAGCGGCGATAGCGAGCCCCAAGTCTCCCATGCTGTATCACAAATCTGTCGCAATTCGGCTTCTGTGCGGCGGCCTATTGGCAGGACAACTCCGCAACCGAAGTTCGCATCGTCACGAGACCATTTCGCGCCGCCGTGCCCGATATCACATTCCTTCACAGAGCAACTGAATTGCTCTTCTTCCGTCATGCGATCAAGGAAGAAGTGCCCAACATTCTCTTCGGTATAAATCAAATGCGCCTTCGTCGGCGGAATCTCGTCTAGCCTGCGAATTGCCGCCTCGATGATTTCTATTTCGTATTGCGTCAGTGCAGTGACGCCGGAATCAATTCGTTGAGAGGCAGTAACGCTCGTTCCATGCGTTGCATTACTCGATGGAATCGTCACTTCAGTTTGCTGCCGTGATTCCGCGCAGCTTGCATCAGTGACTTGAATCACTTTGTCGAGCCATTTGCTGGCGAGCTTCACCAATTGTTGAGACAGACCGTGATCATACTCGCTCGCTCCGACATCTTCGCAGTCGCGCAGGTTTCGGAGCGCTCGGTCTATCAACTCGGATGGCAATTGAGGCACGCTCCGAACTCCAGCATCACGGAGTTGCTCACCCAAGAACGCCAACTCCATTTGATACCGAGTCGCCCTGACAACATCAGGATCACGTCGAACGTCTTCTCGAAGTTCCTTCGCTCGAAATGCGAGTTTTTCGCATGGGCTCAAGACCGGCAGTTCGTTGTTCTCAAGCCACGAGAGCCAGCAATCAATGCAAGCTACTAACGCACCTTGAACCTCAGATGGCTCGACTTGCGACAAGAGCAGTTTTCTCGGTCGCTTCGACCAAGGATCGAAAAGCCATAGCCGTTGCCCGTCAGTATCGGTGTCGGGCTCAATAAGGAACGGTGCTCGCAGCCCCGAGTCCCAACATGCCACTCGTAGCCGAGTTTGCAGCTCACCTGCCCAGACCAGTGAAGACAAATCTGAGGCGCGACGTCTCGCCTCTTTCAAGAGCGTCAAGAGTTCCATTGGTCGCAGTCCTGATTGCGACGTCCTGATGTAGGAAACGAGCCAGCCCGTTCAGGACAACGGGTTTTCGGGGATCAGCCTAGGCTCGTAATCAGTATTCTGAACTGAGTTCGTTGATCAAACAAACAACTCCCCCAACCCCCGGAAGGATGGTGTGTAGCATGCGGGTGCGGTCGGAAGAGCATCTTTCGTGCTACTACTTGGCGGAGAACCTAAAGACCCCGAGGGGCACTCATCGTCGGGCAGACTGAGAATGCTGCTGACAAGCTCCGCAATGCGTTCCGGCGTGAAACTCGAATCAGTTTCAGTCGTCTTGCCGGGGAATCTTGCTTCAAGGCGAGCCAGTCGTGAGTGAGTGCGAAACGTCATGCGGTTCCCTTGCGAGTTCGATCGGCAGCTTCGAGTTCCAATCGTTGCAGGCGGCTTTCGAACTCGACGGCATCTCGAAGACGACAACCAAGCTCGACGACAGCTTTGGCGGCAGCGAGCTTCACGGCGTCAGTCTCTGCATGGTCAATCAAATGAGCGAGCCGGTCAGCCGCTTTCGTTGCCGTACAAGTTAGGCGAGCGAGTGCATCCGACCACAATTGCGATCTCGCAGCATTCAGTTGCGAAACGAACTCAGGATCTCGCAAACGTCGCCAAACGGTCGTCTCACCGACTTCACATTGAGATGCAGCCGCACGAACGCTCGTTCCGCTCGCGAGCAACATCACCAAACGATCGTCGGCGGAATGTCTTCCATCGTGTGTCACGGTCATTCACTCCTTTGAGGATTGAGCAAGAAGCCTACGAATACACTCACCACGTTCCGCATCACTGAGCGGCAAACTCATGATCTGAGCAACTTGCCGAGCGAAATCCGCAGACGCCTGCGCGGACTGCGAAACAGCTTCCTTGCGACGTGTTTTTTCCAATCTGGGGGAAGCTATGGCGGAAGCGCCCTCAGTCGATCTCGAAACCGTCTTGTTTCGTAGGGTTTTCCGAGTATCACAAACCGGCTTCATAAGCCGGCTGTCGCGGGTTCGAGTCCCGCCCTTGCTAGTCTCTAAAGACCCCGAAAATGTGGCAGAAACGCCTACGTTTTCGGGGTTTTTCGTTTGAACCCCGCCTTCGCACTTCTGTCCCTCTTCTGTGCCAATGCACGCCATGAATTGACACGAATTTCCTCCAGTTGGGGGAAGTATTGGGGGAAGCGCCAGATTGGATTGCTCGCAAATCGTTGCCGTTGAACGGTAGCTCGGCAGTGATTCCAACGAACTCGCCATGTCGGACATCTCGCAATGGCTATAGACGCTCAAGGTGAGGTTTACGTCACTGTGCCTGAGAAGAGTCTGTGCGACTTTGGGAGCGACTCCGGCTCGCGCTAGCGACGTTGCAAACGAATGCCGCAGACCATGCACGCAAGCGATATGACCGCGAGCATCAACTTTCGGGATTCCGGCCAACTCAAGGTCACGATCAAAGCACCTTAAGAGCGAGTGCCGATCTGCGATCGCAAACAATGGCGAATTCATCTCCGCTGCCGCGTCCGTCAGTTGATCAATCCATGCTCTGATGTCGGCTGCGAGATCGACTCTAAGGATGATCTGCGAGTCCGTTCGATTCTTCGCCTGCGAGGCATCAAGAGCGAAACGCGGCGGCTCAACATCGAGCCAAACATCCTTCAGCTTGAGAGCAGCAAGCTCTCCGCGTCGAAGTCCAGTATGCGCCAAAGTTCGATAGACCAACTCCCGCTCCCGCCCCGTTCGGTCAAGTTTTGAGAGCAGCTTCGGATTCTTCACCAGACGATTGCGAGCACGTTCAACGGCTTCGTCGATATCTTCGAAGCGCAGCTCTGCATAATGCCAACCGGCTCGCTTGCCAGTTGCAGGATCGTCGGAAACGGTTTCACGACCGGCTTCAGCAAGAGGACGCCAGCGAGCGACGTAGAAGAGTCTCGCCAATTCGATTTCTGAAAGTGCGCGTCGCTGATGTCGACGATCAGCCTTTTCGTTGGCCTTACGAATACGAGCCAGCGGCTGCGATGACATGCGGCTCGACTCAAAAGCCCATTTGCAAAACTGCTTGACGGCTTGAAGGTACATGTTGCGGCGACGTGCTCCCACGCCTTCCGCTTGCCGTGCATTCAGCCAGCATTCAACTTTTGAAGCGTCTATGTCGCTCAGTGATTTGCATTCGCACTCTCGGAAAACGCGAGTCGCCATTTCTTCAACGTCGTCGCGATGACGCTCACTAGTGCCCTTCGCTTGTAAGCACTGACGATAGGCCGCGAGATGCTCGCTTAACGGCGTCGCAGCGTGATCGGCGATGCGATCTTCAGACTTGCTGACGACTCCGGCTTTCACCAGTTCGCTACGGCGTTCCCATTGCGCGAGAATTGCGGCGGCAGCTTGCTTGTCGCGGCAGCCAGTTGATTGCTCGATGATGTGCCCATCGGCGTTGCGGTACTTGCCGAGCCAAACTCCGCTCTCGATGACAACTTTCTCAACGCCATCACTGCCGACTGTGACCGGTGCAATCTTCGTTCTGCCGTTTTGCTTGAAGCGAGCAAGGCGTTCACCGTTCCGCGTAAAGCATTCTGCATCAGCGGGCATCGGCTTTGTGAATTTCTTTCGTCGTAGCGATGCCATTACTTTCCTCTTTGCTTGTAGGGTCGCGGAACTCCGAGTTTCTCCGCGATGAGTTCGAATCCGGCTTCGTTTCTGAAGAGTTCGATTTCACTTTGAAGCGACTTCAATCTCACCTTCTGCCAACTCGACGACTTGTCGTGATGCTTCCGAATGAAGTCGTTCGAGAGCGTGTAAAACTCCGGCTCACTCATTCCGTCCGAGCCGTCGTGTCCGTTGAAGAATTTGCCAATGTTCAAGAACGCGACGATGAGGAAGTCGAAGGCATCTAAGCCTGAATCTTTGATCGGAAAGCCTCGGTCGCAGTCAGTCGCGTAGCGGCTCTTTACTTGAACGCGCACCTGCGACAATTCGCCATCTCTCGGCTGATGTCGCGGGTCGGGATGAATGCAGATGAGGTCGTATCCCTCATGATTCTGCGGCGCTTTGTAAGTGAGGATGTTGCGTCGCATCAGATGCCCCATCACCAAGAATTCGGCCCCCGCAGAGACAACCGGCAGTCGCAGCGGCGCTTGTTCGCCCATTACTCGCCCTCCTTGCGAATGTGCTCAATGCCGAAATGCCGAGCCAACGCATCGGCGGCATCGAGCCGAAGGGTTTGATCTTCTCGCAGAAAGCGGAGCAGCGTTGCGTGATGCGTCCCCGTTGCTCGGGCGACTTCTCGCACAGAGTCCGCTTGAGCGAGTGCTTCT
>CAZNMS010000633.1:0-4593 GCA_964573505.1 uncultured Planctomycetaceae bacterium | reverse complement strand
CGAAGTCGCCGACGATGACTCGATTCGTATGCCAAGAAAACTTGATGTGATTGCGCGTCTGTTGATGTCGATGCACCTCGCGCCAATTCGAGTCGTCCTTGAACGCCGCCGCGTCGATCGTTGCGTCGGTCGGCCCCTTCCAAACATCGACCGTGAAACCGGCCCATTCGAGCGGTCTTGTCAGCATGAAGCCGCGCAGCGATCGAGCTTGCGGCCACACGTATCCCGCGATCGCCGGGTTCCCAAACGACAGCGGCTGATTGCTCGCGCGATGCATGAACCATCCGCCGGTCGGAGTCTTCTCGCCTTCGACTGTAATAAATGCTGCATCGGTCGTCGCATTGCGATAACGCCGATCGAGCAGCATCCCGTAGTCCAACTTGTGCAACGTCGGAGCGGTGAAGACGAGCAAACGCGTCATCGTGCCGGCTTCAGGAACGAACACCGTCGGCAAGTTCTGCTTCGAAGATTTCTCCGTTCGCGCGTTCTTCAAGCGCACCCAAATCTTCGGATCGAAGCGCGACTCCAAATCGCTCAAGACATCGCCGAGCAGATCATCCTCCTTCTTCGTGCTCTTCGGAGAATCGGTCTTCAACGCGACATCATCCGGTGCATCCGGAGGCACAAACTCCGCCGGCACTTTCTGGCCGGGTCTCAGCGCCCAAACATCAACGTCACCTTGAGGCAACACGACACTGCCGATCGGCACTTCATGCTTCATCGCGAGCATCAGCGTTCCGGCAAACGGTCCTTTCGAAGGAGCCGGGCCGAAGGCCGCGTGCGTTGAACTCGTCATGGTTTGAAACGTCGACAGCACCACTTCTTGTGGCGTCAGATCGGTGTCATGCACTTTGCGCGGCAGCGGCTTCGGGAAGCACCGCGCTAAGTCGATCTCACTGGCTTTGACTGCTGATTGAATCCACGGAGACGACGCGCCGCTGTAACTGACGCACAACAAGCCGTTGTGAATCGCCGCGCCGCTGCGATCGCTGACGACATATCCCGTCGCATGACCGGGCACGGTGTCCGAGTACTCAAACCGATGCACAACCTGCTTTGCGAATTGATTCTCGGGATCAATGCGCACGACTTGATCTCGATTGACGATGTAAGCAAACCGACCGTCACTCACGAGACGCTCAACGCCTTGATGCAAGTCATGCCACAACTTCTTGCCGTCGCGATCAGTCGCAATCAGCGGCGTGCCGAACTCCGCTCCAAACGCACCGAAGAACATGATGTCTTTGACCGCGCAGACGGCTGTCGGCGGCGAATGGTCCGCCATCCACCAACCTCCGCCGGGCACTGGTGCCATCCACGGAGGCGACCCAGCGTTGTAGACGGTCATCTCATAAGTGAGCTTCAACGGAGGCCGCGCGAGTCCCACAAAGCGGTACGAACCGGGCGTCACCAACTTGCCCTCGTCGTCGCGCAAGTCCCATGGCTCGCGCACTTCGCCTCGATCACGTTCGACTTCCGCGACCAGTCGTCGCACATGCTTTCCGCTGCCGTCTTCAATCCGCACCGCGACGAAGCCATCGAGCGGATTTTGATACGTCAGATTCACCGGAGCGGGTTCAACAAACGAAAACGAGCGCGATGACGGAGCGACATCGGTCTCGCTCAATTCAATCAGCGGCATGATCGTCGGTAGCTCGGCCAACTTCGTTTGAGCTTCGTTGTGACCCGTATTGAGCTTGATCGCATGCGTCTTCACCGGCGCATCAAAAGCAACGAGTCCCGAGCGATCTCCTGCCGCCGATTTAGTCCCCGACAGTTTGAGCGCGACTGATTTCCAATCCGCAGTCTTCGCCAATCGAGGATGCAGCAACGCGGCGGATGATGTTGAAGACGCCGCCGAATCAAACGCCGTCGGCAAGACCTGCACGCTGCCAACATCAGCACCGCTTCCGAGCTTCGCCCCGAAGACCAACAGTCCCGCAACCGATCGAGTTGCCGGCCAGAAGCCGGTCCATGCCCACTGCTTCTGCTTCGACGACTCGCGCGGCATGCCCTCGCGCACAACCGCCGCCCACTCGCGTCGACCAAAATCGGTCGGGTTAAAGAAGCGACCATTGAGCAATCGCAACTCGGGCATCACAGACGCCGGACGATGAGCCTCCCAAGGAAGATTGTGATGCGCGATCGTGACTCGCAGCGCCCGCACATTGGCCTTCAGCGGCAGTGCTCGGGCAAGTCCTCCCGTCAGAGTCGTCCATTGCGAGTCATCATCAACAACGCCCGGCAGCGCGGCATCGTCTTTGAGCACCGCGATCATCTCGGCATTTGAGCAAACCGTGCCAACAGGAATCGGTCGCTTGAACACAATTCGAAAGTGCCGCTTCTCCGCAGCGACTGGCCCAGTGGTCCAAACCTCGGAAGACGGCTCACCTAAACCGAGCACCGCCAACACACTCGCCGCACTCGGTGCCGAGATCTCCCGACCATCCGCTTTGGCGAGACAATCAGCAACAGAAACATCATCCCGCGAAACCGCACTGCCGAGCCCCCCCTGCCCCTCCGCAGCCCGAGCCTGCTGCGTTGCAACAACATCCCCGAGCAACAATCCCATCACCCCAACCAAAACCATCAATCGACAGCGGATCTCGCAATTCATGTGCGTCTCAAATTCAATGAGTCATCGAAGCAGCCACGTTGAAGATGCGGAGCATGGCGAACATCAAGCCCGTCTAACACCGCAGCGGCGTTCGTTCACAGAGCTGATGTAATCGCGATGACACGTCGAGATCGCACGACGAGGTCAACGCCCCGCACCTTTGAGGTTCGCTCTGTCCTCATCAGCGTTCTGTGTTTGAAGCGGGCGCGATCACGGGCGGCCTCTTCATGAAGAGAAAGAAGAGGAACGCTAATCGGCGCTCATCGGAACTCATCGAAGAAGCTGCTCGTGCAGCGTCATCTCGCGTTGATGCCTCAGCAATTGAGTGGTCATTAACGACGCGGCTCCGCTCGGATCGTGCTGATAGTCGCCTTTCGCTCTGCGAAAGGGATTTTCTTTTGGGGCTGTTGCTCCGCAAAAGCGACCTTTCGCGGAGCGAAAGGCGACTATCAGCGCATGCCAATTAGCAATCAGAAACTCGTATTACAGATCGCACCTCGCAGCACGCCCCGACTGCGGCATTGGCGACGAATCGCAATTCCGACTCCTCATTCGTTATGACGATCTCAAGTCGTCAGTACGGGCCGAGCAAAGTCAACATTGAGATATCTTCGTCATTCACTCGTGCTGAGGGGATTCAACGTCATCTTCGGGAGTTCCTCACCGGACGGGCCGGCACGATGGGTGAGGAACACTGGTACGACGGACTTGTAGTCCGTCGAACGTCGTAAGAAGCGACGGACTGCAAGTCCGTCGTACCCACAAAAAGCGGATCTGTTCCTCTGGAGTTTGCATCGTGAAATGGATTGGTCTCGGGTTCCTACTACTTGCGGTTGATTTGTTTGCAGGCACTTGTTGGAGCGCGCCTCCGACGACTGCACTGGCTCCGGTTGATGCTCGGACCGAGCGACCGGTTGTCATCATCAATCCGGGCAAAGAGTTTCAGGACGATGCACGGCCGGGCGCGATGATTATCGGAATGGATCGCACTCCGAAGGGACGTATTTGGGGTTGCTGGACCGGGACCGGGGATAAGAAGGACGGCTACTTCTTGCTTGCCACAAGCGATGATGGCGGAGCCCATTGGTCGAAGCCGCGACTCGCTGTTGGGGCTCCAGATCCGTCCGGCAAACGACAGCGCGGCGCACTCGTCGGCAATTTGTGGACGGACCCGCTCGGACGTTTGTGGCTGTTCTTCGATCAGACTGTCATCGGTATTACAGCTCCGACCGCCAACTGGTTCATGCGCTGCGATCACCCCGATGCGGATTCGCCCGTTTGGTCCGAGCCCGTGCATTTCGCGCTCGGCTGCACGCTCAATAAGCCGACGGTCTTGAAAGACGGCGGATGGCTGCTGCCTGTTTCGCATTGGGCCGAGAAGACGGCGCTCGTCTATGTCTCGACCGATGAAGGCAAATCATGGAGCGAACGCGGTCGCGTAAAATTTCCCGATTGGGAGTTCGACGAGCACATGATGATTGAACTGCGCGACGGGCGTTTGTGGATGGTCGCGCGGACGAAGGGCAATCCGCATGAATGCTTCTCGTCGGACAAAGGCCGCACATGGACCGAGCCGAAGCCGGCTCGCATTCAGAACGTCAACGCTCGGTTCTTCCTCAGACGATTGGCTTCGGGACGACTGCTGCTCGTGAAGAACGGGCCGACGAATCAGCGGCTCGATAAGCGGTCGCATATGTCCGCGTTCCTCTCGGACGACGACGGCGAAACATGGAATGGCGGGCTCGTGCTCGATGAGCGGAGTGCCGTCTCTTACCCCGACGGCTTCGAAGCACCAGGCGGGTTGATTCACATTCTCTATGACTGGAACCGACATACCGACGCCGAAATCTTGATGGCGAAGTTTCGTGAGGAAGACATCCTCGCGGGCAAAGTCGTCTCGGCAGATGCGAAGCTGAAGATGCTCGCGAACAAAGCGACGGGGCCGAAGCCGTATCTCTACAACGGCATTGAACTGC
>CAZNMS010000632.1:0-4600 GCA_964573505.1 uncultured Planctomycetaceae bacterium | reverse complement strand
AGATTTCAGGCATTTCAGCCGTCCGAAATCTGACGATTTCGGCTACGAAAACAGGAAGGTGCGCTGTCGAATTACGCACCGACGATGGGGATCTGTCGCGCGATCTCTTGCGGCGCTTTCGGCAAGTGGATCTTCAAGATGCCATTGAGTAGTTCCGCTCGGACTTCGTCTTCGAGCACTCGATCGGGCACCGAGAGCGAGCGCTGCCATGCTCCGTGCGGTCGCTCTTGCCGGCGGTATTGGTGCTCTTGTGCGTGCTCGGGTTCTTGACGCGAGCCGCGAATCGTGAGCACTCCGCCAGCAACGCTGAGGTCGAGATCTTCAGGCTTTACTCCGGGAAGTTCGGCGGTCAGCAAGTACTCGCCGGGCAACTCATAGAGATTGACGGCGGGGTATTGGCGTCCGAATCGCAAGCCATGAAACGACAGGTTCACCGTCCGCAAGAGCCGATCAACCTCGCGTTCGAGGTCGCCGATTGCGTCCCAGTGATGTCCCCAACGAAAGACGGCCATGATGTGACTCCGGCAATGAATGAATTCAGCTTTCAGCGAGGCTGCGTCTCAGTCCAATGGTCGCCTTTCGCTCCGCGAAAGAGCGTCTTTAGGGCGTCTCCTTGCGAACGAAGTCGATCGGCAATTCCGGCGTTGGAAGACGCTCTTTCGCGGAGCGAAAGGCGACCACAAAAAGCAGACACTGAGTCCTGCAAGCTCCGGTCAGCAAACCCTATGCCCGGCTGCCGAGTCGGCAGAACTCGTCTGCCGCTGATCAAGAACGGCTGAAATTATAGGTGATTTGGCAATGCCGACTCGGAACCGTCAGCAATCGCTCGAACCAGCTCGCTGCCAACGTGGCAGCAGCGTCGAGCGGACAATTCGTGAAGTGGCAGTAAGATCCCCGCCATCCAGCAAGCCGTGCGCACAACTTTGTACGACGGACATGCAGTCCGTCGCCGTCGCAGATCGACGGACTACAAGTCCGTCGTACATCCTCTGGGGTGCAGAGACGGGAACGAGATTGGGACACTAATCACGTCTAATCGGGTCTCATGAAGGCGGGGCAATTGGCATTCATCCGGTTGTGGGTGCCGTTCGCGGCGGTGTAGCAACTACTGCATCACCTGCAGTTACAGAATTCAGTCACCTGTTGGTCGGGGCGACCGACTTCATCAGTCACTCTTCCTTTCAACTACTTACGAGAAACAACGATGTCGAAGCTGAAGGTCATTGTTCACGGAGCTGCTGGCCGCATGGGGCAGCGCATCACCGCTGTCACGCATGCTGATCCCGGAACTTTCGTCTTCGGGGCGATTGACGCTCCGGCTTGTCCGCGACTCGGGCAAGATGCCGGTGAGATCGCTGGCATTGGCAAGATCAACGTCGCGATCTCGTCGGACTTCCCGGCAGAGCAGGGCGATGTCGTCATTGACTTCTCGATGCCCGAAGCAGTGCCGTTGCTTGCTCAACGCTGTGCTGAACGCGGCATTGCTCTCGTCTGTGCGACGACCGGTTTGCATCCCGAGCACAAAGCCGCGCTGGATGAGGCCGCAAAGAAGATTCCCGTGCTTTGGTCGCCGAGCATGAGCATGGCAGTCAATCTCACGATGAAGCTCGTTCGCGAAGCGGCTCGGGCGTTGAAGGACCTTTCGAGCGGCGTTGATGTCGAGATTCTCGAACGCCATCACCGCTTCAAAGAAGACGCGCCGAGCGGCACGGCTTTGAAGTTCGGCGAGATCGTCGCCGAGGAGATGGGGCAGACCGAGCACGTTCACGGTCGCTCGGGCCGACCGGGAGCAAGGCCGCACAACGAGATCGGCTATCACGCCATTCG
Source organism: uncultured Planctomycetaceae bacterium (assembly GCA_964573505.1). Lineage (GTDB taxonomy): Bacteria > Planctomycetota > Planctomycetia > Planctomycetales > Planctomycetaceae > AM-0621. The sequence continues at coordinate 2,773 of CAZNMS010000632.1, read as the reverse complement.
CACCGGCGACAACGTCGGCGAGCACACCATCGTCTTCGGCATGATGGGCGAGACGATCGACCTCACCGTCAAAGGTCACTCGCGAGACAGCTATGCCTACGGAGCTGTTGCCGCCGCGAAGTTCTTGGCCGGTAAGCCTGCAGGGCGATACTCGATGAACGACGTGCTTGGCTTCTAAGCGATCGTCGGAGGCGTAGCATGGACGCCCACGTCCGTGCTTCTAGTCGGTCGCGAATTGGGTTGCAGAGCTGCGCCCGTTAGGAAGCGGTGTTCTGGCTATTTCGTAACGGATTCCGCTTCCTGACGAGCGCGGCTCTGCGACGTCACTCAGGCAGAGTTGCTGAGCGACCGTCAATAAACTCTGTCAACAAATGGGACGAACGAGGCTGCTGTGTTACGGCGGTCTTGTTCGTCCCTTTGCGTTTCTGTCGCGGGTTGCCGCTCGGCATTGAGGGCGACATATCGGCATTCGTGAATCACGACGTAGCACCGCGTTGAGTTGGCTACTCCCGTTTGAAGTTGCGCAGTTTTCATGTCTTTGCCCCAAAGGGCAACGCCGTTAAGGATTTTCGGGCTATGCCTTTGTAAGTAGCCGAAATCGTCAGATTTCGGATTGAAGTCAGTTGTTGGTCGAGTCCTGAGTGACTCCCCGAAATCTGACGATTTCGGCTACTTCAAAATCCTTAACGGCGTTGCCCAAAGGGGCATGATTCGATAGCCCAGTCCGATAGGACTGGGGACGCGAATTGAGCAACAGGAAGAGCCCCAACGGGGCGCGATTCGAAGCCCGCTCCGCATTCATTGGGCGTCGAACTCACCTTGAACTGGAATCTCTATCCGGTTTCCGAATCGCGTCCCGTTGGGGCTCGTGCAATTCGCTCGTTATCTCCCAGTCCTATCGGACTGGGCTATCGAATCGCGCCCCTCCGGGGCTGAGAAGGCAAACCTGCCCCACTGCAAAACTACTGCTTCGCGTTCGGGTCTCGTTCTGTCTCTGCGCTCGAGTGCCACTTGCTGGGCCATTGCTTTGAAGACGGGTCGCGATGGGCTTCGTTGAACCGATTGGACTCGGTCGAGTTGCCGAGTGCTGATCACATTGCTGCCGCCCTCTGTTTGAGGCGGCCTTCCGCCGCGATCGTTCGAGCATGCGGACTGGGAATGCACTCCCCTCATCAAGGAGTCGCTGCGATGTCACAAAGCTCAACGTTCTCCGTGCCGAAACTGTTGCGACTGCTCTACGTCCACAACCCCTTCTATCTCATCTCGGCGTGCTTGTTCGTGTATGGGCTCAAAGCATTCTTTCGGCCCGACAACATGGACTTTCTCTATGCCGCCGGTAGCGTCGATTACATCGACCCGTGGTGGTTGATGGGGTCACTTTGCGGTGTGACCGTGCTGATGGCTTCGACGGCGTATCTCATTGTCCGCTTCGGCAAAGTTTGGGAGGACGCGCGGTCGTTGGTGTTGGTGCTGTTGCTGATGTTCCTCGCGCTGTCCGTGAGCTTTGACGAGATCATCGCACTCGTCTCGTTCGGTGAAGGGCAGAACTCGCAAGCGATCGCGCTCATGGCGTTTGGCGGCGCGTTCTCGATCGCGACGAGCGAGGCTTTGCTGCGAGGACTCAAGATCCGTTTCCCGATCGGCTTTCGAGTGCCGTTTTACGGACTGCTGGCGTTGTTCTTCGTATTCCCGATGTGGGTTTGCCCGCAGGTTTCAGCGGCGACTCCTGAAGAGGCCCGTTGGCGAGTCGCGTTGTTCCCAACGTTGGCGGCGGGCATCAGTCTCGCGCTGCTCCCCGCAGTTAGACGTGGGCGGCAGTTGGTGAGTGAGAACGGCACTCCGTGGAGTTGGCCTTTGTTTCCATGGACCGTGTTTGTGTTTCTCGCCGGAGCGGTGCTGTTTCGGTCGTATTCATTGGCGATCTCATTTGATCGAGCGGACGCGCGAGCTGATTTTTGGGACTCCTCGTTCGGGCTGTATTTCTTAGTACCGTTCGCCCTGAGCGTGATCATCCTGTTGCTGGAGATCGCAGTGGTTGAAGGCTTCGAGAAGCTGCGCGATGGACTGTTGAAGTTCGCACCGCTGACGTTGCTCTTGAGCTATCCGTGGTTCGGCCCGTGGACGCGGCATGTGACTTATTCGCGCTTCGCCTACGAGTTCGTCGAGGTCGTCGCTTCGCCGGTGTATTTAACGTTACTCGCGTTGTTGGCGTTCTACGGCATCGCATGGCTGCGCGGATTGCGAAAGGCGGAACTCGGCATCGTCGCTTGCTTAGGAATGCTGGTCTTCATCGGGCCGCGTACGTTCGGAGCGACGACGTTTGAGGTCGCTCGGGACCAATTGCATGTCTGGCCGTTGGCGGTTCTCGGAGTTGTGGAACTCGTCTTCGGCATTCTGCGGCGGAAGTCATTGGCGACGATGATCGGCGCGTTCGCGCTGAGTCTCGGAGCTGGCCTGCTGATTGCCGATTCGCCGCTGCAAAACTGGAAGTCGTCGATCACCTATCACTTGATCGTGCTGTCGACGCTGCTGATCGGCATGACGTTTCGCGACGAGTTCGCAAAGTGGCTGCGGGGCGTCTCGGTTTGGATGTTGATCGTCTCGGGCAGCTTCTGTCTGGCCTATGTAACAACTCGCACACTCACACTGGAGATTGCGGCGTATTCGGTCGTAGTGGGCATCACGGGGATCGCAGCCTTTCTGGTCACGCGCGAATGGCGATTCATCGTCGGTGCCGGCTTGTGTCTCGTGAGCAGCCCCATCTTCGCCATGC
>CAZNMS010000631.1:0-4603 GCA_964573505.1 uncultured Planctomycetaceae bacterium | reverse complement strand
CGGATTTTTCTTTGCCCTTGAGCGTCGTGTTGTTGTTGAAGCCGTGACACGAATAGAGCCATCCATCAAATCCGCGTCGGAAGGCGTTGCACATGCCGTGCGTGTCGCGGTCGTAGCCGATCGGGCCGTAGAGGATCTCTCGTTTGTCGCAGACTCCGTCGTTGTCGGTGTCGCGCAGAAACCAAATGTTGGGGATGCTGCAAACGACGACGCCGTCTTGATACGGGTAAAGCCCGATCGGGATGTTGAGCTTGTCCGCGAATGTCGTGCTCTTGTCGAAGCGTCCGTCGCCATCGGTGTCTTCAAAGATCTTTATGATGTCCTTGCCGTCTCGATCGAGCGGTGCGGCATACGGATATTCGAGCGACATCGTCGCCCATAACCGGCCGCGCGTGTCGAAGGCGAGATTCATCGGCTTTTGGATCTCGGGCTCGGCAGCGACGAGCGTTGCTTCAAAGCCATGCGGCATCACGAACGTCTTGCGTTCGGCTTCAGGATCGAGCGCCTCGGTCGAGCGGACTCCATTTGCAAAGTCCGGCAAGCCCGGCAGATGTCGCGGAGTGGTTTGCTTCTGAGGCAACAGCGCCGCGTACTTCTCGTCCGAAACCGTCTCCTTCTTATGCACGAACAAGAACGTGCCGCGCTTGTTGCCGATGAGAATGTCCGCGAGTCCGTCTCCTGTAACGTCTCCTACAGTCACTTGAGTCCCGACGCCCGATGTGTCGTCGATGAAGTGCGGGATGAACTCGACGCCTTGAGGCCCGCGCACGGTTTGAAACCAATAGAGCACCGGCAGCTCGCTGACTCCCGGATCTCCCGCCGCGTGTGCGTAGAAACGCTTGCCGGTGATGATGTCGTCGATGCCGTCTCCGTCGACATCGGCCAGTGCGATCGCATGCATCTGCGAGATCGCGAGCCCATACGGATTGTCATCGGGCTTTGACGCCATGATGCGATGCGGCACCCATGCTCCGGCATTGCCTCGATTCTCGAACCAACTCAGCCCGAAGCCATGCGGGTTCAAAGTCGACAGCACGTCGTTGTCACCGTCGCCGTCGAAGTCGCTGACGAGAATGTCCGATCCGCCGGACTCACAGAACTTTTGCGGGCGTTGTAAGAAAAGTTCCCCCGGCTTCGATGTCTGTTCCCACCAACCGTTGAGTTCGAGGAAGTCGACTCGGCCATCTTTATTGATGTCGCCGATGCCTTGCCCATGAGTGAACCCGCCATACGGACCCTTCGGAGTGATCGGCGTGAAGGCCCATTCGTCATTGGGCTTCGCGGGATCGAACTGCGCGTAGCCGAACTGAGAACCCATGATGCAAATCAGCTCGGGGCGGCCATCGCCGTTGATGTCGGCGAAGTCGGGCGACTCACCGCTCGCCTCTTTGATGGCGAGATGCTCGACCCACTTGCCGCCGTTCTCAGAGAGTTTTTTAGTGCCGGGATTCTCGAACCACTTCGCCGCGGCACCGGGAAAGCCGACGACCAGAATGTCGGGCCGCTTGTCGCCGTTGAAATCATGAGTCCAAGAAAAGAAGTGCTGCGAGTACCCCGTAATGGGATGCCGCGAGCCGCTCATGTATACGTGCCGAGTCGTAAAGTCGGGCCCCTCATACCAGAGGTTGCCCGAGACGATGTCGTTGTCGCCGTCGCCATCGAGATCCGCGAACGCCGCACCCTCGCTGCGAAACTCTTCGCTCAAGAGGACTCGTTCAAAGCGATGCCAAACTTTGTCAGCGGCAGTCGCTTCGAAAGTCCCCGCCGAAGCAAACCCCAACAGCGCCGCGCAACAACTCAGACGCACGAACCAAGAACGCATACCGCACTCCTTCGAGCAAGGGTTTTATGTTCCAAAGGCCGCTGTGTTGGACGTCAAGCTCTCAGGTCAGAGAAGCCGAAAGTGCCAATCTGCGGCGCAGGGTGAAATCTTCGTATGAAAAGCGACCGGCGTGCGAAGGTGAGTGAACCGAGATCGCGAACAAGAAGGCTAGAGCATCGGCGCACGAGGAAAACTCAGAGGCGAGCGGCACTCGTTCTCACTGTCAGCATGAGAGTGAGCGTGTCGAGTCGCCCTGTGAGCGTCGGCAACTTCTGTTCTCAGATCCGCGAACCGCCGCTCCAATGCTCTGATCAATCGGGCGGATACGACGAGCCTCGCGTCGCTAAGACTTCATTGGCAACGGGCCGAACTGTTCGATCGAAGTGACTCGACGTTGAACGAGAGGAAACCCATGACTGAAACGGACGAGATCGAAGCCTTGAAACAACGCATGACCGTGATGGAACGCGAGATTGCGGAACTCAAAGCGGTGCGAACTCAGAAGCGAGAGGGAAATCCATTGGCCAGTCTCAATGGCGTTTATGCCAATAACCCGCGAGTCCCGCTGTTGCGCGAGGAAATGGCTGAGTACCGCCGACAAGTCGATGCAGAAGGAGAGTGAGCACATGACCGCAACGGAAGAGATCGAAGCGTTGAAACAACGCATGACCGTGATGGAACGCGAGATTGCGGAACTCAAAGCGGTGCAACGTCGGGAGGGAGCAGGACATCCATGGCGGAGAGTCATCGGCTCCTTAGCCAACAACCCGTTGTATGACGAATGGCGAGAGGCAATGGCGGAGTACCGTCGACAACGTGAAGCGGAAGAAGAGGCAAGAGAGTCATGAGCTTCGATGTCTTCGACACCGATAGTTTGACCTTGTTTCAGGACGGCGACGTCGAGATCACGGAGAGCGTCTTGAATCACGACGCTCATGATTTAGCGATCACGGTCTTGACCATCGAAGAACAGGTCGGCGGTTGGTACTCACTCCTTCGGCGTGCGAAGTCGGAGCAGCAACTGGTCTTCGCCTACAGTCGAATGGCGGACAACGTCGAAGCGCTATCTGACTTGCGTGTCTTGAGGTGTAACGCCGAGGCCGTGCGACTGTCCCACAACTTTCGCGCGAACAAGATCCGCATCGGGACGATGGATCTGCGAATTGCGGCGACGGTCATTTCGCATGGCGGCATTTTGGTGACTCGCAATCGGCGGGACTTCGAGCAAGTTCCGGGCTTAGTGATGGAAGACTGGAGTCGCTGAACGCGGCTCGTCTTCGCCCATCGTACGAATTGAGAGCCCCTCGTTAAACGACTCAGTGCAGCGCACATGAAACCTATCAGTAATGCTGCAACTCGCTGTTGAACGAGCGGCGGAGAAATCGTTGAGGACCGCGTTTCCTTCATTCGCGAAAGGAGCGGGTCATGCGACGCAAGTTCTCTGTCACACCGATTACATATCGAGCGGGAATCACATGGATTGAGGTTGTCGTCTCTGTGTTGATCCTGCTGGTTCTGGCGGCGCTGTTTTTGCCGTCAGCGAACTATGGCCGGGATAAAGCTCGTCTCATTGAATGCCAAGACAACATGAAGCAACTCGTCACGGCGACGTTGAATTGGTCGGCCAGAAGCCATGGCCAACTTCCCGATCTCTATGAGGACTTCACATCAAAGTCGGGTCAGACGGCTCGGGTTCCATGGACGATGAGCCTGCTGGCTGATCTCGATAACCGGAATGTTCGCCGCGCGTTTGAAGCAAGTCCGCGCGAGATTGCTGAGAGCCCGATCTCTATCAAATCAATGGTTTGTCCGGTCGACACGAACAACTTTGGGGTTGCGGGCGGCTTGAGTTACGTCGTCAACACGGGCTTCATTCGCGAGGACATCTACGCGCGGAGCGCCACTCAATGGCCGTTCGCGCATTCGCTCGACTCGATTGATTGGAACCGCGACGGCGAGATCACTGACGCCGATCGGCGGATCGCGCGTTCGACCGGCTGCTTATTGGCCGCCTCAGCCGATGACTGACGTAAAGCCGGAGGCCACTCGTTGGCGCCGTTCGGTGACACTCGACTTCATCAGCTCAGGCGACGGGCAAGCCCATACGATCTTGCTGTCAGAAAACCTACAGGCGAGGAATTGGAATCGAGCTAAAGCCATTCATGACTTTGCCTTCGGAGTTCCTGTCAGTCGCGATCGAGACTTAGACGACAGCGTTGAAGCCTGCCTCAATCCTCGCCCTGCTTATGAGTGGATTCTCAGGGAGTACGGCGCGATGCCTCGGATGAATCAAGAAGCGAAACCGGGAACGGCTCCGCGTCCGAGTTCGAATCATCTCGGCATTTGCATTTATGGCTTTGCTGACGGCAGCGCGAAGCAGATCTCCGATTCGATCGACTGGCAGGTCTATCTCCGCCTGCTGACGCCGAACGGACAACGCTACGGCCAGTCCGCACCGACGACGGGCTGCGACAGTTACTGAGTGTGGGGTTGAGTCGCCGTCGCATCCTCGACTCGATCCCCGACTCTGCCCCGAAAAAGTAGCTTGGGATTCCATCCCGAGCCGCAGCGGGACGACGATCACATTCACTCGTTGAATTCGCCGTCACGACAGATCTCGCAGTCGCGTTCTCATATCACCCAACGCCCTTCGGACATTGGGAACTGCCTGGGAACGCAAGTTCGGGAAGCTCTGCTTGCATTTCCTGCGGAGCACATCCGTTTTCAGTACGACGGACTTGCAGTCCGTCGCTTCTCACGACGTTCGACGGACTACAAGTC
>CAZNMS010000630.1:0-4613 GCA_964573505.1 uncultured Planctomycetaceae bacterium | reverse complement strand
CTTGTTGGGGAACGGCATCCCGCTGAGGCTCGGGATGGAATCCCAAGCTACTTGAGAGCAGCGTGTCTGCGGATGGCTGTGAGAGTTGTTACAGATTCGCTCCGAAAGCTCGAAGAACTCAATGAGTCAGCGAGCGACGTTCGAGTGAGACGATGGCTGCGAAGCCTGCAACTGATGGCTCAAAATGAGCGAAAAGATGGCTCAAAAGGGGCTCATTTATGTGTTGCCTTTATCGAACCGGACTCACTAAAGGTTCGCCCGCACTCTGACGTTGTCACTCACGCACAACCTCAGCACTCACAACCGGGCCGGATGCAACTAAAGAACTAAAGGAGTTGGTTCATGTCGAGGCTTCTCACGCGATGTCTCACAGCCGCGGCCAGCGTAGCCGCCTGCTTAGCAATGGCAGGCGTGACGCACGCCAGCGAAGCAGACCTTGTCCTACCACAAGGTCTGACGACGACCCCAATCCTCGGCACGAACACGGGCGTGCTGCTGATGGTGGGATTGGTCGTCTGCTTGCTCGGCGGTGCTTTCGGACTGCTGATGTGTCAGCAACTGAAGAACCTGCCGGTGCATCGCTCGATGCGCGAGATCTCGGAACTGATCTACGAGACCTGCAAGACCTATCTCATCACGCAGGGCAAGTTCATCCTGATTCTGGAAGTCTTCATCGGCGCGATCATGGTCGCGTACTTCGGATGGCTCAGGCAGATGGAGGTCGCGAAGGTCGCAACGATCTTGGCCTTCAGCCTGATCGGTATCGCGGGCAGTTACGGCGTTGCTTGGTTCGGCATCCGCATCAACACGTTTGCGAACTCGCGCGCTGCGTTTGCTGCTCTGACCGGTCGTCCGTTCCCGGCTTATGCGATCCCACTGAAGGCCGGCATGAGCATCGGCATGTTGCTGATCTCGACGGAACTCGTGCTGATGCTCGGCATCTTGTTGTTCGTCGCACCCGACTATGCGGGGCCGTGCTTCATCGGCTTTGCGATCGGCGAATCGCTCGGAGCATCCGCACTGCGAATCGCGGGCGGCATCTTCACGAAGATCGCTGACATCGGCTCGGACCTCATGAAGATCGTCTTCAAGATTAAAGAGGACGACGCTCGTAACCCCGGCGTGATTGCTGACTGCACTGGAGATAACGCCGGCGATTCCGTCGGTCCCTCAGCGGACGGCTTCGAGACTTACGGAGTGACCGGCGTTGCGCTCATCACCTTCATTCTGCTCGCAGTGAAAGAGCCGACGATTCAAGTTCAGCTCCTCGTTTGGATCTTCATGATGCGCGTCATGATGATCGTCACGAGCGCGGCCTCTTATTGGATCAACGACGTCATCGCGAAGAACCGTTACGGGCAAGCTCAGCAGATGAACTTCGAGCAGCCGTTGACCGTGCTTGTTTGGCTGTCGTCGGTCGTCTCGATCATTGCGACCTACGGCGTCTCGTTCTTGCTGATCCCGACAATCGGGCAAGACGCCTCTTTGTGGTGGAAGCTCTCAACGATCATCACTTGCGGCACGCTCGCGGGTGCGATCATTCCCGAGATCGTCAAAGCGTTCACATCGACCGAGTCGGCTCACGTTCGCGAAGTTGTGACGGCATCACGAGAAGGCGGCGCGTCGCTCAACATTCTCTCGGGACTGACGGCAGGCAACTTCAGCGCGTACTGGATGGGGCTTGCGATCACGTTGCTGATGGCGACGGGTTACTTCGTGAGCAACGCGGGGCTCGGAGAGGTAATGATTGCTCCAGCCGTCTTTGCGTTCGGCTTGATTGCGTTCGGATTCTTAGGAATGGGGCCCGTCACGATTGCGGTCGACTCCTATGGACCCGTGACTGACAACGCTCAGTCTGTGTTCGAGTTGTCGTGCATCGAGTCGATCCCGCAGATCTCGAACGAGATTCAGCGCGACTTCGGTTTCCGACCGGAGTTCGAACGCGGCAAGCTCTTCCTCGAAGAGAACGACGGAGCGGGCAACACCTTCAAGGCGACCGCTAAGCCGGTGCTGATTGGCACCGCAGTCGTTGGCGCGACGACGCTCATCTTCTCGATCATCATGCAACTGACCGACAAGCTGACCGATGCTGCGGCGGTTGCGAATCTCTCGATCATTCACCCGCCGTTCTTGCTGGGTCTCGTGATGGGCGGAGCGGTGATTTACTGGTTCACCGGAGCGTCGACGCAAGCTGTTTCGACCGGTGCTTATCGTGCGGTCGAGTTCATCAAGGCCAACATCAAGCTCGATGCGAATGCGACAAAGGCGTCGATCGAAGACTCGAAGAAGGTCGTCGAGATCTGCACGCAGTACGCGCAGAAGGGCATGTTCAACATCTTCCTCACGGTCTTCTTCAGCACGTTGGCTTTCGCTTGTCTCGATCCGTTCTTCTTCATTGGCTACCTGATTTCGATCGCGTTGTTCGGTCTCTATCAAGCGGTCTTCATGGCCAATGCCGGCGGTGCCTGGGACAACGCGAAGAAGCTCGTTGAAACCGAACTGCATGAGAAAGGCACGCCTTTGCACGATGCGTGCGTCGTCGGCGATACGGTCGGCGATCCGTTCAAGGACACTTCATCGGTCGCGATGAACCCCATCATCAAGTTCACAACGCTCTTCGGTTTGTTGGCCGTTGAACTCGCGATCGAACTCGACCGCAGCGTCTCTGTCGGGCTTGCGATTGTGTTCTTCGCGGTCTCGGTCTTCTTCGTCTGGCGGTCGTTCTACGGAATGCGAATTGGGTCGTTCGAACATCACGGAGACTCCGCGAAGAGCGGTCCTCCGGGACAACGCAACTCGACGCCGCGTCCGCAGCATTCCGCCGGCAGCACCACCACTCACAGTGTTGCCGGCAAAGCCGAGGCAGCTCGGTACTAACTCGACTGCGACAACAGTCAGCGAGAGCCAGCGATCGATTTCGATCGCTGGCTCTTCGCATTGATGGAGCCGGTTTCATACGTCGCGTCGTCTGAGTTGCGACGTCGAACCGCGCGCCAACGTTCTACGGCACGCGGTTAAACGTCATGCGGCTCAGTCTGGACCGCGGTCGAAGCATGGATGGCTTCGTCCGTGCGGGTCGCTCTCGAACGTAGGCGTCTGAGCGACAGCGACCCGGCAGACCGACAACAGGTTGTCGATGCGCTCGCCGTAAGGGACGATCGAGCAACGAGTGGCGCTTGCTTGCAGTAATCGCTACACCTTGTCCGCGCTGCGCCGTCGCATGTTGGCTCTGACGGCGAACCACTCTTGATGACTTCTTGAAGGATCAATGCACGATGCGAATTCACTCTCTTATGTTGATGGTCGGGGCGCTGCTGAGTGTCTCGGTGCGAACGACGGTTGCAGCAGATGCGGCTCAAGCAGAGGCCGCTCACATTCGGAACATCAAGCAAGTGACGAACGGCTTTCCGCGCGCGGGCGAGGGTTACTTCTCTGCTGACGGTCAGAGCATCGTCTTTCAGGCATTCCCGATCGGTTACCCCTTCTATCAGATCTATACGCAGAAGTTGGAAGGCGGCGCGCCGCTGCGTTTGAGTCCCGGTCGAGGACGCACGACTTGCGCGTACTTCACGCCCGACGGCAAACGCATCTTGTTCGCGTCGAGCCACTCTGACCCGAAGATCGAAGACACCGAGAAGGCCGGGCGCGAACTTGCCGCTCAAGGCGGACGACGTCGCTATCAATGGGACTTCGATCCGCATATGGACCTCTACACGATCAACCCCGACGGCACGGGACTGAGCCGTTTGACGGACTCGCCGGGCTATGACGCAGAAGGCAGCTTTTCGTCGGACGGCAAACAAATCGTCTTCACGTCGAGCCGTGATGGAGACCCCGATCTCTACATCATGAATGCCGACGGGACTGAGGTGAGGCAGCTCACCAATCAGAAGGGCTATGACGGCGGCCCGTTCTTCTCGCCCGACAACAAGTGGGTCATCTTCCGCAGCGATCGACAGAAGGAGCACATGCTGCAGCTCTTCGCGATCTCAGTTGATGGCAAGCACGAGGTGCAGCTCACGGACAACCTCGATCAAGTCAACTGGTGCCCCTTCTTCCATCCGTCGAGCAAGTACTTGATTTGGAGCGGCGCCGATTACTCGAAGGGGCCAATGGGCGCGTTCTTTCATCTCTTCACGATGGAGATCGACATCAACGGTTCGAGCCTGAAGGGCGGAAAGGTCGAGCAGATCACTCACGAGTCCGTGCAAGATGTGCTGCCGGTCTTCAGTCCCGACGGCAAGAAGCTCATGTGGACGTCGACTCGCACGGCGGACAAGAGCAGTCAGCTCTTCATCGCGGATTGGGTGCGCGGATCGAAGTAGTCATGCTTCAAGGCTAAGAATTCTGGGTAGCCGAACTCGTTAGGCTTCGGTCTTTCGACGTTCGATGAGAAGTCTCACGACTTCTGCTACCAAAAAATCAAGCCTTGCAGACGCAGTAGTCATGCTCGATTGGCATCGCTCGCCAATTGGGATGTAAGAATTATGTCCGGCGCGGCTGCGCCGGAACCGATAGTCGCCTTTCGCTCCACGAAAGGAAGCTTTTGCGGAGAGGCTGTGATTAAATCGCCCCCGCGACCCAGAGGGTGCCCCGGCCTCGGGGGTTCAACG
>CAZNMS010000629.1:0-4617 GCA_964573505.1 uncultured Planctomycetaceae bacterium | reverse complement strand
CGACCAGTCGTTCGTCCCGTCCGGGCGAGCCGGACGGAGACGACTCAAATTCAGCAACTGAGTGCCGGTCACACACAAACGAATTGGCCTCAATTCAGACCGCGAGACGAATCGACCGCGTGCCATTCAACGGCTTCTACTTCTTCTCGCTCGCGAGCAGCTTGATCAGCAACTCGGTCTCGGTGCGGACAGGCTGATTGCCGGATTGCGGGTCTGCAGGACCGGCGGCGTTGAGCTTGATGCCTTTCACTTCTCCTGCCGCGAAGTTCGCCGGGAAGCGAAGCTCAACGGTGAAGTCGGTTTGATCGGCTTTCACGTTCGCATTCGTGATCGCTACTCCGCCCGGTTGACCGGTGAGCGTGAGAGCGATGTCGCCTTTGAAGGAGCCTTGCCGCTCGATCTTGCCGGTCAGCTTGATCGTCGCGCCGGTTTTGGCATCCAGCATCTGCTCGATCGTCGTCGGACTATCGAGCTTCACGATCAGCGGATTGAGGACCGGTAAGCGTCGCACGGTTGAGTAAGCCGTGCGCAAGACGGAGTTCCTCTCGGGATTGAGCTGCTCGGCTTTGATGACGACATCGCATGCGGACTCGGGCAAGACGGAGGGCACGATCAGAGCGAGTTCGCTCGTTGTCGCTGCTTTCGCTTCGGCCTCTTTGAGTGTCGCTGCGGCAGCGTTCTTCTTTGCCATGAGGTCCGCGACCTTTGCATCCGCTGCCGTCTTCGCGTCGCCTTGAGCCACTGCGGCTTGCTTCACTGCTTCAGCCAGTTGTGTGTCGAGCATCTTCAACGCGTTCATCGCATTGAGCACCGGCGGATCGACGGGGACTTCGACAACTCGTTCGGGTCTCAATGTGAGCGCGGCGTTCGGTTGATTGTTCACGCGCGGCTCTAGCTGCGACGTCACGAACGTCAGACGCAGCGGCCCCGTCATGCCAGTCGGTCTTACGAACTTCACGGGGATCGCGGCCTTATGCATCAACTGCAACTGAGTCAGAGGTTGAGCGTCGGCCCAGTCGACTTTGAATTCGCTCGATGACTTCGGAGCGAGCGCGACGGCGAATTGCTCGCGCAGCCAAAGAGGAGTGCGATCATCTGCTGCGGCGTCAGAACGCACTCGTGCAACGATCGAACCGTCTGCGGCCTTTGCGGTGAGAGTTGTCACCACTTGCTGAAGAGCTTCGCCTGCTCCGGTCACAGTCAGCAGCGTGCCGCTTGAGCCTGCTGGAATTTCCGTTCCACTCACGGTGACGCCCGGCGGCAAACTTCCGAGCGCGAGTTGCAAGGGTCCGGCGTAGCCGCGTCGCGCCACATTGACGGCGAGCACTTGCGACTCGCCGCTCGCGACATTCGCAACGTCGGTCTTTGCGGTCACGGTGACTTCGGGAGTGGGGTTCGCTCCGTTCGTGACGACAAGCCGATAGACCGCTTGCGACGAGCCGACTTCAAGTCCGTCTCGCAGAGCAACGATCAACGTGTCGACGTTCGCAGGCACGGTGTATTCGAGTCGCGAGTCGGTCGATGTCGGGCCGTCGTCGTTACTCGCGAGCACCGCTCCTTCTTTGTTGCGGACTTCGAGCACTGAATCGATCGGCGAGCCGAGTTGATCGGCAAAGACTTCGAACGTGAACTTCATCCCGGCCGTTGCTGCGAAGCGGTATTGGTCAATCTGCCCCGGCGCATCGAGTCGTCCGTTGATCGCGACCGGCACGACGGGCAGTGAGGCTTCGCCGGTACTCCCGATCTGAGTGGCACTCGGAGCATTGCTCGCTGCCGGAGTGCTCTCGATCAACTCGGGCAATGACGTCAGCAGCACGCTCGGAGCAGACCCGCTGGCGGCTTGCGGATTCGGCCAAATGGAGGGCATGACGCTGCCATCAAGCGGTGCTTTGAACGGAGCTTTCAGTCCGCTTATTGGACCGAGCAATTCAAGTGCGACCTCTTGCCCGCGTTGCACGGCGAGCGGAAAAGCGAGATCGGCTGCTTGCCATTGTCCGACCTTCAAACGGAAGAAGCTTGCACCCTGCGGCGCGTATTGCAGGTCATGCACCTCGATCGCGTACTGACCGTCTCGCGGGAGCTTCGTCGCGATGCGGCAGTCTCCGGAGAGCGTCTTCGAAGGCAGAGCCCATCCGATTTGCACGCGCTGCGCGTCGTACAAATGAACGACGGGACGCAGCTTGCTGCCGAGTCGTTTTGCTTCGACTTCAATCAGCAATTCATCTCCTGCTTTGCCGACGAACGAAGTCTTTGCGACTCCGCTTCCGGGAACTGCTCCGTGCAGGCTGATTGGCAGAGATGTAATTGTTTCGACAAGCGGCGTTTGAGGCAGACGATCGAGCGCGATCGTGATGCTGTTCGAGAGCCCCTCATTCGTTGCGATGCGCAGTTGCCCCAGTCCCGGAGCAAGCTCATTCGGCAACGTCGCTGTCAGCACGAGTCGGTTCACGGCGCTCTTCGCTTCGTCGACCGTGACTTCGATCGGCTTTGCATCGAGCCATAACTTCGGAGTCGGCAGCAAGTCGGCTCCATCAATCGTGATCGTCGTCGGCTGACCGATCTGCAAGCCGCGCACATTGAGCGTCCGCAACTCGGGCGGCCGCGCTTCAGCGAGCATTGGCGAAACGCAGAACGCTGCGGCCAGCAAGAGCGGCTTCGAAAGAGTTCTCGACTGCAGGGCATTGGCTTTAAGGCTCATAAGTCACCGTCGAAAAGCGAATGAATGGAGTGCGGTCAGTTTGGGCTATGACGAAGAGCAACGGCTGAACTGCACAGCGTTTGTCAGCGATGGGGAAGTTGGGCGTAGCTTGACTCTCTGAGGCTGCAAAGTCTTGTCGTAGGACGGGCACGAGTGCCCATCCTTCGGACTTCTTCAGTCGCTCGCTGAGTTGAGCGTCTCTTATGCGAAATACTCGACTCGGAGAGCTTGTGATTAAATCGCCCCCGACCTTGCGTCGGGGGTTCAACGGCTTTTGCACTACTACGATTTAGGGCAAATTTGAGTAGTGCAAAGGCCGCTAAACCCCTGGGACAAGCCCAGGGGCGATTTAATCACAGCCTCAAAGAGTCAAGCTACGGCCACTCTCACGATGCGGTGAGGGAGCACATCACGCGAGCGTCGCTATGCTGCTGCATCTCCGGTCGGGGACTCCGTTCCGACTTCTCTTTCTTCACCTTCATGACGACGAAACATGCCTACGAAAATTACCGGTCTGTCTGTCCGCGACATTCGCTTTCCAACTTCGAAGCAGCTTGATGGCTCGGACGCGATGAACCCCGATCCGGACTACTCGTGTGCCTATGTCACAATTCATACAGACCGCGCGGATGGGCTCGAGGGGCACGGCATCACCTTCACGATCGGACGCGGTAATGATCTCTGCGTTGCGGGCATTCAAGCGTTAGAGCCGCTCGTTAAGGGGCAGTCGCTCGAAGACTTCACTGCGAATATGGGCCGCTTCTATCGGCACATGACGGGCGACAGTCAGTTGCGCTGGGTCGGTCCCGAGAAGGGCGTGATTCATCTCGCGACGGCAGCAGTCATCAATGCTGTTTGGGATCTGTATGCGAAAGTCGAAGGCAAACCGCTTTGGAAGCTCGTTGTCGACATGACTCCGGAGCAACTCGTTTCGACTGTCGACTTTCGTTACATGACCGACGCGATCACTCCTGATGAGGCGATCGCATTGCTCAAGAAGCTCGAACCGACAAAGGCCGAACGCATCGCCGAAATGCAGCAGGTCGGCTATCCGAGCTACACAACCTCCGCCGGATGGCTCGGCTATCCCGACGACAAGTTGCGCTCGCTCTGCCGCAGTTTGATGGCTCGCGGATGGACGCACTTCAAAATCAAAGTCGGCCGCAATCTCGAAGACGACATTCGCCGCTGCCGCATCATCCGCGAAGAAATTGGTTGGGAGCGACGGCTCATGACCGACGCCAATCAAGTTTGGGACGTCGATCAGGCGATCGCTCACATGCAGGCGCTGGCGGAATTCAAACCGTGGTTCATCGAAGAGCCGACATCACCCGACGACATTCTTGGGCATGCGAAGATCGCGAAGGCCATTGCTCCGATTCAGGTCGCGACGGGCGAGATGTGTCAGAATCGAGTCATGTTCAAGCAACTGATTCAGGGCGGCGGGTTGCAGGTTTGTCAGATCGATAGCTGTCGGCTCGGCGGCGTGAATGAGGTCATCGCGGTGCTGTTGATGGCGGCGAAGTTCGGCATCCCGGTTTGTCCGCATGCCGGCGGCGTCGGGCTTTGCGAGTACGTCCAGCATCTCGCGTTGATCGACTACATCGCGATCAGCGGCAGTCTCGAGAACCGGCTGACGGAGTACTCGGACCACTTGCACGAGCCATTCGTGAATCCGGTCGATATGCGTAATGGTCGTTACATGCCGCCGACGGCACCGGGCTACAGCATCACGATGAAGCCCGAGGTGCTCGATCAGCACGACTACCCGAACGGCAGCGTTTGGCGGCCGTAAGTGGCGATAGTGTGATAGGACCAAACGGTTGTGACTGCGTAACTTCAGCGCGCGATGCCTGCGTCGTTAGTAGCCGAAGTCGTGAGACTTCGGACGCAGTCGCTGCGGCCCCGAAATCTGACGA
>CAZNMS010000628.1:0-4626 GCA_964573505.1 uncultured Planctomycetaceae bacterium | reverse complement strand
AACTGCAGGTCATAAGGCGTCTCGGGGACGGTGCCGAACATGAGGTTCCTTCAGAGGTAGTCACGAAAGCGAACGCTGGTCGTTGAGGCTGATCATGCAAGTGCGAGTGCCAGCCGGCTTGATGGCCGCACGACAAGCAGGTCGCACTCGTCGCGACTCTACTGCACGGCCTCGAAGAATGTCGCGGTCGTCGCGCTGCTTGGCCACGTTGGACGGGGATGGGGGCGAAGGAGAAAGTGCTGGCGGATTTGCTTCTGAGTTCCAGTCTGCGAGTTGCTCGAAAAGCGCGGCCCGTTGGGCACGCGGTTAAACGAGGGGCGAAGGAGTGTCGATCATGCGGCGGTTGATGGTGCTCGGAGCTTTGTGCGTTGCAGGTTGGTGCTGGGGCGGGCTGTTGGCGGCTCATCCACAGCAGGCCGACAACGACAACGCGAAGGCTGCGATGGCGGAAGAATTACAGCGAGAGCTTGTCGGGTATTTGAAGCTGCGCGGGGACTGTCGCGATTCGTCGGGGTGTAACAATCATGGCATCAATCACGGAGTCGATCTGCAAACGGGTCGATTCGATGGACGCTCGGCTTACATCGAGGTGCCGAATCAGGAATCACTGCAACTCGGACGCGGCGACTTTTCGATCTCTGCTTGGGTGCAAACCGACGCGGTCGTTGATGACACGCTCGGAGACGTCTTGAGTTTCTACGACCCGCAGGCGCGGCGCGGAGTGACGCTCAATCTCAAGGCCAGTTCGGGCGGCTATCAGTCGTCCGGCGATGATCGGCATGTCTACTTCGGCATCGACAATGCGAAGCTCGGGCAGTGGCAGGATTGCGGGCGTCCCAGTCCGACCAGCAACTACGTCAGCAACTCGCTCACCGTGTTCAACGGCCATTTGTATGCGGGCATCATCGACGCTCAGCACGAAGCCGATTGGTGTCATGTCTTCCGTTATGCGGGTGAGAAGAAGTGGATCGACTGCGGGCGCGTTGGGCCGCACAAGACGACCGGCGTGCTGGGGCTCATCGTCCATCAAGACCACTTGTTTGCGGCGACCTCGACTTACGATTGGACGCGAGTCTTCTCCGGCGAGTACGCGCCCGCTCGGGTCTATCGCTACGAAGGCGGCACTTCATGGACCGACTGCGGTCAGCCGAGCGAGATGCTCCGGATCAACTGCATGGCGACCTACGGCGGGAAGCTGTACGTCGGCGGCGATCGCGGCTTACCTCCGCCGGGTGAGAAGCAATGGACCGGTCGGCCTTATCGCGTTTATGTCTGGGAGGGCGGGACGAAATGGTCCGTCGCCGGCAGTTTGCCCGCTGAACCGCCGAAGAATTGTTACCCGCATGCGATGGCGGTTCATGACGGCAAATTGTTTGTCGGTTACCCGAACGTCTACGCCTTCGACGGACGCAACTGGGACTTCGCAGGCACTCCGATCGGGAACACACCGCTCGATCAGAAGCCGTTCCTGCAAGTGCATTCGCTCGAAGTGTTCCGAGGCAAGTTGCTCGCGGGCATGTGGCCGGAAGCACGCGTCGTCGAGCATCAAGGCGGCGAGCAATGGACGGATCGCGGTCGCATAGGAGACGGCACGGAAATCAACGCGCTGACGGTCTACAACGGCAAGCTCTATGCCGGAGCAATCCCGCGCGGCGAGGTCTCGCGCTTCGACGACGAGCGCGGTTGGACGTCGCTGAAGAAATTCTTTTCACCGCCCGGATGGGAGCCCGGCCCGCCGACCGATCCCGTGCGCGAAGAGATCAACAATTGGACGAGGGTCACGAGTCTGACGGTGTATCAAGGATTACTCTTCGCGAGCATCGGCAGTTGCACGAGTGCCGCGAAAGACGCGCCTGCCGGAGTGCGCGGCAGCGTCTATTCGCTGAAGGCGGGCGAGTGCATCTCGTTCGACGAAGATCTCGGTGCCGGTTGGAAGCATCTCGTCGCACAGCGTCGCGGCGGAGAACTTCGGCTCTACGTCAACGGCCAATTGGCAACGAAGTCCGCACCGTTCCGTTCCGAGGACTACGACCTCACAACAAAG
Organism: uncultured Planctomycetaceae bacterium; assembly: GCA_964573505.1. Classification (GTDB taxonomy): domain Bacteria; phylum Planctomycetota; class Planctomycetia; order Planctomycetales; family Planctomycetaceae; genus AM-0621. Next base: position 2,582 of record CAZNMS010000628.1, on the reverse strand, counting down.
CAGCCGTTGCGCATTGGCTTCGGCGAACAAGATTTCTTCACCGGCAACATCCGCGAAGTCCGGCTCTACCGCCGAGCGATCACGGAACCTGAGATTCAAACTCTGTCACAGAGTTCGCCGTGAGCGCGCCGAGCGTTGATGTAGCGGCTCCTACAGATGCAGAGAGTCGCCCTTCGGTGAGCGATGCGCGGCACTCATGTCGCTCGCGGAGTGGAGAGATTCGTACTACTCGTTCTTGAGGTGTTGTCGGCTTGCGATGTGTGGTGCGACGCTCCGCGTCACGACTCCCGACGCGGAGCGTCGGGCCACAATGGTTGCGGCTTCGCCGCGTCGTACTACTAGTTCGCGATTTCTTGTCGGCTTGCGCAGATAGTCGCCTTTCGCTCTGCGAAAGGGATTTTCTCTCGGGGCTTTTGCTCCGCAAAAGCTTCCTTTCGCGGAGCGAAAGGCGACTATCGTGCCGCATCTCTCGACTCGTACCGCTTGAGCACCCTCGGAATGATGGTCTTGATTGCGACTTCTGAAACGGCGGCAACTCGACGCACTCCTGATGTGCATTCGAGGCGATCGCGCGCTGTCGGATGTAATTCGCATGACATCGACAATCCTGCAACAAACGCTGCTGCAAAGATGGGCTGCGTTCTCGTCACGTTAGCACGGCCGGACGCACTCCGGCGGGTTGTGAGCGCGGTCCTCGTTCTCTCAGTGGCTGTACTCGGCGGATGCGGAGAACGCACGAAGGAGCAGAAGACAGAGGCCGCGAACTCCGGCAGCACTGCGGTCACGGCAAGCGGTCATGAGTCGCAGCCGACGGAACCGCGTTTTCGCTTTGTCGACCGGAGTGCTGATTGCGGAATCAGCTTTGTGCCGCGCAATGGGGAAGAAGCCGGGCATCTCGCGATCTTGGAAACGCTCGGAGCGGGAGTCGCTTTGTTTGATGCAGATGCCGACGGGCAGCTCGATGTCTTCGCTGTCGGCGGCGGCCAGTTTGATCAGACACCGAGTCCGAGAGGCTTGCCCTGCGCGTTGTTTCGGCAGGTCGAGCAATGGGCGTTTCGCGATGTCGCCGAGCACGCTCGTTGTCGTGATGTTGAGTTCTACGCGCACGGCGTCGCGGTTGCGGACTTCGACAACGACGGCTTTCGAGACGTGCTGCTAACTGGCTATCGAGGCATCGAACTGTTTCAGAACTGCGGTGATGGAACTTTTGCGACAGCCACCGAAACGGCCTCTCTCTCGAACGATCGTTGGAGCACGAGTGCGACATGGGGCGACTTCAATAATGACGGAGCACTCGATCTCTACGTTGTGAACTACGTTGATTGGTCGTTCGCCAATCATCCCGCTTGCGACTTTCGCGGGCGACGAGATGTCTGCGCTCCGAAGGCGTTCAACGCAGAGGCCGATGTCTTATGGCTCAGCCGAGGCGACGGCTCGTTTGCTGATGTCTCGATGCAATCGGGATTACAGCCGGGAGGCAAAGGGCTCGCGGTGTTGAGTGCGGATCTTGATCTCGACGGCGACACCGATCTCTATGTCGCGAACGACACGACTCCGAATCTCTTCTATCGCAATGACGGCAATGGCCACTTCACCGAGACGGGCATTCGTAGTGGCACAGCACTGGGCGAAGGCGGCGAAGCAGACGGCAGCATGGGCGTCGAGGTCTGCGACTATAATCGTGACGGGCGGCCGGACTTATGGGTCTCGAACTACGAGAATCAAACCTTCGCGCTGTATCGCAATGACGGGCACGGGATGTTTCAGCATGTCAGCTCCGTCAGTGGCATTTCGGCGGTCGGTCGTTTGTTTGTGGGCTTCGGCACCGCAGCAGCCGACTTCGATTTAGACGGTGATGAAGACCTCATCGCGACCAATGGGCATGTCATGAGAACGACATCCCTCGCACCTCAGATGCAGCGAGCGTTGCTGTTTGAGAATCTCGGCAATGGACGTTTTCGAGATGTCGGAAAAACTACCGGCGGCTTCTTCGAAGAGACGCGGATGGGACGCGGACTCGCGATTGGAGATCTCGACGGAGACGGAGATCACGACTTCGTCATCTCACACATGAATCAGCCGCTCGCCGTCTTAGAGAATCGGTCAGAGCGACTCTTCGAACCGCAAACGCTGCGCATCATCGGAACGAACTCCGCGAGAGACGGCATTGGAGCGCGGGTCGTCATCCCTTTGGAAGGAGGCGGGCAGACCGTGAGGCTGCTGAAGTCCGGCGGCAGCTATTTGTCGACATCCAGCTTTGATGTCTCGGGGATTGCGACCAATTCGCAGCAAACGCTGCGCGTCATCTGGCGGCAACGCGAGACCGACGACGCCGTATGGCGAGTGGGCAATGTCGACGTGCGAATCGAGGCGGCGGATCAATGAGGCCGAAAAGAAAGGTGGAGCGAGTCGGGGCCATTGCGTCTCATCTGGCACGCATGCAGGCCAATCAACATGTCCTTCAGTTGCTCGGCTCGGAATTGCGATCCTGTGCGAGTTGGCAACACAGCCTGAAGTGGAAGGCAAAGAGCCCCAACGGGGCGCGATTCGATAGCCAGCATGAAGGTTCAACTCCGCTACGA
>CAZNMS010000627.1:0-4626 GCA_964573505.1 uncultured Planctomycetaceae bacterium | reverse complement strand
GGCGCGCCCGGTGAGGACCTCTTCACGAAGGCACGCGAGCAAGCTGCATTGCAGTTCGCGGAAGTGCCGCATCGGCCGAACGCCCGCACTCTTCATCGACATCAACCCGCATTGACCGCCACTTCGACGAGTTCGCGGAAGGCTCGGTGATGAGGGGGTTCGAAGCGGCCGGTGCGTTGGAGGAGGGCGATCGATTCTTCTCCGAACAGACGCGTCATGTTGCGGAAGCCGATGCCTCGGAGGGCTCGGTCGCCTTTCTCGGCTTGCTTGAGGATCACGGGCTGACGCTCATCACGCAGATGCCGAAGCCGCCGATCACGTGATCGACCAGCAAGTCGAAGTTGCTGGCGTCGACGACGACATTCAACGCGTGCAAGACACCTGCGTTGCGGAACTGCTCGTCGATCTTAGAGCGGCAGTTGGCAGCGGGGCTCGGCAGGACGAGCGGTTGTTGGGCGATCGTCTTGATCGGTCAATTGTCGCCTTTCGTTCCGCGAAAGAGCGCTCTTTCGCGGAGCGAAAGGCGACTATCGGTCGGTCGGGGCCATAAGCACGAAGGGATACGCCGTCAGCCGAGTCGCCGTGATTGCAGTACGCGGCTCGGGGGCGAACTGACCGACGATCGGTCACGCCGCGTTGATCAACGCCCGCCCGTCTTCCGTGGGTTTAAGGTTCTTGCCATCGACTCGCAGCAGCTCGGCACTTGCCGGGCGAAACTGGTCGAGCTTTCGCAAAGACCGAGCAACGCTCGCAGGCATGAGCCCGTTAATGCGCTTAGCGACACAACCGGCTAATGGCTTCAAACTCTTCGATATGAAGAAATACCCACAGATCGCCGCAGTTACGACGCACGGACCTATCACACTCCGCCGAGGTCGCGGACTTGTTGTTCCAGTTGCCTGATGCGGGATTGCAGTTGCTCGATCAGCGGGGCGACGGCTTTTTGGGGAAATCGCTTGTGGATGTGCTGCGGGCAGTTCACGTCCCACGCTGCGATGTGAAAGACGATCGCTCGTTCCACTTTTCCGGGATAGGCGGGGTCGGCGAGTCGTTGCTGGAGTTCGAGGTCGTCCTCAACGACGCGAGCCGTGCCCCAGAGCTTGATGCGGCGGCTGTGCATGTAGTCCATCAGGAAGATGAAACACTTCTCGTTGTCTTGCAGGTTGCCGAGCGTGATGAATTGCCGGTTGCCGCCGAAGTCCGCGAAGCCGAGCGTCTGCTCGTCGATGACTCTCAGGAAGCCGGGCGGGCCGCCTCGGTATTGAATGTAGGGCTGCCCGTCGGCGTTCGCGGTGCCGAGATAAAACATGTCCATCTCGGCCAAGAAGGCTGACAACTCGGGAGTGACCGTCGTTTGCCAGCCGCGACTTTGTTCCATCTTCGCATAGGCCGCTCGCGAACCCTTCGCGCTCTGAATCGCTTTGACCGGAGGCGTGAAAGCGATGTCGCTGGGAAATGCCGACATGATGGCGTCCTTGAGTGATTGGTGAGGAAACACGGCGAGCGATCAATGAACGGCGGGGATTCCGGCGTGATCGAGCGGTCTCGATCCGGGCGCGGGCCAGTGAAATTTGCGGTCGTGTTCGTTGATCGTGAGATCGTTGATGCTGGCTTCTCGGCGACGCATCAGGCCGTCGTCAGCGAACTCCCAAAGTTCGTTGCCGTAGCTGCGATGCCATGCCCCGTGCTCGTCGTGCCATTCGTATTGAAAGCGGACGGCGATGCGTCGAGCGTCAAAGCACCACAGTTCCTTCGCCAGTCGATAGTCGAGTTCTCGCTGCCACTTCTTGGTCAGGAACTCGACGATCTTCGAACGACCACGAAGGAACTCATTTCGATTCCGCCATTCCGAGTCCTCGGAGTAGGCCCGTGATACGCGAACTGGATCGCGCGAGTTCCACGCATCCTCAGCAGCTCGCACTTTGCGAACGGCCGAGTCGAGCGTGAACGGCGGAACGATGACAAGCGGGGACGTTGCCGGTGAAAGCAGTGAGGTCATGTTGTTCCTTCGATTCGATGACGGGTGAGCGAGGTGAGTTTTTTGTCCCTCGCTGACGCGTTTGGCAGTTGCCCTATTTTTCGAGTTCACAGCGCATTTATCCCGAAGGGATTTCAGCCATTAGCCGGTGGTTGAGCGAAGCGATACCACCGGAACGAGGACCAGTCGCCAATCGCATCCCGGAGGGATGCCAGCATGAGACACCTCACCTGCTGGCATCCCTCCGGGATGCAATTTTTCCTTGCGTCGTTGCTCCGGTGGTGGCGCTGCGCTTACCACCGGCTAATGGCTGCCAATCCTCCGGGTTGAAGACGTCGGGAGTTGTTGCGGTCTCGCTACGCGACCAACTTCGCAGCCGGGGCGAAGTCGACATCGGTCTTGAACGCGTTGTTGAGGTAGTTCGTGAAGAACCCGAGCACGACCGTCGCGATGACTTCGACGATCTCGCCATCGGTCAGACAAGCGGACTTCACGGCTTGCAGGTCGTCGTCCCAGACCTGTCCTTTCTCCGCGACGACTCGTTTCGCGAACTTGAGCGCGGCGTCGGATTTCGGATCGGCAGAGACCGCTTGGCGTCCGCCCGTGATGTCGGCGGCGGTCAGTCCGTGCCCAGTGCCGATCGCACACAACGCGGCGAGACAGTAGTCGCAACTGTTGGATTCGCTGGCCGCCAGTTTGAGCTGATCGCGCAGCTTCTCGGTCAGCAGACCGGTGCTCATCGCGGTCGAGAACTGCAAGAAGGCATTCAGCACCGCCGGGCTGTTGGCCATCAGCCGGGCCACATTCGGCACTCCGCCAAACGCCTGCTGGACGACGTCGAAAAGCTGCTTGGTGGTTCCGGTGGCGGTTTCGGGATGAACAAGTTGAACGCGAGCCATGATCTCTCTCCTGAAGCATTTTAAGTTTGGTCTGTCGGTGTCGCAGAAGTGCGTCACGCCGGGATGAGAAATCACTTTCCGTGCCGAAGTGGTCGAGAAATTTTATCTCTTTGATTAACAACGAGTTGCGTCGTTTCATTGAGATTCATGAGCAGCACGATATTTCGTGATTCAACGAACTCTCGTGCTCATGCAACGAAATGTCGTTACCCTGCCGAGCATGAATTCAACCACTCCCCAACCGACGCTTGTCTGCGATCCGAAGCGGCTGTTGCTCGACTTAGCCGAGCAACATCATCTGCCCGACCTGCTCCCGCTGGCCGTGCGGCGATTGGCCGAATCGCCCGTCGTCGCGCTCGTTCGTATCTGGCTGGTCCAACCGCCGCTGGCCGGTGATTGCGAGCGATGTCAGCTCGCGACCGAGTGTGCTCAGCGCGAACGGTGCCTGCATTTGGTCGCGAGTGCCGGTCGACCGCTTGATCCGGCGAGCGAATCTTGGGAGCGGCTCGACGGTGCGTTCCGCCGGTTTCCGCTCGGAGTCCGCAAGGTCGGGCACATCGCGCGGACCGGACAGTCGCTCGAAGTGCTCGACCTGACGCGCGATCAAAGCTGGATCGCGCAGCCCGAGTGGATCAAGCAGCAGCAGATCGTGTCGTTCGCCGGGCACCCGCTCGTGCATCGCGGTCAGGTGCTCGGAGTGCTCGGCCTGTTCGCGCGCGAGCAGCCGGGCGAGTCGTGCTTCGAGTGGTTGCGAATGATCGCGGACCATCTGGCGGCGGCGATCGCGAATGCTCGAGCGCTTGACGAAATCGAGGCGCTGAAGAAGCGGCTCGAACAAGAGAACGAGTACCTGCGCGAAGAGGTGAAGCTGACGGCGTCGTTCGGCGAACTCGTCGGGCAGAGCTTGTCGTTGCAGGCGGTCGTGCGGCAGATCGACCTCGTCGCGGCGACGGACGCGCCCGTGCTGATCCTCGGCGAGAGCGGCACGGGGAAGGAGCTCGTCGCTCGCGAACTGCATCGCCGCAGTCGCCGAGCCAACCGGCCACTCATCAAAGTGAACTGTGCCGCGATCCCGCGCGAGCTGTACGAGAGCGAGTTCTTCGGCCACGCGAAGGGCTCGTTCACCGGAGCACTCCGCGATCGAGCCGGTCGGTTCGAACTGGCAGACGGCGGCACGCTGTTCCTCGACGAAGTGGGTGAGATTCCGCTCGACCTGCAATCAAAATTACTGCGAGTGTTGCAAGAGGGAGAACTCGAACGAGTCGGCGAGGAGCGAACGCGGCGGGTCGATGTGCGCATCATCGCCGCGACGAATCGCAACCTGCGAGCCGAAGCCGAAGCGGGCCGTTTTCGACAAGACCTCTTCTACCGCCTGAGCGTCTTCCCGATGGAGTTGCCGCCGCTCCGCAACCGCACCGACGACATCCCGCTGCTCGCGCAACACTTCCTCGAACGGTTCGCGCGCAAGGTAGGCCGCCCGCGTCTGAAGCTAACGTTGTCCAACGTGCAAGAACTGCAGCGCTACAACTGGCCCGGCAACATCCGCGAGCTGCAACATGTCCTCGAACGAGCCTGCATCGTCGCCGCCGACGGCCGCCTGCGATTCGACCTGCCTGCTGAAACCTCGAAACAAACCGTCACGCGTTCCGAACCAAACGCGCTCGCATCGCAACTCGCTTCGATCGCGACTGGTCTAAACCCAATACCGTTCAATCGGTCTTCACAAGATCGCAGCCTCCTGCGAGCGTA
>CAZNMS010000626.1:0-4658 GCA_964573505.1 uncultured Planctomycetaceae bacterium | reverse complement strand
CGGGCGAGCCGGACGGAGACGACTCAAATTCAGTGCCGGAGTGCCGGTCACACCCTTCAGATTAAGACAGGGTGTATCCTTTATTGTACACCACCAATTGCAGGCTGTAAGTCCTCTTACTTTTAATCTTACTCTTAATCTTAATCCGTCTTCCGCAGACTCGTCGGTCAGAGGCGACAGCCTCGCTCGACGTTTCGATTCAGACCGTGAGCCGTCTGTGGCTCGTACTCATTCCATGTTTGGCGGTGATGCTGATGTTGCGATCGGTTTTGGTTTGCTGCGTGCTCGTTGTCGGAGGACTCATTCAGGGAGGCTTCGCGGCAGAGCCTTTGCCGGCGGCGTTTGAGCCGATCGTTGCGGCTTCGAAGGCGCGGGCGGAGGCGGCTCAGAAGGCGGTGGCCGAGTGGAAGGGCAAACGCGATGCGCTCGTCAAGCAACAGAGGCCCATCGAGAAGAAGATTCGCGATCTCGGCAAGAAGCTGAATGCGGATCGCGATGAGCAGTTCAGCGCGGTCCAAGCGGAACTGCTGAAGGTTGAAGCGCGGCTCAAGGCGGTTGAGGGCGCGATCAAGTCGCTCTCGCCGAGCGGCTTCAAGACGACGAAGGAGTTCGCAGCGCACGACAAGCTGACGGATGAACGACGCTCGTTGCAGGAGTCTGCTGAGCGATTGCAGCGCGCGAGCTTTGCGGCGTTGTGTGAAGTGGTGAAAGCGGACGCTGACGGCGCGAAGTTGGTCGCGGAATGGGTGCGGCTGGATGTCGAAGCCGTTGCGACGGGCAATGAAGCGGCGCTCGTGCAACTGCGGCGCGACAGCATCGTTCGCGCGGAAGGCAGCTTGCAGGGCTTGATCACCAATCCGCCCAAAGAGCCGAAGAACATTGAGAGTCAGAGTCTCATCGAAGCACCACTGCCCAATGATGTCGCGGTACGAAAGGCGCGCTTTGCGGCGCGACGGACTCCGGCGGGAATGAAGGAACTCGGTGAGCGGTTCTTCTCGCAGATGACGCTCACGACTCCGGGACTTGAGTTGGTACGAAAACTCGTCGAGCAACAGAACTACGCGGCCGCGCTTGATGCCTACAAGCAGTTCTACTTCCGCAAGCTGTTGGCTGAGGACGCAGCGGCCGAGGGGAACTCGGAAGCGATCGCGAGCAGCGATGATGAGCCGCTCGAAGGCGTTGTCTCGCATGCGTCGAGCGTCTTTCCGCCGCCGACTCAGGAGCAGATTGATCTCGCGCTCAAGGGGATTTTGGCCGAGACCGTTGCCATCAAAGGGGCGACCAAGAAGTACTCGGTCAAAGTTGGCGAACCGGGGGCGATCAATTGGGTGTTCGTCAGCGATGAAGCAGGTCGAGTTCACAAGTGGTCGCAGAATGAACTCGGGCAAGTCGCTCAGCCGCATGACCCGCTGCTGTTGCAGTTGTGCCGTAATCAAAATTACCCCGGAGCGACGTTTGCGGCCTTGCTCCGTTCGTATGCGATCGGCGGGCCGGTCGAGCATCTGCGGCGCTGGGCCGATGTGCTCGATGATTGGACCTTGAATTGGCAGCGCGATGTCGAAGCCTCGGCACTACCGATCCGCGACTACAACACGCTCTATGTCTGTCGCATTGAAGAGACGCGCGGACGACTCAAGGCGCTCTGCAAGATGCGACCGTCGTTCGTTGACGATCTCCCGTCCGACACGTTCGCGCGCTGGATGATGGCTCTGAATGAGGAGTACCTCGCGTCGTCGATCCGGCTCGGACGCAGCGGCATCTACAACTTCCGCATCATGGCCTTGAACAGCATGGTGCCGACGTCGCTCAAGCTGCAGGAGTTTCACGCGCATCAATGGGCGCTCCGCGAAGGTTGGCGGCAAGTCGATAACAATTTTTTGTTGAAGACTCGGCAGGATGGAGCGAATCACGAGTTCGCTAATGACGGGCACGAGAACACCGACCAGTCGATGCTGCGGCATGTCGAACTGCTGCGTGCGGCGATCGACGAGAAGAAGGTTTTGTCGTCGTCCCTCCCGATCGAACCGTTCTGGGATCGCGAGTTCGTCGACAACCTCACGAACAACACGCGCTACTGGATTCACAACCTGAAGCAGGACGGTTTTAGTTATCGACTCAATGCTCGGTCGCAGCGGCAGCGCTACATCGGCTTCAAGCCGGAGTATCACCTCGGGCTGCTCGCGCATGAGGACGAGCTACGTCGCCGAGCATGGCAGGTGCATCACGTTGGCAAACCGGAAGCAGCCCCGACGATCTTCTCCGAGAGTCTCGCGCATCAAGGCTATTACTACCTGCGTTCCGGATGGGGGCTTGATGACGAGTTCCTCTACTTCCAATCGATCGGCCAACCGATCATGAGCGGTCGCGAGGACAACACGGGCTTCAGTCTCTACGGGCAGCGCGGCATTCATTTGCTGAGCCCCGCGCCGGTCGTTGATGGCCGCGTCCAGAACGCTCACTTCGGAGTGCTGCAGAACCCCGGCGGCAAGACGCACTTCGCGACCTACGCCTGGCCCAACATCGTGAAGACGGGCCGCTTTCATGCCGGGCCGCACTTCGACCTGTGCGAAGGTCGCTTCGACGGCGTCTACACCTATCACAAAGGGGACGAGTTCTTCGATGTCTTCGGCAGCTACGGTTACGACTCCTCGCGTGCGAAGGCCGAGAACCGGGCGATGCGTGAAGGCAAGCCGTTCGTTGACGAGCCGATCAAAGATGTTCGTCAGTCGCGCCGCATTATCTCGTTGCGAGGTAGTTCTACTTACATCGTGACCGACACGTTCGAGAGCACGCACTCGCACCGCTTCACTCAGAATTTTTCCGTTTATACGCCGGTCCGATCCGAGCACCTCGACGCGCGCGTGCGGGCTCTGCGCGAAGACAAACTCCCGCAGCTCATCAGTGATTCGAAGACGCGCTTGATCGCGACGAACAACATTGGCTTACCGAATCTGCAACTGCGGCACGTCAGCGCGTTGCCGATGAGCTACACGATCTCGGACGACCGCCGCATCGCCGCCGCGCTGGAGGCGAAAGGCGATATGAAGGCGGTACTGAAACCGTTCTCGAAGCGTGACCGGCATCACACCGAATCAACGGGAGCCGTGCAGTTCAGCCGACAAGTGGCCGTGAACTGGGACGGGCAAGGCCCTCAAGTCGTCGTGACGATCGTGAGCCCTCAACCCCCGCACTACGACGCAACGACCGAACCGCCGCTGGCGCTAACGGACTTCAAGCCGCTCGCGCACAGCAACGAGGTCGCAGGCTTCACCGCTAAGCTCGCGACCGGCGGTGACATTGAGCACCTCTCCGCAGCAACGCCGCGCGACCTGCAATTGGGCGCGATCAAAGCTCACGCGAGCGGACTGACAATCGTCGGAAAGTCCGGCATCGCGCTCGACTGCTCTTCGCTCGCCATCAACGGCACGACGCTGAAGCCGACGCATCCCGACTTCACGTTTCATCTCGACGGCGAACGCATCGTGATCGACGAGCCGATCTATCGTCCGATTCAGCCGGTCGTCATCGAACCGCGCGACTGCAACGTCTTCACCGACTCGATGCAGGTCACGCTGAGTTGCCCGACTCCCGGCGTCGAGATTCGCTACTCGCTCGACGGTTCAAAGCCGACGCCCCAATCAACGCTCTACACCGGCCCATTCGAAGTCCGCGAAACGAGCCTCTTGAAAGTTCGAGCGTTTCGACCGGGTCTCAAGGCCGACGTTTGGCAGCAAGACGGGACGCATGCAACAACGATTACATCCGCCGTGCTCCGCAAAGAGACTCCGCTCCCGGCAGTGAAGGCGACGAGTTCAAAACCCGGCTTGAAGTACGAGTACTTCTCCGGCGTCTGGACTGAAGTGATGACGCGCAGCCTGACAATGCCCGCTCAAGCAACCGGCACGATGACGAAGTTGCTCGCTGCCGACGAAGTGCAAGCGATACGAAAAACTCAGCAACCGACCGCCGAGCAATCCGCCTTCGGCCTGCGTCTAACCGGCCTTCTCAACGTCCCCGCCGACGGCGTCTACACACTGCACGCGCCGCGCGAGTTTCTCTTCCCCGACATCGACTGCGGCTACGACCTGCGCGTCTTCATCGACGGTCACGAGTGGAACCCGGCCAATCGCTGGCACGCGCACGGCAACTGGTCGATCGCCTTAAAGAAGGGCCCGCACGACTTGCGAGTTGTCTTCGCCGACCTGCGACTGAAGCCGCACAAGACCGAACTCATGTGGGGCTTCCCGCATCCCGAGTTCACCTGGAAAGGCATCGCCCCGCAGCCCGCAATCTCCGGCCCCGGAATGAAGCAGCAATCAATGCCCGCCATTCTGCTGACCCATCCTGAGTAACTACCTACCGCTCTTGTCTTCCTTGGGACTGCGGCAGCCCGCTGCCGCTTTCCGTTCCGCAGCCTGCTGCGGAACAGCTCGGTGCGGCAATTCCGCGCGAAGCGTGAGTGTACTAATAACTACACAGCGGACATCGAGTCCTAGGCGGAGTGCCAAGAAGTGGCGTCTCGCGGAGTGGCCGTGATCAATCAGCACGGTCTGACGGATGGCTGCGCCCGCACCCCAGAGGAAGAAGCAACCTGAGTGATGTGTTCTCTGCTCTGCAAACGGTGAAAAGCGTGTTGGAACGAGAAGACTTTTGCGGCC
>CAZNMS010000625.1:0-4663 GCA_964573505.1 uncultured Planctomycetaceae bacterium | reverse complement strand
GAGTCGCCATTGGCTGAAGAACACACACGGATGAAAGACGACGGAACAAACTCGTTACTGGCGGCGATGCGATTCTTGAAGACACCGCTGTGCCGCTGAGTCGGAGGGCTCCGTCGAGCCGGAGCACTCCAAGAATCAACCTTCAACCAACTGCCGCAGCGTGACTAAGCGCTGCTGCAACTTGGCGCGGGCTTCGGCGGTGCCGACGTGCTCGCGCCACTTCAGCGGCAGGAACTCGCGGTCGGTGCATTCCAGAACCGCCGCAGTCTCCTGCATTTCTTTTTCCAGTCCCTCGGACGACGGAATGAAGTCCGCGACCGCTCGTTCTAAGTCGCTGCGTTGAACAATCTCGCGTCCGGCGGCGAGCGATGCTCGTCGCGCCGAGAGCACGATGCTTTCAAGGTCCGCTCCGCTGAGTCCTCGATCCGGCGAAACGTCGACAGCAGCGTCGTCTGCGAGCGGCACTTTGTTCTTCTTCGCCATCAAGCGGAACATCGTCGCGATGTCCTCACGCGTCGTCGGAGCGAAGAGCGGAATGTGGACTTCGCAGCGTCCTTGCCGCTTGAGGTCGATCGGGAGCAGGTCCGGTCGGCACGTCAGCAACATCCAAATGATGCGGCCGCGATACTTCGTGTCTCCCATCTGCTGCGCGATCATCGAGAACACTCGGCCCGACGTGCCCGAGTCTCCGTCTTGATTGCGATCACCGAGCGTCGCGTCCGCTTCATCAACGATGACCACAACCGGTCCGAGCGATCGCAGCACGGTGAGGACTTGCTCCAAATTGCCTTCGGTCTCGCCGACGAACTTCGAGCGGAAGTTGCGGAGCTTCACGCACGGAATGCCCATTGAGCCCGCGTAGCACTCGGCGAGAAACGTCTTGCCCGTGCCGACCGCACCGCAGAAGAGATAGCCCATTGGCGCGGTATCGAGCTTGCCCTCGGCGAGCCATTTGGCGTCCTGCACCAATCGCTGTTTCGCTTCAGGAGTGCCGACGACGAGATCGAGCGTATGCACCGGCTCAACGAACTCGACGAGCCCCTGACACTGCCGCTCGATCATCTTCTTCTTGAGCTTGCGGAACTGCTGCACGTCGATGCCGCGCGTGCTCGCGCTCGACAGCAGAACGCTCAGATTGACGAGCGTCAGACCGGCGGCGTTCTGCACGAGTCCATCGCCCGTAAAGCCATTGCTGCTGCCGCCAATAGGCATCGTCGCGATGAAGCGACGGCGATCGGTTTCGCTCGGTAACGGGATCTCGATCGACGCGACATACGGGTTATTGACGAGCCGCTCGCTGACTTCCGACAGCTTCTCGGTGATGAGGCAGAAGGCGACGTTGAGCCGCTTGATGTAGGGGTTCGAGGCCCAACTGAGAAAACGCACGAGTCGCGTCGCTTGTCCCCGCGCGATCGAGCCGAGATCTCCCGTCGGCACCAGAAACTGCGCGTGCTCGAAGATCAGTCCGATGCGTTTGCGTTGCGAGATGTCGTCTTCCAACAAGTTGCGTTGCAGCAGTGCTTCAAGCTGATCGAGCACCTTATCGGGATCGCGCGACCAACTGGCGACGGCTCCGAGCTGTCCGGTCAGATGCTGTAACATGGATTGCAGCCGCTTCGAGTCCGAGCCCGCTAACGGACGCAAGCCGCGTCCGAGGTCATAGCTCAAGACAACTTCCCAATTGCCGAAGACTTGCGCCGCAAGGAAGTCACTGAGCGACGAGAACGCATCCTTGCCGTCCGGTCCCGGCTGTCGCACGAGATCATGCACATTGCCGTGCAACACAAACGTGTTGATCGAGCCCGAGAAATACAGCTCGGCCAATTCCGTCGCCCATGCGGGATACCAATCGGGCAAGGCCGGTCCTGAATTGGCAGCAGAGATCGCAGTTTCTGGTTCGTTCATCAAATTCTCGGGGGCGTGAAAGAAGTACGACTCGTACTGAACTCAGTTCGGTCTCCGTAGATTGCGATCCGATCGCGACCAAGTTGCGACGACGCATGCCTCATCTTTCTGTCCCCCATCTTCCTGTCGTTCTTTGTCGGCAACGGCGAGGTAAGACAAATGACAGGAAGATTGGAGACAGAAAAATTACAGACTCCGCGACGACTCTCAGTTCGGTCCAAACAGACGGAGATGTCTGCGTGTCGTTAAGCCTTAAATTCTTCCTTCGTAAGATCTACGCGCCGTGCGCGCATCTTTGTAGCCGAAGTCGTGAGACTTCGGACGCAGTCACTGCGGCCCCGAAATCTGACGATTTCGGCTACGGTCGATTGCAATCGCACCGCCTTAGGACTGCGTCACAGTCGCCGGTCCGAGTGCCTTTTGGTCTTCCTTCACCCCGGCGGTTTCGGGAGTGACGATGCCTAAGTCGATCTCGAACTGACGCAGAGCTTGATCGGCGAGAACCTTCTCAGCGGCTTGCTCACGCTTGATGTCGACGAGCCCTTCTTGCGAGAGATCCGCAGCGACGCGCGACTTCGCGCGATTGAGTCCGATCTTGTCTTGGATGACGTCTTCGATCTGACCGAAGTCCGTGCTGACATCGAAGTTGAACGACTGAGCGAGCTGCGCGACTTCGGCTTCGGCCTTACTCATCTTCAGTTCGGCGTCGTACTTCTTGATCTTGTCGCGGACCTTCGCGAGCTTGCTGGATGCGTGCTTAATCTTGTCGAGGCTGTTGTTGTAAGCCTCTTCGTGCATGTTGAGTTGCTCTTGATTCTCAGCCAATTCGGCCTTTGCCGTCTGCATTTCGAGAGCAAACTTTGAAGCCGTCTCGCGATCACCGGCTTGCAGATACGCCTTCACTTTCGCTTCCAAACTTTGAGCATGCTTCTGCTGTTTGGCGACTTGCTGTGAGACGCGTTCAACGAGCGAGCGGTATTGCTCGAGCCCCTTACGACCCTCTTGAAGTTGAGCGACCGCAGTGTCGTATTCGTACTGCATCTGAGCGATGGGGTCGGCGGTCCAAAAGAAGTTCGCGAGCTTGTTGACCTGCGCTCCGAGTACGGCCCACATCTTTCCGAAGATCATGTCAGCACCTTTCATCGAGTCGGTGAAAAAAACGGCGACGCCTTCGAACGGACGCATGCGGTTTTGGATTAATCCAATTCCTCAAGCTCGGCGGATGTCGCATCGAATGCACCATTCACGCGTCGAAGTCGAGTCTGCTGCTGCCCTCTGACTTCCGCAACTCACCTTCGAAGATGCGTGAAAATGGGTTGTTGTGGTCGTCTGCCGATCGTCGACGACTCACGAAGCTCAGCCTTTGGTTGAGAGAATGAGTAATGAGTATTGGAAAATGAAAAGTGCAGAATCTCAGACGCAGCGGCGGCAAGCCTCGACATTCTGCATTTTGCAATTTCCATTACACACTACACACTACTCATTCTCGATTCCTTCATGCCTCGCTGCTCCGACCTCAAAGCTTCCCACTGGCCGCGTTCTCGAGCATCGAGACGTAGAAGAGCATGAAGCGGAAGACGAAGAAGATGATCATGGTTGCGAGGCTGACCCAAACGAGGACTGACAGCGCGACCGAGAGCTTCTTCAAGCTGCTGCGAGCAGCTTCCTCAAACTGAGGACCGAGGCGGTGTAATGCTTCTGGCACCGTGCCGGACTCTTCGGCCACTGCGACCATCTCGATGTAGTCCTCGGGAAAGAGCCGCGCATTTGAGAAGGTCTCGGTGACAGTGCAGCCCTCTCGAACGTCATTGCACATCGGGCCGATCGCATGCAGGAACGCGCCGTTGTTGGTTGCTCGCAAACTGGCTTCGAGCGACTGAGTTACTGGCATGCCGGACTGCTGCGTGAGGAAATAGGCCCATGAGAAACGCGCGATCGCAAAGCTCCGCATGCATGTCCCGAGCACCGGGACGTTGATGACGATCGGGTCGACGATCAGCTTCGCATTCATCGCTCGTTGCAGGAGCAAGACGCCGACATAGAGGCTCGCGAAGAAACCGAAGCAGCCGCCGAGCCAAAGAAGTGCGCCGCTCGGTCCCGCCAGTCCAAACGTCAACGATGTGAGGTCCGCTCCGGCACCGCTCGATGCCAATAGGCCGAGCACGAGGATCAGCAGAGCGATCACAAAGATGGCGAGCACCATTTGGATCGTCGGCCATGCAAGCGATTGAATGGTCTCGCGCTTGAGCCGCGCGTTGTTGTCGTAGTGCTCGGCGAGATGCAGCAGGACTTCGGGCAGCATGCCGGTTTGCTCGGCGACAGAGAGCATGTCGATGAAGAGATTCGGGAAGAACTCGCCGTGCGAACGCAGTGCTGTTGTGATGTCGCTGCCGTCTTGCACTTGCTGAATCACATCGTGCAACGCGGCCTTCGTCGGAGGATGACCGAGCTTGTTGGCCGAGACCTCAATGGCCCGCCTCAGAGCAACGCCCGCATGCAGCATCGTCCCGAGATTGCGGGCCAATAGTGCGAGCGTCTTCAAGGGGACTCGGCGAGCGAACATGTCGCGGCTCCATAAATGAGGATGCATCGAGAACGACCTGCATCATCGGTAACTGCCGCGCTCCGACAGAATTCAACGGCGATTTCGGGAGAGGAACTGCACGGGATCGAGACTCGCGACTGAGCTGCGGTTTTGTTGCGTCGTACTACTAGTTCGCGATTTGTTGTCGGCTTGCGCATTGTAGGACGCGTTACA
>CAZNMS010000624.1:0-4681 GCA_964573505.1 uncultured Planctomycetaceae bacterium | reverse complement strand
TTGAACCCCCGAGGCAAGCTCGGGGGCGATTTAATCACAACCTCTCCGCGAAAGGGAGTGTCGGCTTTTCGCGGAGCGAAAGGCGACTAACTGTCACGTTTCTTACATCCGCAAGCGTCGAGGATCTTTCGCTGCGCGAGTCTGAGTTGTTTTCGTCTGCTGTTCGCCTCTGGCAACGGTCGACGCTCAAATGCGGCGATCATTGGCGCTGCGGGCTTGAGTCATGCAGCAGCACGCAATGCTTCGTTTTGGACTTCACCGCTGAGGTAGAGGCGACATGCACGCACTTTGGTCCCGTCGAGAGTTGCTAAGAGCAAGCACGTTGGGCTTCGGGTCGCTCGCGCTGTCATCGTTGTTACAGCGAGACGGACTGCTCGCGAACTCGAAGGGAGTGCTCTCGAAGCCGACGTTTCAAGGACGCGCGAAGTCGGCGGTCTTCTTCTTTGTTGGCGGAGGACCGTCGCAGACAGACCTCTACGATCCAAAACCGTTGCTGCAGGAACTCGACGGCAAAGACGTGCCGGATTCGATCGCGAAGCACATCCCCAAAATCGCTCGCGCGCCGTTATCGGGGCTGCTCGCTAGCCCATGGAAGTTTCGCTCCTATGGCGAGAGCGGCATTCCCGTGAGCGAGTTGCTGCCTCACACCGCGCAGTGCGTTGACGATCTCTGCATCTTGCGAAGCTGTCAGCACAACTCGCCGATTCATGCACCGGCTGAGTACCTCACGATGACCGGTTCGCTGCTCGGCAATCGTCCGAGTTTGGGCGCATGGCTGTCGTATGGACTGGGCAGCGAGAACGACAACTTGCCGAGCTTCATTGTCTTTCGCACGGGCGAGACCGTTCGTCCTCCGGCCATCGCGGCAGGGTTCTTGCCGTCGAGGTATCAAGGCACGCAGGTCGACGGACAACGCGGCATCGCAAATCTCGCAATGCCTGAGGGAGTCAGCTCCGAGCAGCGACTCGCTCAATTGGAGTTCATGGCAACGCTCAATCGTCAGCATGCGGAACGACTGCCGGGGAACTCGGACCTTGAAGCCCGCATCGAGGCTTACGAACTGAGCTTTCGCATGCAGACCGCTGCTCCTGAAGCGTTCGACCTCTCGACCGAGACACAAGAGACGCAGGATCTCTATGGCCTCAACGAGAAGCCGACTGCCGAATATGCGAAGTACCTCTTGCTCACGAGGCGCTTGATCGAGCGCGGCGTGCGGTTCATTCAGATCCGCTCCGGCGGTTGGGACGCGCACGGCGACATCCTCGGCAATCACGGCGGTAAGTGTCTCGCGACCGATCGGCCGATCGCCGGCTTCTTGAAGGATCTGAAGCGCCGCGGGTTGCTCGATGAAACGCTCGTTGTTTGGGGCGGAGAATTCGGACGCACTCCCGCCTGTCAGCGCGGAGCAGCAAAGCCGGGCCGAGATCATTCGCCTTCGGGCTACAGCATGTGGCTCGCGGGCGGAGGAGTGCGCGGCGGTCAGATCATCGGAGCAACGGACCCGGTCGGATACGCCGCGATTGAGCGTCCCATTCATCCGCATGATCTGCATGCAACGATCTTGCACGCACTCGGCATCGATCAGCATGCGCTCTACTACGAGCATCACAACCGCAGAGAACTCGTGACGGTGCTCGGAGGAAAGGTCGTGCATGAAGCGTTTGGAGGATGACTTCGATTCGAGCGACGCCCCGTAACTCAAGAGTTGCGCTTTTGAGTCAGGTTTCAAAACGTGCGAGGCATCTTTGTCGTCAAAGTCGTGAGACTTCGGACTCAGTCACTGCGGCCCCGAAATCTCACGATTTCGGCTACGGTCGATTCTGACGATTTCGGCTACGACCGATCGCGGTCGCACCGCTTTAGGATTCAATCAAGGAGTTGAGTGATGGCTCGATGGAGTTGCGGTCGAGGCGATTGGGTCGCTCGGTTTGTTGTGCTCATCGCGGCGTCCGGTGCGCTGCTGCTGAGGCCCTCAGCGATGGCGGCGGAGTGGCGGTCGTTTGCGGGTGATCCGCTCACGGGCACTGCTCAATCCGTGCGCGTTGAGGCCGGGCCGCTCTTGCAGACCACTCAGTTCTTACCGCTTGATGAGCAGCAAGCGGTCGTCGGCAGAGGCGATCTCGCCGAGCAGACGCGGCATGTGTTGAAGCTCGCTGATGAGGCGCTGCGACTGATGCAGAGTGGTCTTGCTCAGACCGTGAAGCTCAATGTCTATCTGACGCGCGACACGGATCGAGCGGCCGTTGAAGCGGTGCTCGCGAAGCAGTTTGCCGGAGAGAAACGTCCGGCGGCTTGCTTTGTTTCTACATCGCTGCCGGTTGCAGGTTGTTTGGTCGCGCTCGATGTCGTCGCGGCAAGTTCGCAGGCACGAAGTGATGCTCCGCGCGAGGCGCGGTTGAAGAACTATCCGAGTGCCGAGCAGCATGTTGCGGTGCTTGATGACGGTGCTCGGGTCTATGTCTCGGGGCAGGCCGAGAAGGGCAAAGATCTCACCGAAGCAACGCGGCTGACGCTCGCCAGTCTGCGAAAGACGCTGACGTTCTTAGGTCTCAGCGATCGCGACATCGTGCAGGTGAAGTCGTTCGTGAATCCGCAGGCGGAACTCGGTGAGAGCAAAGGCAGCGGCTATGTCGATGTCGTGCGACGCGAACTGGCGGCCTTCTATGGAAAAGAAATTGCACCGCTTGCCTTTGTCGATTGGAAGCTGCCGTTGATCGAGATCGAACTCGTCGTGCGCGGCGGGCGTGCTCGCGACGGTGAGGTCATCGAGTTCATCACTCCGTCCGGAATGGCAGCGTCTCCGGTCTTTGCCCGAGTCACCCGGATCAATCGCGGACCGACGCTCTTCGTATCGGGCATTTATGGCAATGAGCGTGCGGAGCCGGCTCGCGAAGTGGAGTCGCTGCTGCAGAACTTAGAGCGAGTCCTCAAGAGTGCCGGGTCGGATCTGCGGCATATGGCGAAGGCGACTTACTACGTCGCGACCGACGAGACGAGCAAGAAGCTCAATGAGCTGCGTCCGAAGTACTACGACCCGCAGCGGCCTCCGGCTGCTTCGAAGGCGGTCGTGAGCGGAGCAGGACGCGCGGATCGAAACATCGTCATCGACATGATCGCCGTGCCGCTTGAGTCCGCTCAGGCACGGCTCACTAAGGAAGAGTTGTTACAGAGAGCGAAGACAGTGCTCTCGCCACTGGATGGCAAGCTCAAACTGCCGGGCTTGAAGCAGCCCGTCGAAGTGCTGCGCGATCGTTGGGGCATCGCTCATATCTATGCGCAGAACGATCACGATCTCTTTCTCGCTCAGGGTTATGTCGTTGCGCAAGACCGACTGTTTCAGATTGATCTTTGGCGTCGAGTCGGCGTCGGTGAATTGGCCGAGTTGTTCGGCGAATCCTCAGTGGAGGGCGATCGGTTCGCTCGCTTGATGCTCTATCGCGGCGACATGCAGGCCGAATGGACGAGCTATTCCGACGATGCGCGCGAGATCGCGACGGCCTTCACAGCGGGCATCAACGCATGGAT
Organism: uncultured Planctomycetaceae bacterium; assembly: GCA_964573505.1. Lineage (GTDB taxonomy): Bacteria > Planctomycetota > Planctomycetia > Planctomycetales > Planctomycetaceae > AM-0621. The sequence goes on along the minus strand of CAZNMS010000624.1, from coordinate 1,156 downwards.
CGACGCGGTCGGAGACAAGCTGCCGATCGAGTTTGAGGTGCTCGGCTATCGACCGAAGAAGTGGAAGCCGGAAGACGTGCTCGCGCGGATGTCGGGACTGGTGATGGTCAGCAATTGGGAGAAGGAATTGGCGCGAGCACGGCTGATCGCGCAGGTCGGAGTCGAACGCGCGCGACAGCTTGCTCCGACTGATCCGCCCGTTGAATTCGCACTGGATTCACGAGTCGATGTGAGTGCTCTCTCTCCGCAGATTTTGGCCGGCTATCAAGCAGCGACGCGGCCTTTGAAGTTCAGCGCAGCCGACTTGCCGATCGCGAAGAGCAAGTCGGTCGGCTTGCTTGATGAGAAGACAGCGGACTCGCTGAGCAGTCTGCAGCGGATGTTGGCGCGCGAAGCCGGTTCGCTGTCGACGGACAAATCCGCGAGCAACAACTGGGCGGTCGACGGCACGTTGTCAGCGTCGGGCAAGCCGTTGTTGGCGAGCGATCCGCATCGCGCGACGGGGCATCCGTCGTTGCGGTATCTCGTGCATCTCAATGCTCCCGGATGGAATGTGATTGGAGCCGGAGAGCCCGCGCTGCCCGGAGTCGCCATTGGGCACAACGAGCGAGTGGCATGGGGCTTCACGATTGTCGGCACCGATCAAGCCGACTTGTTTGTGGAAGAGACGCATCCCGACAACCCGCGCCGCTACAAGATCGGCGAGCAGTGGGAAGACATGCGCGTCGAGCGTGACAGCATCCGCGTAAAAGGTCGCGAGGCGGCTGAAGCCGTCGAGTTGCGTTTCACTCGTCACGGTCCCGTCATCTATCAGGACGAAGCGAAGCACATCGCGATCGCGTTGAAGTGGGTCGGTAGCGAACCGGGTTCAGCGGGCTATTTGGCAAGCTTGTCAGTCGCTCGTTCGAAGTCCGCGAAGGAACTCGTGACGGCGCTCGAACGATGGAAGATCCCGGCGTTGAACTTTGTCTTTGCCGATGTCGACGGCGCGATCGGTTGGGTCGCGGCGGGACTGACTCCAGTTCGCTCGCAGGGATTCGGCTTGCTGCCGGTGCCCGGTGCTGCGGGCCAGTACGAGTGGAACGGGTTCTTGAAAGTGGCCGAACTGCCGCAGGTGCATCAACCCGCTCGACACTTTGTCGCGACGGCGAATCAC
>CAZNMS010000623.1:0-4681 GCA_964573505.1 uncultured Planctomycetaceae bacterium | reverse complement strand
CGCTTGAAATGCCTGAAATCTCACGATTTCAGCTACCTCGTGCGCTGTAGAACTAGTAGTGCGAGACACTCCTCACCGGCCTTATTGCATCGGATACGGGTCGGCGAATGCTCCGAAGGCGCCGAGCCCTCCGTCGACTTCGAGATCGGTACCGGTGATGAAGGCGGCATCGTCGCTCGCGAGCCATAGCACTGCGTTCGCGATTTCTTCCGGTCGACCGAGACGGCCGAGCGGATGCCGATTCGCTAATTCCTTCTCGCCGCCTTGAGCTGCTAACGACGCGCGGACGAGAGGTGTATCAATTGCTCCAGGAGAAACGGAGACGACGCGGATGCCGAGCCGCGCGTACTCGACGCCCCATTGCTTCGTCTGCATCAGGTTCGCAGCTTTGATTGGTCCGTATGCCGGAACTTGTCGAGCCGTGCGATGAGCTTGTCCGCTCGCGATGTTGACGATGACTCCGCTGCGCTGCTGCTTCATGTGCTTGAGCGCGTGCTTCGCGAGAAACGTGTAGCCGGAGAAATTCACGCCGACGATCCGCTGCCACATTTCCTCGGACAGCTCGTCAACGGGCACATAAGAACTCGGCGGTTGAATGGCTGCGTTGTTGACGAGCACATCCAGTCCGCCGAACGCTTCGATCGTCGCTGCGACAGCTCGCTGACAATCGGCCTCTGATGACGTATCGCCCTGCACGAACTGAATGCTTGCCGGTAAGTCGTCCGCCCGTTTGATGTCGAGGCATGTAACCTTTGCTCCAGCAGCGACGAAGCCTTCGCAGATCGAACGGCCAATGCCGCTCGCTCCGCCACTGACAAGCACCACTCGATCGGAATGGTCGTAACGCACGCTGCCGCGCGGTCGAGTTGAAGTCATGAGGAACCTTTATGTCGTGAGAGAAGAAGAAGAAGAAGACGCAGTGTGAGTGGGCACTCATTTGCCGGACGCATAACCTGCCGAAATCGTCCTGTGCCGTCGGCGGCGGCTCAACGATGCGGCTGAGCCGCAACTGAGAGTCGCCCTTCGCTCTGCGAAAGGGATTTTCTCTCGGGGCTCGTGCTCCGAGGCTGTGATGAAATTCGTACGACGGACTTGCAGTCCGTCGCACCCGAACGAAAAACGCTTTTACGCGACGGACTACAAGTCCGTCGTACATCCGAGGAGTTGCCGCCTTTCAAAAGATCACAGCCTCGCCGCAAAAGCTTCCTTTCGCGGAGCGAAAGGCGACTATCGACGCCGTGCAAGGACGGTCTGCAATTTAAATGACAGCACGGACTAGAGGTCCATGCTACGGCAACTCGTTCGCTTTCGATCGCCGCACGTTGCGGCTTGCTGATTACTTCTCTTCAAGGCTCCTCTCATGGCACGACAAGCAAACTGTCCGGCGTGCGCGGCTCCGGTCGAGTTTCTTTGCCGCACGTCTCTCGTCGCTGTTTGCTCGGCGTGTCAGACCGTTGTCGCGCGCGGCGATAAGAAGATCGAGGATCACGGTCGCGTTGCGGACATCGTCGAGACTCAGTCACCGCTGAAGCTCGGCCTGCGCGGTCGCTTTCGCACGAAGCCGTTCTACATCATCGGTCGCACTCAGTTTCAGCACTCGGCCGGCGGCGTTTGGGACGAGTGGTACTGCGCGTTCCCGAATGGAAAGTGGGGATGGCTCGCGGAAGCTCAAGGCCGCTTCTACGTCACGTTCGAAGAGAAGATCGCGAGCGACAAACTCCCGCGAGCTGAAGACCTCACTGACGGGCAACGAGTGCAAATCGGCGACGAACTCTTCACCGTCGCCGAAGTCGGGGTGGCAGAGACAGCCGGTGCTCAGGGCGAGATGCCGGTTGATGTCGTGCCGGGAGCGACTCATCCCTTCGCGGATCTCTACGGAGACGAAGGCCGCTTTGCGACGATCGACTACGTCAGCGGCCAGCCGATGTGTTTCGTCGGATGGGAAGTGGGCTTTGCGGAACTCGGTATCAAAGACGCGAAGCCGGAAGCAAAGGAAGCGAAGAAGGTCGCCGCTCTCAAGGTGAGCTGCCCGAACTGCGCGGGCATGCTCGAACTGCGAGCCCCCGATCAAGCTCAACGAGTCGTCTGCCCGTTCTGCTCGTCGATGCTCGACTGCGCGCAGGGTAATTTTAAATACCTCTCGACACTGAAGCCGACAACAAAGCCAATCATCGAACTCGGCAAGAAGGGCACGTTGCGCGGCATCGAGTTCACCGTCATCGGCTTCATGCAGCGTTCGGTGACTTACGAAGGTCAGAAGTATTTTTGGACCGAGTACTTGCTCTATGAGCCGAAGACGGGGTTTCGTTGGCTCGTGAATAGCGACTCGCATTGGAGCTACGCCGAGCCGATTTCGCCCGGCAGCGTGAAGGACGACAACTCGACACTGCGCTACGACGGCAAGACCTTCAAGATCTTTCAAGAGTCCGTCGGGCGAGTGGAGTACGTGCTCGGCGAGTTCTATTGGAAGGTTGAGGTCGGCGAGTCCGTGCGGTTCCGCGACCTCATCTGTCCGCCGTATTCGATCTCAATCGAGCGGACGACATCGGGTTCCGTAGAGCGCGATCAGCAGGGCAAGAACCCGAAGGTGAAGATCGGCGAAGTGACGATGTCGCTCAGCACGTACTTGCCTCATGAAGAAGTCGAAGAGGCGTTCGGAGTGAAGCCGCTGCCGCGCGGATGGCTCGTCGCTCCGAATCAACCGGCACCGATGTCGAACGAGATCTACGGGCAATGGCTCGTCTTCTTACTGGCGTTCGTCGTCATCTATGGCATCGCCAGTATGAGCGGCATGGAGCCCGACGAATGGCTGCTGATATGGGCGGGAATGGCGCTGTCGGTGATCCCGATCATTGGCACGTTCGTGAATGCGAACTTCAATCAGCGCCGCTGGGCGGAGAGTGATTTCTCGTAGCCGAGCGCCTAGCGATTCAGTCGTGACTCCCGTCCGGGCAACCCGGACGAAGACCGCGCCGGAGTGCCGGTCACACGCGACTCGAATCAGAACAATTCGCGCAACGGAGTCCCGTGCTCAACGATCGGTCGCGGGCGGCCTTTGTTGTCGAGATACGCGGTATCGAGCGGCACTCCGAAATAGCGGTAGATCGTCGCCGCGAGGTCGCCCGGAGTAACGGGTCGCTCGGCGATGTGACCGCCATCAGGCTCGCTCGCGCCAATCACTTGTCCGTGCCGCAGTCCGCCGCCGGCCATGCACATCGACATCACATCAACCCAATGATTGCGACCGTCGGTGCTGTCTTGCGTGCCCATTTGCGGAGTGCGTCCGAACTCGCCCATTGCCACAACGAGTGTGTTCTCTAAGAGGCCGCGCTCTTCGAGATCGTTAATGAAGGTCGTCAGCATGTGATCGAACAACGGCAGCAGCGGACCGAGTCCCTTTGAGATGCCTCCATACGGCGGGATGTTGTCGCCGTGCGTGTCCCACGTTCCTGACGCCGAGTGATACGAGAGATCGAGTGTCACAAAACTGACACCCGCTTCGACCAATCGCCGCGCGAGCAAGAGTTGCTGACACCACAAATGCTTGCCGTACCGCTCGCGCACTTCAGGAGACTCGGCGTCGATATCGAACGCCTTCTGAGCACGGCCTCCGAGCAGTAATCCTCGCGCTTGTTGCGAGTAGCTATCGAGCGCCTCCATCGAGCCGCCTTGATCTAGGTCTCGACGCAGTTGATCAAACTGCTGCATCAGCGATTGCCGCTCAAAGATGCGCGGCTCACTGAGTCCTTCTGGCATGCGAAACAGATCCGCATTCGTCTTCGCTCCAGTGTCGTTACCGACGAGGTCATAGACCGGAAGCTTCGTCGCTTGTCCGGCCAGAAACGGGTCGTATGCCTTTCCGAGATAGCCGCCGAACGCGAGATGCGACTTCGACTTCATGAACGCGACATACGGCGGCATCGCCGAGTGATTCGGACCGTGATGCTTCGCGATCAACGAGCCAATCGCGGGATAGAGTTCCGCTTCGCGATTCGTTCGCCCTTCTGCCGCGAGGTTGCCGGTTTGAAAGACTTTGTTCGGTTCGTGATTGCTATGCCGTGCATCAACCGACCGAATGACCGTGAACTTATCGAGCATCCCGGCGAGCTTCGGCAGGTGGTCACAAACGAGCACTCCCGGCAGCTTTGTTTGAGTGACCCCGAACGGGCCGCGATTCATGAAGGGCCGCAGCGGTTTTGGATCCAGCGAGTCGATCTGCGATGGTCCTCCGGCCATCCAGAGGAGCACGAGGCTCTTGCCCGAGCCAATTGCTTGTCCGATCTGACTGGCTTCTGCCCGTGCCTTGAGCAGCTCCGGCAGTGTAAGTCCCGCTACACCCGCAAGCCCCGCCTTCAGCATGCCTCGGCGATTGAGCATCATGAGCCCTTCGCGCGTTCTCCCCTGAAACGAACCGAACGCATGACCGAAGCTGTGCTGAGCCTGATGACCGAAATGCATGAGTGGACTCCTCGTAGCATGGGATTCCATCCCGTGCCGTCTTTGCTGTCTCGAACAAACTCAACCTACGAGTCAAAGCGCACAGGCTGGGAGTGCCCTGCGACTGAGACTCTTTCATCGTACGTTCTGCGCCGTGCGCATCGTGTTACGACAGACCTGCTCCAAAACCTCTGCTCTGCAAACGGTGAAAAGCGTGTTGGAACGAGAAGATTTTTGCGGCCCT
>CAZNMS010000622.1:0-4685 GCA_964573505.1 uncultured Planctomycetaceae bacterium | reverse complement strand
CCAAAACTCCGCTTCCTAACGGGCGCGGCTCTGCGACCCAATGCGAGACCGAAATCAACCTCGCCGAAATTTCTTTCGCAGAGCGAAAAGCGACGATCGAGAACGAGTCGTACGTCTCACTTCAGGCCGCGCGGTCTATAGCGCGGCGATGACCTTTGCGGTCATCTCGCCTGTCGTCAGCTTGCCGCCTAAGTCAGGCGTTCGGTTTGAGGGATCCTCAAACACCTTCGAGACAGCTCGTTCGATGAGTTCGGCTTGCGCGCGAGTGGCCGGAGTGTCGAGCCACTCCAACATCAGCGCCGCCGAGAGGATTGTCGCGATCGGATTCGCGATGCCTTTGCCCGCGATGTCGGGCGCGGTGCCATGACACGGTTGAAAGACAGCGCACTCGTCGCCGATGTCTGCTGACGGTGCCATGCCCATTCCGCCGACGAGTCCCGCAGTGAGATCGCTGAGGATGTCGCCGAACATGTTCTCGGTGACGAGCACATCGAAGCGCTGCGGGTTCTTCACGAGGAACAACGCCGCTGCATCGACATAGACGCGGTCGGTTTGAATGTCGGGATACTCGCGCGCGATCTCATCAAAAACGCTGCGGAAGTAGACCATTGAAGGCAGCACGTTCGCCTTATCAACGAGCGTTACATGCTTCCGCCGTTTGCGTGCTTGCTCGAAGGCCGAACGAATAATTCGCTCCGCTCCGTGCCGAGTGATCTTCATCGTGTCGGTCGCCTCATTGGCCGACAGATCGCGCGGTTGCAGACGCGACGAGAACAGTCCCTCGCAGTTCTCGCGAATGACGAGCAAGTCCAATTCGCCCGCTGCGTAGCCCTTCAATGGAGTGTCGTTTGAGTGATAGAGCTTCACGGGCCGCATGCCGCAGTAGAGATCGAGGATCTCGCGCAGATCGATTTGCGGAGTGAGTTCGCGACCATCAGGCCAGCGCACTGAGGGCAGCCCCATTGCTCCGAGCAACACGGCATCCGCTCGACGACAACCCTCAACCGCCGACTGAGGCAGCGGGTCACCGTTCTTGAGGAACTCGGCAGCACCGACCGAGTACTCGGTGAAGCGATAAGCAGCCTCGGGCACGAGCCGCTCAACAGCTCGCAGGACATCAAGCGTTGCGAGAGTGACATCAACTCCAATGCCGTCCCCCGGCAAGACGGCGATCTCAAAAGTCTGCGACATCAGTAGCGGTGTCCTCATGCGGAGATTCAGAAACGAACGACTCAACTCGACAGTGCGCCTTCGCGTTTTCGTAGCCGAAATCGTCAGATTTCGGACGGCTGCAATGCCTGAAATCTCACGATTTCAGCTACGCCGTGCGGCTCACTGCGCGGCGTCTTGCAGAGCTTCCAATTGCTTCTGGAGCGGGCGATAGCCGAACTCATTCAATGCGGCGATGAGTCCGAGATCGTGCGGGTCGCGAGCAACCTCACGCAGCGCGTCGATGCCCGAGTAGAGCGCTTCAACGGCCTTTTCGAGTTGCTCGATCGCCGCATCCTTCTCGCCCTTGCGATGCGCATTACCGGCGGCTTTAACAGCTTCGACGCAGTTGAAGTATTGGAATGCGAACTCGCACTTTTTCGCTCCGTAGCGAGCGAACGGTTTGTCGGCGGCGCGGGCTCGTTGATTGCCGCGATAGAACTCATTCATCGCTGCGAGATACGAGTCTTTCGCGTCTTTCCACCAAACGGGTGCCGGGGTCTCATCAGCGAAGTGCTTCAGCACCAATCCCGGCAATGGCGGAGCGAACGCCGGATCGTTCCGCAGCAGTTGCGTCGCTCTTGCGATCAACGAGTACGACTTCGCGAGTCGCTCTGCTCCTTCTCGTCCCGCGACCGGAGTGAGTAACTCGAATTGCGACTCTTCGATCGTCTGCTTCGCGCCGAAAGCGGCTCGCGCGAGACGCGGTAGCTCGGGACTCAAGCCGTTGAACGGCGCGAGTTCGATCGAGGCACCTTGCAGTTCTGCTGACATTCCTCGCGCGATCAGCGCGTCGGTGCGTTCGGTCCAAATGAGGGGCAAGACCGTCTGCCATGAAACCAATCGCTCGCGCGCTTGAACCTGCTTGACCCATTTTGAGCCCGCTCCGGATCGAGGACCGCCGCCAGTCGGTTGCCCGAAAAACTGCGTTTGGAATGCCTCAGGGACATCGAAGTCGCGCAGCGGCGCAAACGTCGGCCATCGAGAACTCGCAACGTCTTTGAGAAGAGGAAGCTGACGCACTCGCTCGGCGTGAGTAGCCGGCACCGCTTCAAAGGAATTCAAAGTCCCGAGGTCGATCGCGATGACGCCGAGATCGCGATACGTCTTTCGAAGCGCATCAATCCGAGCAAAGTTGAAGAATGTCGCCGAGTTGGCCGTCGTGATCGCGAGTTGCAGATCATGAGGTTGCTCGCGCTTGCTTCCGGAAATTGCCTTTTCGAATTCAGCAGGGACATCAAACGCACGGATCTCGAACTGAGTCTGCATGCCGACGTCACGCGCGGCTTTGAAGACTGAGCTCAGCAGCGCGATGCCCTTTGAGATGCGCTCAGCGTCTGAGTCGGCCTCAAGACTGGGATTCGAAAAGACCTTTGCTCCCTTGAAGACGGCTCGTCCGGCATCGGTCGGGGCGACAGTCAGAGGCAAGCCGAAGTTGCTCGTTGCGGAAGTCTTCGCAACGCCGCCGAACTCGTACTTCTCAAACGGCTGCCATGAATAAGGCGCCGCAATGAGCACGTTGAACTTCAGCTTGCTCAACTGAGTGATGAGTCGCAGATGATCGCGCTCGCTCCAAAACTCAGTGCCCGTGACGAGCGGATCAAGCACGCGAAAAGCTCGCACCGATTGAGTCGGTTCAAACGTGAGATCGAAGCCAGTCAATCGCAACGCTTGAGGCTCTGCCGGATCAACATCACCGAAGAGCATGTACCGCACGCCGTGCTGATAGCCGATCTCATAGGCCGCCCATAACGTCGCGACCGGGCTGCCTCCGCCGACGAGCAATGCTTTCCGATTCGCAAGTTCGAACGACTTAAGGGCGTGCCCTTGCTCGCTGAGCTTCGGCCACTTGTCCCCTGCAATTTCTCTGACAGCCGGGTTTGTCTTCGGCGAGCCGAGCACGATCACATCGCCATTCGCCGGCAGTGATGTAGTTGTTGTGATAGTCGCTTTGCAGACTCGCTCCAACAGCGATGCGAGTTCCTTCGCGGCCGTCTGTTCGATCGCCGGAGCGTCTTTGCCGGAGACGATTGCGATCTGAGTCTCAGCACCGAACAGCGTCGTCGCATTCGCCGCCAGCAACACAACGAGCGACAGTAAGTAGGCAATGCGTCTCATGAATCGTCTCCCGCATGAGTGGTCACGATCCGATCGCGCTAACCGCGCGATCAAAGGATGCGGTGAGATAGACGCTCGATGCCAAACGATCGAGTCACGGCACGATGACGAAGCAACTCAGCTACATCGGACGCTGAAATCCCATCACTTGGAACTGCGCGAAGTCCAGTGTCGACTGCAACTTCACCGCGATGATGTTGACGTAGGGCACGATCACTTTGCGGGCACCCAATGCGTCGGGCCGATCGCGTTCAATCATCAGCAATCCGCCCGACACCATGAAGTCGTTGAATTGAACGGTCTCAACGGCGGTCACCAACATGCCCTCTTTGGGGATGTTGTCCGGCCAGTTTTCAAACAAAGAGCGCCAAGCGAGTGCGGCTTCCATTGGGATCCTTCCACTGCTGAGGTCGGGGCATTGAGAGCGCGTGCAGTTCGCGACTGGATCAACGTCGGCCGTTCGAACTGCTGTCAGAAAAATGACACTGCGGGTTCGCAGGATGTCGCCGCTGAACGTGCTCCAAAGGGTCGCGGTGAAACGGTCGAAATTACCGCGCTACCAATGAAAAAACGCCCGAGCTTTTGACTCGGGCGTTCGAGTGACCCCAACGGGATTTGAACCCGTGTTACCGGAATGAAAATCCGATGTCCTAGGCCTCTAGACGATGGGGCCGTCAAGGCGGGGCGTAAGTTAGTAGTCGGCCCCTGAGTGTCAACGCTGCTCGTTCAAGCCGTTTCCGAAAAATACTGGCGACGCGATTGTCTGCCTGAGCAAGCCGCAAACACCGATCATTCGGACGGGCCGACTGACCGAATCCGAGCGTCGTCGGTTCGCGCCGCCTTATTCATCGGATTCGTCGTCATCGTCATCGCTCGTTGCTGGCTGCTCGGCAGTTTGCTCGAACTGAGCCGCATGCAAGCGCGCATAATGGCCGCCTCGTTCGAGCAGTTCGTCATGCGGGCCTTCTTCAACGATGCGGCCGGCATCAAGCACGATGACTCGATTCGCGCGGTTCAACGTGCTGAGACGATGCGCGATCGCAATCGTCGTTCGGCCTTGAATGAGTCGTTCGAGTGCTTGCTGAATCTCGCGCTCAGTCTCGGTGTCGACGGACGATGTCGCCTCATCAAGGATCAGAATCGCCGGGTCGATGAGTAACGCTCGCGCGATTGAGATGCGCTGACGCTCGCCGCCAGAGAGCAGTTGACCGCGTTCGCCGACAAGCGAGTCGTAGCCTTCCGGCAATCGCAGAATGAATTCGTGAGCTCCGGCTGCTTGAGCGGCAGAGACGATCTCAGCACGAGTGGCTTCGGGTTTTCCGTAAGCGATGTTCTCGCCAATCGTGCCGAAGAACAGA
>CAZNMS010000621.1:0-4706 GCA_964573505.1 uncultured Planctomycetaceae bacterium | reverse complement strand
TAATTCAATCCACTTGGAAGCGCACTAGCATGGACTTCCAGTCCGTGCCGTCTTCTAGATGCCGTTTTCGTTACACGAGCGAGGTGCTCGCATCTCGTAGCTTGATTCTCCGAGTCGAGCACCGCGTTCGCCGAGTCGAGCGTCTTGTTCGAAGACTGCTCGACTCAGGGAGTCAAGCTGCGGCTCGGCAGAGTTGCGATGACTTGCTCGATGAGGCTCGCGAGTTGTTGTTCGAGCACATCGCCTAAGTCAGAGGCGTCAGCGTCGCATTCGCCGATCTCGATTCCCCAGATGGTGACAGTTGTCGGCAGCAGGCCGAGGCGTTCGGCGATCTCTAAGACCGCGTTCAAACTCAGATCGTGAGTACCGGCAAAGGCCACTTGACTGAGTGCGTGCGTCGGCCACTCGAAGCGGACGATCGCTCCGATCTCGCCGGCTCCTCGGCAAGCGTCGATCACAACGAGGTGATTGAGGTCTGCGAGTTGATCCAACAACTCAGAGGGCGAGCGGAGTGCAATTTTTCTGACACTCGGACATCGCTGCTCTAGTAAGTCGATCGCGAGCCAGCCGATGCGATCTGTTCCGAAGGGGCTCCCGAGACCGGCAAGCAAGACGTTGCTTGAAGCTGATGACACGCAGGCACGCGAACTCGGAGCACAGTGGCTCGACTGAGCGGCATGCTCACTCATCGTCCTCGTCCTTCGGTCGGAACATGCTGAAGTCCGGCAGCACTTCCAAGATGCCCTTCAGCCGCTTGAGGGCGCGGATGTAGCGAATGCTGGCCGCTTGCTCGGACATCTCGAGCACCATTGCCGTCTCGGTGTTGCTCAGATGCTCGAAGTGCCGCAGTGCTAAGACTTCGCGGTCGATGTCGCTCATGCTCGCGAGGATTGCGTCGAGCTGCTTTGCGGTCTCGGCGCGACTCAAGGCACTGCTCGGCGAAGTCAGGCTGCCCTGCAGATGAAAGGCCAATGAAGACGACGTCGAATGCGCGTCGAACTTCTGCGACATCGAGAACTCTTTGGCAGCACTGCGTTTCTCGGCTCCGATATGACGCCGATGCGTTTCGACGAGCGTCTGACACACGATCATGCGAAACCAAACAAAGGCTGATCGCGACGCATCTCGCAGGAAGTAGTCAATGCGTTCGACGGCTCGCATCCATGCGTCTTGCAGAACGTCATCGGTATCGACGCGGCCTCGCAACTTCGGATGCAGTCGGAAACTGACGAGCCGCCACAACCTCGGTCGATAGTGCGTGAAGAGTTCTGCGAGTGCCTTCACATCTCCGGAAACGATGCGATCAACAAGAGCGACGAACTCTTCGTGCGTCAGATCGCCAGCAGACTCGTCAGGAGGGGGAGCGTTCAACATCGCGATCACAACTCGTCAGGAAAGGTAAGTCGATTGCCCGCGTGACATGCAGAAGAGGAAGTGAGCCGCAGCGATTTCGTGACGTCTACGGCGAGTGTCTTTGCAACGAAAACGTCGTAGCCGAATTCGTCAGAATTCGGATGCCTTTGCGCGGCAGTCTGAAGTCTGACGACTTCAGCTACGGTCCTCTTAGCAACGTCTTTCTTACATGCTTGCCTCGGAGATCATTGCGGAAGTCCGTCGATGAGGAAGCCGCAGCGACCGACTCAGCCAACATGCTTCGGTTCTGATTCGCAAAGCTGACTCAATCGCTTTCCGAATCGGCCCGCAGAACGCTCGCGAGTTTGTAGTGCGACTTACAGCACTCCGTCTGCTTTGAAACGACAAATTGGTGAATCCGGGCGAGGACAGGTCGCAAGTCGTCGTCGGCGCGAGTTGATGCTGATCGCGGTGATGAAAAGTGGTTGGCCCTTTTCGGACACTCTGACGGTCGAGCACGGAGTTTGTGAGGCGGCGATCCCGCTGCGGGTCGAGTGACGCGTAGGGTGCGGACAAGCTCGCGAAGTGTCGATGTGTCGGCACGAGCAACCGAGAGCTTCGGCGGTAGTCGAGGCTTCGATCAAACTTCGTTTGCGAGCGACGGCCCACCAGCAGGAATCGGCGAATCCAGTAATGCCTTCTCAGCGCTCTTCGTTCCTCTGCGGTTCATCAATTCGGCTTCTACCCTAGCGCGGCAGTGCTGCAACCAAAATGTACGACGGACTTGTAGTCCGTCGCAGCCGCAGATCGACGGACTACAAGTCCGTCGTACAAGGGCCGCAAGAATCTTCTCGTGCCAACAGGCTTTTCACCGTTTGCAGAGCAGAGGAGCGAAGGACGCTGAGGTTTTGGATCAGAGTTCTCGCAACAAGCCGCGCATAACAGTCGGAAGCTATGAACGAAGGATCGAACCTGTTTCTGACGGCCGAGCGCGGGGTTTGTGATGCGGTCTGCCCCCTGCGGGTCGAGATGGAATCTCAACCTACTTTGCTGCGAAGCGTTTCTGCTCGTAGGCGCGATACCACAATGCTGCGGCGCTGAGGTCGAATTCGATGCTCGTCGGCTGCGGAGCTCTTGCCGCTTCGTCGAGCGCGGCGGCGTATTGGCTCAGCGTTTCATGACTCGCGCGCGGACGGAAATGACCGATCAACATGCGGTCGTACTTCAACAGTTCAACTTCAAGCGCGTGCGGTTGATAGAGCGGCTTCGGCTGCGAGCTTTTCGCTCGGCGGTAACGCTGATAGCCGAGAGCGATTGCTCCGAGCACGGCGGCAATCGCGACGAACTTCAGCGCCGGAACTAAGGCCGACCGCAAAACGTTCGTCACTCCGACTTCGGCAATCTCTTGCCGCCAGCGATCGAAGAGTGCGCTGAGTGCTTCCCAAAGATTGGCCGTCTCCTTCGGACCGTTCTCGGTCGGTCGGCCATTACTCGGAGTCGTCTCGATCGTCTCCCAGTGCCCGTCATCGAGTCGTGCTTCGGCCCATGCGTGCGCGTCTTTGTTGCGTGCGACGTACTCGCCGGTAATCGAGTTCCGCTCGTCGACAACGAAGCCGGTGACGTAGCGACTCGGCACTCCTGCAAGTCGCAGCAGCATGACCGTGCCGCTGCCGAAGTACTCGCAATGAGCGTCGGGCTTCTCGGTCAGGAACCATTCGATCGGATCGCGATTGCGGGGCGGAGATGCCGTGAGTGTGTAGCGATAATTACTGAAGTACTTCTCGACGGCAGCGATCTTTGCCCGCGTCGTCTTTGCATCCCGAAAGATCTCGGCACACAGCGCGAGCACCTTCGGGCTCTCTCGAACTGATGCCGGGACCGATAAGAGGCGATCAAGTTCCGGTGCGAGTTTGCTCGAAGCAATGACGGCACTTTGCAGCGAGCCTGCCGGAGCCGTCGCGAGGCCAACATCCAACACCTCTCCAATGTCTGAATCGACATGCTGCTCAGCGACGATCAGACGATAGGTCGTCGCCGATCGCTCGTCGGTTCTCAGCACGCTGTGTTGATCCTGAGTCACTCGCCCGTGACGCACTTGCAAAAAGGCTGTTTCAAGCGGCGCGAAGAAGATGCCGCTTAAGCTCGGTCGCGGCCGCACGGTCATGCTCTCGAGATGCCCCGACGCTGCTCCGACAATCGAGAACACCATTCCGTCTTCGGGCTTTGCAGGGAGCTCAGCCGGGATCGTGCTCAGTCGCTCGACCGGCAAGCTATGTAAGACTAATTGCCACTCGCGATCGACATACGAGTCATAAACCTTGCCTCGGAAATAGCCGGGCTCAGCATCAGCCGACACGTGCAAAGCGATGTGATCGCCATTCAAAGACTGATTGAGTCGCACGGTTCCAATCTGAGACGTCTCGGCAAAGCCGACATCAGTCGTCGGCTTCTCGAAGTCGAGCAGCGACATCACCCAGCGATCGAGTTGCGTCTCGTAGCGTGCCATCGCCCATGCAGCACCGCAGCCGGTCCCAACAATGATCAGCGCCGTCAAACCGGCGAGCAGCGTTCGTCCCGAGAACCAATGAGCCTGCTGACTGACGAGCCGTCGCGACTGACTCCAAAACAGCAATGCTCCAACAACAAAGATGGCATGCAGCGACTGCAGGATGAACGGCTCGTGATTCCGACGCAGTTGCACGATGGCCAAACTCGCAAGAGCACCCGCGCCGAGCAGCACAAAAGACGCAGGCAGCAGGTTGTCTCGGCGCAAGACAAAGAAGTACGCCGCCTGCACGCACATCAAATACTGAGCGATCAAGTACGCGACTTGCTGACCGGCGAAGAGTTCGTTGTAACGCGGATTACTCGGCAGGAGCGCGTACTGCGCCAGCATCACAAGCCACAAAATGACGAACAGATTGAAGGCCAACTTGCGATCAAACTTCACGCGCCAATGAGTCGTCACTCCAAAGATGCAAGCCGCAAGGACGATACCCGGAAACACAAACGTCCGAGCAAGCAGCAGCACAATCACGCACTCCAAGAACATCATCGCTAAGGCGATCAGTCGCTGCAGATTGATGAACGGCGGCAATTGAGGAAGGGGCATAGAGCTACTCGACATTTCGCAGACAGAGACGTTTCCGACAGAACTCGTGGAGTACGTTTTCAACGTGCTCTTATCGCTGCGAAGTAGGCACGTTGAAAACGTGCCCCACATAAATTCTGACGTCGCCGACAGAACATCGAGTTTCTGCCTCGGGGTGATTTGCGATTTAGGGCGTCAGGGCGCCGGAGGTGATGCTGGAGCGTTTGGAAGGCGCTATCGACGCTCCGATGCGAGTTCGTGA
>CAZNMS010000620.1:0-4715 GCA_964573505.1 uncultured Planctomycetaceae bacterium | reverse complement strand
GATCAATGTTGCGAACTCGTCCCCCGCGCTCGGCTGGCGCGGTCGAGAACGACAACGACTCGAAGAACGAGGTCAGCCGGATCTCGTCTTGTGCCTCGGGTTGATTCATCACCTCGTGATCTCAGCCAACATCCCTTTGGCCGAAGTGATTGATTGGTTTGCGAGCTTGCACGCGACGCTCGTGATCGAGTTCCCGACGAAGCGTGACCCAATGGTGCAAGCCTTACTCCGCAACAAGCACGACCAATACGCCGAGTACGAGCAGGGCAACTTCGAGCGACTGTTGAGCGAGCGATTCTCAATCGCCGAACGTCAGCAACTGCCCTCCGGCGAGCGGCTCATCTATCGCGCGAATCCCGCGAATTAAGCGGGATCACGGAGCGTTCGACGCTGCGATGTAGGATGTCCGCTCTCGGCCGTCTTCTTCGTTTTCGTCTTCTTCCGGCGAAAAGTACGACGGCCGAGAGCGGACATCCTACGCGCTAATGCCTACTCGCTCGCTCGCTCCCGCAAGACTCAGCCAGAATCTCGTTGACATCTACTGTGTCGCCAGTAGATACTGTGATCACAGTACGTCATTCACAGGAGAACGCAGATGGCGAAGAAGGCGATCAACTTTGTCGAACCGTCGGAGTTCGAGTTGCAGATCCTCGGCGCACTTTGGGAGCACGGATCGGGCACCGTGCGGCAAGTGATGGAGCGACTCTCGGACGGCAAAGAGAGGGCCTACACCTCGGTGCTGTCCGTGATGCAGGTCATGCAGAAGAAGGGGCTGATCGACGTCAGCGACGAGCGCGAAGGGCTCGCGCATGTGTTTCGACCGCTGCTCAGTCGCGAGCAGGTCGCGGTGCCTCTGCTGCGCGGACTGGTGCGAAAGATCTTCGGGGGCAGTCCGCGAACTGCGTTGCAGCATCTGCTCGATTCCGACGCCGTCGATCGGGACGAGATCGCCGCGATGCGCAAGCTGCTCGACGAGCATGAGAAGCGCAAAAAGAAGTGAGTTCGCTCGAAGCAACGTTTCGTCTGACACACCGCTTTGCTGCACAGCAAACGCAACCGGGAGACTGCGATGCCATTCATTTCGAACGAGTCGTGCGAGCGACTGCTAACTGTGCTTGCTCATTCGCTTTGGCAGGCGACCGCGATTGGCGTGCTCGTCGGCGCCGGGTTGCGAATCTTCCCGGCAAAGAGAGCAGAGACGCGCTACGGCATCGCGCTCGGCGGATTGCTATCGGTCGTCCTTGCAATTTTTATCACATGGTCGGTGCTCGGATTGAGCGCGACTCGTGAGAGTGGCCCCATCGAGATGCCGACTGCGGCGACAGTGCCGCTCGTCGACGGTGCGCGAAACTCCGCAGAGCAAGCTCGACCGGTTGTCGCAGTCGCGAGAACTGAGTCACGCGCCGCTGAGCATGCATCGTCGTCATCGCTGCAAGCGTTGCTTGTCGGAGTTTGGCTGAGCGGTGCGGTGCTGATGTTGATGCGAGGAACGCGCGAGATCGTCGCGGTGCGCAGTTGGCTGCGCGAATGCGATAAAGAGTGCGACATCAGCTCGATCCTGGGTGTTGTGCGAGAACTTGCAGAGCGACTCGGCGTGCGTCGAGCGGTCCGCGTTGTTGTGAGTGCGCGCGTCGCGGCACCGGCTGTTTGCGGAGCTTTCTGGCCGGTCATCCTGATTCCGACAGCAATGCTCACCGGCATTCCCGCCGAGCAATGGCGAGTCATCATCGCGCACGAACTGGCGCATGTCCGACGTTGGGACGCGCTCGTCAGTTTGGGGCAACTCATTGTTGAGTCGTTGTTGTTCTTCAATCCCGCCGTTTGGTGGCTGAGCCAGCAAGTGCGGATTGAACGCGAAGCCTGCTGCGATGCCCTCGCCGCGCGAGTACTCGGGCAACCGTTGTCGGTCGCTCGCACATTGGTCGATGTCGCACAGACGCTCGTCGAGTCAGCAACGTCGACTTCGCGCCTCGCTCTTCCCTTCGCGGAACCGACCCCTGAAGGCGAGCTAACCGATCGCGTGCAGCGACTTGTCGATCCTGATCGAACTCCTCAATCGCGTCTTACATGGATTGGAATCGGCGTCGTTCTCTTGTCGCTGTTGCTGACGGCAACGTTGCTGCAACGAGGCACTGACATCGCGGTGAGAGTGGCGGCTGAGTGGATGACTCCGAAGCAGCGCGTTGATCGCATCGTTGAACTCGAAGCAGAACGGAACAGTCGCTTCATCGAGATTGATGAAGCGCGGAAGAACTCGCCCGATGGTTCCGGTGAGGTTGCCGAGATCGAAGTTGAAGTCGTTGTCAGAACCGAAGACGGCTCGCCGATCACGCCGCAGTTGCAGGTTTCGTCGATGTCAGCAGTGGCGCGTCACTCAAGCAGTCGCAGCCTCAGTGGGCCGCGCGAAGCTGTTCCCGAGTTTCGACAACTGGTGAAGCTGCCGCCGGGAAGATTTCGCGTTGCAGCCACTCAGCCGAACTGGGCTTCCGTCTGTTCGCCGACGGAGACGCTCTTGCCGGGAGCAGAGAAGAAGGTGCTCGAACTCGTTTTGACGAAGGGCCGTGACGTCGAATTCGAAGCACGAGACGAGCGCGGCTCGCTGCTGCCGAGCGCATCAATTGAGATGGGGCTGACGCTTAAGCTCGGAGGCGGAACGACGGGTTATCGCGTTGAGCGACAGCAAGCAGACAGCACCGGCCGACTGAGACTGAAGCATGTCGGCCCGAACGATTACTCGCTGACCGTGACCGTGCCGGGACATCAGCCACTCCGGCGCGAATGGAGCGGAGTGCAGTCCGCCGACGACAAGCAGCCGATCGTCTTAACGATGAAGGCTGCGCGGCCGACACCTCTGCGCATCATCGACGCTGCGACCGAGCAGCCCGTTGCGAACGCCCGACTGCGGGCTGAATCGAAACGCGGGAAGCATTGGACCAATCATCATGGTTCCGATCGCAACAACTTGCAGAGGAACGGTGTGCTCGACTTCGCAACGACGGATGAGCAAGGGCTCGTCACGCTGAAGGAATTGGAAGACGAAGTCCGAGTTGCGTGCCTCGTGATTGCTCCGGGCTATGCGCTGCAACGCGTTGTCGTCGAACCCGGACAGCCGATGCGCACGATTCGTCTGCAACCGCCGATCGTTTTCAGCGGACGCGTCACCGGCAGCCTGCAACGACTTCAGTCACTCACTTACCGCAAAGCCGCATCACCGTCGGGGCCGTACCGCATCGGCGGAACTGTCGTCGCCAAAGAGAACGGTGAAAGTTTCGAAGATCACGTGATCTTGAACGTCGAACCCGACGGAGCCTTCGAACTGACGGCGATCGTTCCGGGCGAGCGACTGCAATTACAATTACCCGACGAGACAAAGACGTTCGATCTGAAGAGTTCGCTGACCGATGTCGTCATCGACATTCCGTCGGAACGAACGGCTCCGGCAACGAAGCCGCTGCTGCGTGAAGTCGTATTGCGTCTCAGTGGAACACAGCCGGAAGCACCGGCGCGCGGAGCACTTGCTCTGAGTGCGAGCAGTCCGAAGTCGAATGATCTTGAGACTCAGAAGGTGATGTCGGCACTCAACGAACCGCAGGCAGTGCGTGACAACGAAGTGCGAGTCATGGCTCCGATCGGCATTCAACTCTTCTATCGCGATGAGAGTTTGGCGGGCTATTCGATCAAGGAAGGCGGACCGATTGAGGTTGCTGCGGCGACGGTGCCGCTCGTTGTCGATGTGCCCGTGACTCAAGCAGGAGCTTTGCACGGTACGGTGACTCGCGCGGACGGCACGCCCGCGAACAGCGCCTTCGTCTCTGCGTTTGCGACAAAGCTGCCGTCGACCGAAAAGGATCACGGTCGCATCAACCCGTCATTGCTCTCGGGGCAGTCGCAGTATCTGCGAAAGGTGCCGCTCGGAGGCCGCTATTGCTTGCTGGCGCGCGAGCGAACTAGCTCCGGCGAAGTTTGGGTGATGAGCGATGAATTCACGGTCGACGCCAGCAATCCGATCCATGAAGTGAATCTGAAACTGCCTGAAGGTCGGCCGTATTCGATCGCACTCATCGACGCAGCGGGCAAGCCCGTCAGCGGTCAGAACGTGAAGCTCGAAATCGGCTTCGGCATCGGCAACGGAACGAAGCGTTACGACGGCTTCTCGTTTGAAATCGAAGCGGCCTCGGATGCTTCAGGAGTGGCGAACTTCGGACGACTGTCGCTCGATCAACGCATTGATCCTGCGGCGCTGACGCTGCATGCGAAAGTCGCTCCGGGCCCACTACGCGCGACGTCAATTCCCGTCTCGATCAGCAAACCGACGAGCATTCGACTTCAGCGCGGATTCAGTGCTCGCGGGCAACTGCTCGATGTTCGCACGGGGCAACCGATCGCGAACGCGAAGCTGTCGGTCTATCCGCAGGACTACGGTCGAGCCGAGTACAAATCATGGGTCCCGACAACGACGGATTCCGCCGGCCGCTTCTCGTTCGAAGGGCTCGAACCCATCGTCTATCGCGGCAACGTCGAACGTGCGGAGTTCGACCCGAAAGTCGAACTGCTGCTCGACCCGCAAAAGAAGTCCGAACCCATCTGGCGCGTCAGAATGCGCGAGCAGTAAGAAGCATTACACCACCCTCGTTTAACCGCGTGCCCAACGGGCCGCGCTTCTCCCTCGCTCGATCCCGCCCTCCGAGCCTCACTCCTCACTCCTCACTCCTCAC
>CAZNMS010000619.1:2288-4721 GCA_964573505.1 uncultured Planctomycetaceae bacterium | reverse complement strand
AGTAATGGCGTCGTTCTTTCGACGAGTTCCCGAAGAGGGCATGTTTTCACAACGTCCTTTTTCTCGGGCGGCGCTCCCGATGGTCGCTTGCCCGAGGCTGATATCCGAGGCCCCTTTCGGGGCGAAGACATCGACTGCTCCTAAGCGACATGCACGCTGTCGATATGCGAAGCGCGGGGCGAACTTCAAGCAGGCATGAAAAAGGGCAGCCGTTGTGCGGCTGCCCTTTGCGAACTGACTGTGACTACTTCTTCGCACCCGAAAGCGCTGCGCCGAGTTGCAAGACGCCGTCTTCAATCTCGAAGTGCAACTGGATGCCGGTCTTTGTTGAGGTGACTTCGAGAGCGATCTCGTCGCCGCCTTCTTTGAAGGCTTCCTTTGCTTCGGCGAGCGTGTCTTCATCGAGCTGCCCCGAGAACGCGAGCAAGTTCGAAAGCTTCATTCGCAACGAGATCGGAGCGCGACCCTTTGCGTTTGCAGCCTTGCCGAAGCGTGCTGCGGGCTTCGCGGCAGAGAGCTTTGTTGCCGCAGCCTTCGTCGCTGCGAGCGAATCCGTTCCCGCCGACAAGATCATGAAGTCATCGCCGATCGTGAGGTAAGCCGGTCCCTTGAAGGGATCTTCTTTGTCCTCAGAGCCGAGCTTGTCTTTGTCGATCTCATGAATCTTCGCGTTGCCGGCAGTTGCGACATTGAGCTTGAACTCGTCGGTCTTGTCGCCGGCTTTCTTCGCTTCGGCAAAGGCACTTTCGATCGTGCTGTTGAGCGTCTTGCCCGATGCAATCTTCGTGAAGAGCTGCATTGTCATGTCGTTCTCGGCAGTGCCTCCGACAGCGATTGCGAAGTCCATTCGACCCGTCTTGATGGTGTCGGTGATGACCGTGAAGAGACTGTTCTTAACGTCCCGCGCGACCTTCTTCTCTGCCGCTGATTTCAGTTCCTCGTTGCCGTCGATCTCTTTGTCAGCTTCTATGCTGCCGAGTTCGAGTCCGGTGACGAGCCCGTCTTGTAACTCTTTTGACACAGGCGTCGCGAACGTGAAGGTCATGAGCGAATCGGCTGCGAGCAGATCGGCAAACGCGCTGCCCTTCTCGCTGTAAGCGGCGATCGTCTTTGCCATCGCGGTTCCGCTCTTCGCACCGACACCGATATCAAAGGAGATGACGCCTTCTTCCGAGTCGATGTCGAACATGATCGCGAAGCTGTCGCCGTCGGCGATGAGAGACTTAAACGCATTGAGCGTCATGTTTTGGCCGATGTCGTAGCCAATCTGCTCGGCAGGATCGTCCGGACGATTGGAGGCTCCTAAAGCAGCGGCGACATCCATTTGTTGAAGTGCCAGTTGCTTCAGCGGCTCAGGCAGCTTGCCGAAGTTGAGTTCGAGCGCAATGTCTGCTTCTGATTCAGACAGCTTCTCGGGATTGGGTAAGCTCTTCAGTGCCGGAGCAACTTGAGTCGCGAAGAAGTAGTCGTTCTCAAACTTGCCGACGAACTGCTGCCCGTTCGGTCCCTTGAGCGCGACGTTGCCGTTGTTCGCCTTCTTCGCACCGGGGAAGAAGTTGCCGAGCAATTCAAGGAACGCCTTCTCGTCGCTGATTGGAATAAAAACGACAGGCGCGCCGGGCTGACCGTTGTCTTCGATCATGACGAACGCGCCGATGCGCGCCGTGAGATCAACTCCTTGCAGTCCTTTGCCGCCCGTGAACTGACCGATGATGCCCTCAATCGCATCGGCTGCTTCGGGATGCTCGACGAGTTCGCCGATATGACCGACATCGTCGATGAGTTCTTCGATGCTCTTGATCGAGAACACCGCGAGCGGTTCTGCGGCTTGCAGCGCTGGGGTCAAAGTGGCCGCCAGCAACAGCGTTAGCCAAACAACAGGACGGAACGGTCGGTACAACATCTTCACAACTCCATTCAGCGAAAGGTGGCTCGCAGCCGACGCGGCAACGAGCGGCCCAGAAAGAAATGCCGGTCAAGAAACGCGGCAGCAGACCTGAGAACTTCGGCCTGATTGCGGGGCGGATAGTAACGCTCAGCAACGAACTTGCTCGGTCGCAGAAGTGACCAGTTCGGGGCATCGGACATGATCGATTTGAGGGTGAGAAATCAGTCTCAAGCTCGTCTGAGATGCCCGGCTAAGTCGCATGGAGTTCCAGTCTGTGCTCTTCGTCTTTCTTCTGAATCTGCTCCTATAAAGCACGTGAAAGAAGCAGATGCTCCGACTCTCGGACGGGCTTCTCAGTCGATCGCTTCGCTGAGAGAGCAAACTTTTTTTCGAGAAACCATTGCGCTAGAGTCCGCCGCGCTTCGCGAGAAAACGCTTTGTTTTTGCTGGGCCGCTCACGGCTCGCCGGGGAATTCACTCGAAATTCTGCCGCTCACGAGCCTGCGTTTGAGGTCGGATGACCTCAGTCACAAGCACGCAGGCAT
>CAZNMS010000619.1:0-2278 GCA_964573505.1 uncultured Planctomycetaceae bacterium | reverse complement strand
ATCACTTCCATTGTTTGTTCGAAAAGAGGATCTCATGCCAATCGCCACTCCCGCCCAATACCGCGCGATGCTCGACGCGGCTAACAAAGGCAACTACGCGTTCCCCGCGATCAACGTCACCTCGATCAGCACGATCAACGCTGCTCTCGACGCGTTCTCGGCGAAGAAGTCCGACGGCATCATTCAGTTCTCGACCGGTGCCGGTGAGTTCGCTGCCGGTCAGTCCGTGAAGGACGCCGTTCATGGCTGCATCGTGTTGGCAGAAGCGGCTCACTTGCTGGCGTCAAAGCACAACGTCCTCGTCGCGTTGCATACGGATCACTGTCAGGCGAAGAAGGTTGATGGCTTCCTCAAGCCGCTGATCGAAGCGACTGCTCGTCGTCGTGCTGAAGGTCGCGGCAACTTGTTCCAGTCGCACATGTTCGACGGTTCGGAATTGCCGCTCGCTGACAACATGAAGATCAGTCAGGAACTCCTGAAGCTGTGCGCGGCTCAGGACATCATTCTCGAAGTCGAAGCCGGTTGCGTCGGCGGTGAAGAAGACGGCATCGACCACTCGGGCATTGCGAACGAGAAGCTCTACACAAGTCCTGAGGATATGGTCGCGGTCTATCAAGCTCTGAATGGGCTCGGTCGCTACATGTTCGCCGCGACGTTCGGCAACGTGCATGGCCACTACAAGCCGGGCGCTGTGAAGCTCCGACCGGACATCCTGCGAGACGGTCAGAAGGCGGTCATCGAGAAGTTCGGTGCAGCCGCTGAGTTCGACCTCGTGTTTCACGGCGGCTCGGGCACACCGACCGAGCAGATTCGCGAGACCCTCGAGTACGGCGTCGTGAAGATGAATATCGACACCGACACTCAGTACGCCTTCACGCGTCCGATCGCCGACTTCATGTTCAAGAACTATGACAAGGTCATGATGATCGACGGCGAGATCGGCGATAAGAAGTCGTATGACCCGCGCGCTTATCTCAAGTTGGCCGAGAAGGGCGTTGCCGCTCGTATGGGCGAAGCGTGCGACGACCTGCAATCGACCGGCAAGACGATCTGCGGCAAGGTCTAAGGCCGCTTAAGAGTTCGCCGCCGTAGCATGGACTTCCAGTCCGTGCTGCCTTCGTCCGGCTTCGAGTTCAATGAGCCTTAGCCGCTCGCAACAAGACTACGGGACAGCACGTCGACGATGTGCTGTCCCGTTTTCGTTGATAGGCACACCGACTTCGTAGCATGGACGCCTACGTCCGTGCTGCGTCGCATTATCGATCTTCCGTAACTCTCTTCACGAGACACCGATGACTCCGCAGCCCCTTGAACTCGCCGACGATGCTGCGATCGCTCAGAAGCGCGAGCGGTTGCTCGATGTGTTGCGCAGCTACGAATCCGTAGCAGTCGCGTTCTCGGCGGGAGTCGATAGCACGGTCGTCGCAAAGGCGGCTCAGATTGCTCTTGAGGATCGAGCACTCGCGCTGACCGCTGTGAGCCCCAGTCTTGCTGCCGGAGAACTCGACGAAGCAAAGTCGCTCGCCGCATTGATTGGCATTCGGCACGAGATCGTTGAGACCACTGAGTTTCAAAACGCGGACTATCTCAAGAACCCGACGAACCGCTGCTACTTCTGCAAGACCGAGCTGTATTCGCAGGCCGAACGCCTGCTGCCGCGCTTTGGCATCAAGGTGCTCGCGAACGGAGCGAACCTCGACGATCGCGGAGATCATCGGCCGGGCATGATTGCGGCAAGCGAGCATGAAGTTCGCAGCCCCTTGATCGAGGCGGGACTGACGAAGGCGGATGTTCGCGCTCTTGCTCGTTGTTGGGACTTACCGGTTTGTGATAAGCCCGCGATGCCGTGCCTCTCCAGTCGCATTGCCTATGGAGTGGAAGTTACCCCCGAGCGAGTCCGGCGCATCGACGCGGCAGAGCAGTTCTTGCGTCAGCATCTCGGCCCGACAGAGTTGCGAGTACGACTCGAAGCAAACGACCTCGCCCGCATCGAAGTGCCGATCAGTGCGATCGCCCGCCTCGCATCGGACGAACTGCGGGCTGCACTCGTCGAGCAGTTCAAATCACTCGGCTTCCGCTGCGTGACGCTCGACCTCGAAGGCTTCCGCTCCGGCAGTCTAAATGCCGTTGTGCCGGTCGAAGACTTGCTGACTCAATGGGCTCGTTAAGACATTGTCGAGGAATCAGTTCTCGATTTCGCGTCGCGTAGGTTGGACGCCTACGTCCGACAGCGACGCAGCACGGACGTGGGCGTCCATGCTAGTGCGCTTCCAAGTGG
>CAZNMS010000618.1:0-4726 GCA_964573505.1 uncultured Planctomycetaceae bacterium | reverse complement strand
GGCTTTTGCTCCGCAAAAGCTTCCTTTCGCGGAGCGAAAGGCGACTATCGGTTGCAGCTTCGCCGCGTCGTTTAAGGACAAGCCGATGGCGACGGGAATCGTGCGGCTTGCGATCAAGCAGACGCCGACGCCTTGCCGTTAAACGACTCACTTCGGCCCCCAACGCATCACTCGTCGCCGTCATCGCGGTCTCAGCGTCACTCGATCAAACGCCGATCGCTTTGAGGAACGCGCAACCGGCGGCCATCGTCGAGGCGCATTGGACGGTCTCGAGCAACTCGTCGTCGCTCGCACCGAGATCGCGAGCCTTCGTCACATGCCCCGACGTGCAAGGCTTGCAGGCGTTGAGATTGCTGATGGCGACGTTGATCAGCTCGACCGTCTTCTCGTCGAAGCTCGTGCTCATGAAGGTGTGAGCCCGCAAGCCGACCGACATGCCCGAGAAGATTTCCGAACCGCTGAGGTCTCGGAATTTGAAGAAGGAGTTGTACATCGCGTTCGTCGAAGCGATCGCGAGCACTTCCGCGACTTGCGCCTCGCTGCCGCCTTGAGCCTGCAACCGCTCGGCAAAGAAGTCGATCCACAATTCACTGCCGTAGTGGCCTGCAACCGCGAGCCCAATGATCGTTCGCAGTTTGACATTGAGCTTGCCGTTGTCGGCGAAGACGAACTTCTTGAAGTTCATGTAGAAGTCTTGAACGAACGGCTCGACTCGCCCGTAGTACAAGAACGGCTCGGGAATGGCCGCGCCGCCGAGCATCTCTTTGATGCGACCGTAAGTGGTTGCGACTTTCTCTTGAGCATCGGCTTCGGCAAGCGGAGTGATTCGCGGCATGTTGCATCCTCAGTGGTTGTTGAAGTGAATAACGAGTGGGAATGGCAGCGACTCTGACTGCGGTGATGCAAGCTCATCAGCGTCAATGCGCGTCGTCGCATTATTGGCTCGGCGGTCAAAGTGACCATCGTTGAGCGGCGGCGGTTTCTGCCTGCGTAACGGCTTTTCGTAGAAGTTATGCGGCCCGCGATCCGCTCGCATCGGCTTCGCGGTTTGATCGCGATCGTCACCTTAAGCGGATCGCGCGAATCCTCGCAGTGACTGACGTGACTTCGAGCATTTTCGGACGCAGGTCGATTTTCCAACGAATGACGAACCCCGCGAACTCGTTATTGAATGATGGAATGTGTGAGGCCAATGTCCCGCGTGTTTGAAGATGCGGTCCCTTTTTCGAAACGCGACGGGCAGGACGTAACCTCGAACTTGCATCCCTAACTCTTTGCCGATCGCAGCTATTGTCCTGCGAAGCACGGCACGGTTCTCAACAGCTCAGCGCTTTCGCGACAGGAACGCAGCATGACTCCGACCCATCTCAAAGTCTTTGTGGTTGAAGCTCGGGACCAATTGCTGATCGTCGCACCTCAAGGTGATACGGAAGCGTTTCGCTATCAAGAAGTGCATGTCGAAACGAACTCACTGCTCGACTTCGTGCGGCGGAATCAGCCGAGCAAACTCATCGTCGACTTCAGTTCGGTCGGACTGATTGGCTCGTTGATGTTTGCGTCGTTGATCAAGCTTGCTCGGTTCTTCGACGACTCCGAAAAGATGGCCTGCTTCTGCTGTGCCTCTGAGCCAATGCAGCAATCAATGCATGCGATGCGACTCACCAGTCGATGGCCCCATTTTGAAACGCGCGAGGCCGCGCTGGATTACCTCTCTGACGGCGATTGACCGATCACTTGCTGAGTCGGCTTTGCCAGTTTTGCAAAGCTTCAGTTCTCGCAACGTTTAATAAGAGCGGCAGCACGACGACTCGCTTTGCGTTTTTTACACATCGCGGCGGTCGTTCTGATTTCGTGCCGTACTCGTCTTCTCGCGTTGGCGCACTTGCAGGCAGCATCAAGCAGCACCGTCGTCTCTTCGTCGCGAAAGTCGGAGTAGCAGAGCGACGGCGACTCTCTTGAGGGCTCAATGCAATGACTGCCAGTCGCCGCGTTGCAGGAATTTGGTTCGTGCTGCTTGTGGTTGCCGGATCGCTCACCGGCTGCATCGCTCCGGCCTATCGCTATGGCGACAAGCTCGTCACTCACGAGGACTACCCGATCCCGTCCGATGAGCAGCAGATTGAACTCGGTCGCCCGAATGTCGTGATTGATAGCGTCGGTTGGGTCGTCGGAATTCCCAACAAGCTGATCCTTTGGAATCGCAAGATCGACAATCACGACGTCTCGCCGCAGACGGTGACGGTCCTCAACAACTACCTCGCCAAGAACGATCTCGATCACGTGAAGGTGCGCGTCAATCAATACGACCCGCTCGGCGAGTGGGAGCGACTCTTTAAGACGCGGCAGGTCGGACTCGGTTGGCGCGCGACGTTCGGGACGTTGTCGATGCTGAGCTACACGCTGCTGCCCGGACGAATCTTCGGCGGGGACAACTACAACCCCTACACCAACACGATCAGCATCTACTCCGATCATCCGGCAGTCGCGCTGCATGAAGGCGGGCATGCGAAAGACTTTGCCGAGCACGAATGGAAAGGCACTTATGCCGCGCTGTATCTGCTGCCGGGCGGTGCTCTCGCGCTCGAAGCGAATGCGACATCAGACGCGCTGAGCTATCTCGAAGCCGAAGAACTCTACGACCTGCAAGCGGAAGCCTACAAAGTCCTCTATCCGGCATACGGCACCTACATCGGCAGCACGATTAACGGCATCTACGCCGGCCCGTACTCAGGAGCGGTTGCTCTCGGCAGCATCATTCCCGGTCACGTTGTCGGCCGCATGAAGGCTCGCGATTCGGAAGCAAAGCACTACGAACTCGAACGCCAGAAAGAACTCGCGCGAAAGAACGCGGAGTCCTCCGGCGTCGTGCATGCCGGCTTCTTTCAGCCGAAGGAAGACGATCACCACTACGAACCGGGCTTCAGTGTGAAGTAAGGAATCGTCGGAGAAGAGCTTCCCCAATTCGTAGCATGGACGCCTGCGTCCGTGCGGGTTGCTCTCGGAAGTACGCGTTCGAGCGACAGCATGCAATCGTTATTGCACATGCCGTAGCTTCGTGAATGCGAGCTGCCAATGAGGATTTGCCGGCAGGCACAGAAACGAAAAAAGTTGCCTTCACGCTGATGCATGAAGGCAACTTTTCGAAGACAAACTCTTTGCAACGCACTTCGAACAGCGCAAGTAGCATGGGATTCCATCCCGTGCTCTTCGATCAGCAGTTCGAACTCGTTTGTAGGAGAAAATACAGCACGGGATGGAATCCCATGCTACGGCTACTCGGACAAGCTCCTAGAAGCCCATGCTACGAATCAAAGGCCGGCTGTTAGACCGCCTTTGTGACTCCGGGAACGGCGATCGGATAGACGCCGTCGGCGTTCGGCAGAGTCTTCGGCTTCGCGTCCCAACTCAGAGATTCAGGCATCAAGTCGATCTGCGAATTCAGTGCTTGATCCCATGTCACAACTTTGCCCGAGTAGACCGCCATACGGCCCATGATCGCGGTCAAAGAGCTATACGCGCCGTTCTCACCTTCGGAGTACGGAGTGTTGTTGCGGATTGCGGCGAAGAGATCGTCGTGCTCGACCTGATAGGGGTCTTTGCCGCGACCTTGAAAGCGCCACTTCTCGCCGCCCGCTTCGATCTGAGCACCGCCGACGTTCGACCATCCTTTTGTGCCATGAGCATGCTCAGAGACGCTGCTCCATGTATTGGCGATGTGACGGCATTGGCTAAACATCTTCGAGCCGTCAGCGAACGTGTACTCGCAAGCGAAGTGGTCGTAGATCTCGCCGTACTTCTTATCGACGCGAACTTGCCGACCGCCCATGCCATGACACTCAGTCGGGAAGGCGTTCTTCACCCAGCAGCCGACATCGAGATTGTGAATGTGTTGCTCGTCGATGTGATCGCCGCTGAGCCATGTGTAGTAGTACCAGTTGCGAACTTGATACTCCATTTCCGACTGGCATTGCTCGCGCGTCTTACGCGGATCCCAAACGCCGCCGCCGTTCCAGTAAACGCGTTGAGCAACAACGTCACCGATCGCGCCGTCGTGAATGCGCTTGATGGTCTCGATGTAGTTCGCTTGATGGTGGCGCTGCAGACCGACGCCGATCTTCAGGTTCTTCTCTTTGGCGAGCTTGCAGGCTTCGAGCACCTTGCGAACGCCGGGAGCATCAACAGCAACGGGCTTCTCACTGAAGACGTGCTTGCCGGCCTTGATGGCGGCTTCAATCTGCATCGGACGGAAGCCCGGCGGCGTCGCGAGGATGACGAGATCGACGTCTTTGTTGTCGCACAGCTTTTGGAAGGCATCGAGCCCGACGTACTTATTCTCTTCAGCGACCTGCACCTTCTCAGCCGCTTGATCGCCGAGACCGCCGCGAATGCCGCGCAAGCCGCCTTCGAGCGAGTCCTTAAACGCATCGGCAACAGCAATGAGCTTGACTGAGCCTTCGGTACGCAGCGCTTGAGTCGCCGCACCCGAACCGCGTCCGCCCGCGCCGACGAGACCGACTCGAATCGTGTCATTACCGGCGGCATAGGCCCCGCTGTTCAAAGCCGAGTTCAACAGCGCTCCCGCGCCGAGCACAGCCGAAGAAGATCGAATGAAGTCACGACGAGAAGGGAGTAATAAATCCGACATGCAACAGCTCCTAGAGAGGGAAGAGTGGGGTTCTGAAAGGGAAAGCAAACATCACTCGTTCCCAAGCTCTGCTTGGGAACG
>CAZNMS010000617.1:0-4728 GCA_964573505.1 uncultured Planctomycetaceae bacterium | reverse complement strand
AGCGTCGGCTTTTGCTCCGCAAAAGCTGCCTTTCGCGGAGCGAAAGGCGACTATCGCGTGCGGCACAATCGCGACGTGCAGAAACGAAGCAAGCCGGTCGCTCCCCCCGAAACGACCGGCTGCTCACTGATTCCGGATTCGTAGCATGGACGCCTACGTCCGTGCTGCGTCGCTGTCGGACGTAGGCGTCCGACCTGCGCGACGCAACGTCGCGAAGTCATTCGCCGACTGTTCCTTACTTGATCGACGTGCCCTTCTCGGAAGTTGCGGTCCGCGTCGGCGTCTTGCCGGCGCCTTGCAATCCCGGCTGAGCCGCTTGCACGCCTTGATCAGCGGCCGGGCCGGAGCCCGTCGTTCCGGCAGTCGTTCCCGTCGCCGCAGGCTTCTCGCTCCAGTTCGCGACTGACCAATACGGATAGGTCTCGCAGACGGCGGAACCGAGATCTTGCAGTGCGTCGCGGAAGCCCTTCGTCGAGATGTTCTCGTTCGGCATCACGCGCTGCAGCACGAAGCGACGGTTGCTCGCGACATAGGCGAAGAACTTTCCATTACCCAGCCGATCGTTCGCCGCCAGCAAACGCAGCAGCGAAGTACGCGGAACATCAGCAGCCGCTTTCGGCATCTCGTCGAGCCATGCCATGATCCAAATCGAGCGTCCGTCGGCGCTGAGCACCGCCGTCATCGAGAGATCCCAGTCCTCTTTGTTGTGGACTGAGCGGAAGACGAAGTCGTATCGCTTCTCGACTTTCTCCGGCTTCAATCCCATTGCTTTGAGCAGCTTGTCGAGTTGCTCTTCAGTGAGCTGACCGGGAGCCGGTTGAGCAGCGGGCGCGGCGGCAGCAGCGGGACCAGCCGCCGATTTCGCCTCTTGAGCAGTCGCGATCGAAGGCACTGCCGCAGCAGCCGCGATCGCTCCTGCTGCAAAGAATCCGCGTCGTGATAGGTCCATTAAGACACTCCTTTATCTGAGGATGGCCGGCACGTCCGTGTGCCGTGATGACGATCAACGCCGAAGCAACGCCGCGTCTTCAACAAGACTCGGAAACGCAAACTGCTTCCTATCAGTCCTATCGGTCCCATTCGTCCTATGCCGCAACCGGCTTTGCAGGTCGCCGCTCTCGGCTTTAGCGGGCCAAGAAATCGAGGCAAATTTGCGACCATGTTTCAAATTGGTCGCGTTCCTTGACCAATTGTGCCAACGGTAGGAACCCGGCCTTAATCATCGACTTTTCCCGGGGGGCAACTTGCGGCTCGTTCAACTCAAAAATATGGACGACCCCCAGATGGACTTTGCCAACTTCCGTTAAGTCGTCGTTGAGCAACCCCAACATCCGCGTCGAGAACGTCGATCCGATCTCGATCTCTTCATCAAGCTCGCGCTGCATGCCGGCGGCATACGGCTCGTTCGAGGAGTCTCGATCAACCGTCGAGATATGCCCGCCGACGCCGATCGAACGCTTCGCATGCAACCGCGCTTCGCCCTGCGATGTGCCTCGTGTGTAACAAAAAATGCTGTCACCGTGCTTGAAGATGCAGTACGGGATGAGCTGCTTAAAGCTCGGATCCTCTTCGGCCAAATTGCGGGGCATGTAGCGCGTATAAGTCGGATCAAGCAGGGTCTTGAGGTACGGGGTCACGTCTTCGTGAAAGCCTTGAAAGTACCCGATTTCGTGAAACAACAACGTCGGGACAACCAATACGTGTTCGACCTCAGTGTCAGACATGCGACGAGAACTCCTCGATAAGTGCCATTGTGCCGAGCGAGTCTCTCGACCCCGCTCAAAAAGGGACGCGGGGTATACCCGTGCGACCGACGATCGTAATCCGCTGCGTCTCGTAAGAGGCATCAAAGATCCGCCTCTTCCATCTCCGCGATGTAGGGCAGATGGCGGAAGTCGTCGTTGTAGTCGAGCCCGTATCCGACAACGAAAACGTTCGGAATGCGGAAGCAGAAGTAGTCGGGAGTGATGTCGACTGTGCTGCGACCTTCCTTCAGCAGCAGTGCCGCCGTCTTGATGCTCGCCGGGCCGTATGACTCGAACGCTTCAACGATCCGCTTCAGCGTTTGGCCGGTGTCGAAGATGTCGTCGACGATCAGCACATCGCGACCGCGAATGTCCGGCACGAGATTCATGCTGATCGTCAATTCGCCCGGCACTGTCGTCTTGCCGCGATAGCTCGAGGCATGCACGACCCCCATGCGGTGCGGAGTCTCAATCTCGCGCACGAGATCGGCGACGAACACCAAACTCCCCGTGAGCACGCTGACGACCGTCAGCGGTTTATGCCGATAGGCGATCGACAACTCGCGCCCCAGATTTTGAACGCGATCGTGAATGACTTCGGCGTTGAGCAATGACTTCATGTTGATCAAAGAGTTGAGATAGAGAGGAGTTCCTCGCCGGGCGGGCCGGCACACTGGATGAGGAACATTGGTACGACGGACTTGTAGTCCGTCGAACGTCGTGAGAAGCGACGGACTGCAAGTCCGTCCTACCCAAAAGACGCACTATTACTTCTTCGGCCCGCGCCACATTCCGAGCGGCAAGACGTTGGCGCGAGCGGCCCACTCGTCCCACTTCTTCGAAAGCCGCGCAACAACATCGGCATGCGATGCCGCGAGATTCTTCGTCTCCGTGCGATCGGCCTGCATGTTGTAGAGCTCCCACTCCGCGTCCTCTTTCGCGACGAGCTTCCATTCGCCGTCACGGACCGCGCGGTTGCCTTCGTGCTCCCAGTAGATCGGTTGCTTGCGGTTGAGTGCTTCTGCTTTGAATGCCGGCTTCAGACTCGTACCTTCAAACGGCTGAATCGACTCGCCGCCGAAATCGCGCGGGTACTTCGAGCCACTGACATCAATGCACGTCGCCATGATGTCGATGAGATGCCCCGGCTGATGTTCGATCTCTCCGTGCCGTCGAATGCCGGTCGGCCAATGCGCGATCAGCGGCGTCGAGATCCCGCCTTCATGCACGAAGTGCTTGTACTCGCGGAAAGGAGTGTTCGAGACATTGGCCCAATTGAGTCCGTAAGCGATGTAAGTATCAGCCGGACCGGGCATCACATGCGGGCCTTGCAACGTCGGGACTCCCGCGCGGTCTTGCTTCGGGATGATGTCGCCTCGCAATGCATCCGCAGTGATCGGCGGCAAGCTCGCAACTGCCGGACGTTTGCCGTTGCCCTGCCGCCCCACTGTCTCCTGACAACCGCCGTTGTCCTGCATGTAGAGGATCAATGTGTTGTCGAGCTGACCATTCTTCTTCAGAGACTCAACGAGCCGCCCGATGCCTTGATCCATATTGTCGATCATCGCCGCATAGACCTGCATGCAACGCGACTCCCACTCTTTGTGCTTCACGTTGCTCCAATCACCGACGGTCGGGTTCACCGGCCACTCGGGTTTGATGAGCCCCAGTTCGAGCGAGCGGCGAGTACGCTCTTTGCGAATCGGCTCATAGCCGTCGTTGTAGAAGTCGCGGTACTTCGCGATGTCTCGTTCGAGTGCATGCATCGGCCAATGCGCCGCCGTGAACGCGACATAGAGGAAGAACGGCTGCTCGCGCTTTGAGGTTGCATGCTCGTTGACGAACCGCACGGCGTGATCGGTGA
This sequence comes from uncultured Planctomycetaceae bacterium, assembly GCA_964573505.1. GTDB lineage: Bacteria > Planctomycetota > Planctomycetia > Planctomycetales > Planctomycetaceae > AM-0621. The sequence goes on along the minus strand of CAZNMS010000617.1, from coordinate 1,119 downwards.
GAGCTTCGGTGTAGTAGTACTGCTCGGGCCGATACTCGGGATCGGCGAGCGGTGAGATCATCGAGTTATCTCGTGTGAGCGTGCCGGGGTCATAAAAACTACCTGCGCCGGTGATCGTGCCATAGAAGCGGTCGTACCCGCGTTGCAGCGGCCAATTGTCTTTCGGCCCGTTCGGCTTTGTGTGCTTCGTGACGTGCCACTTGCCGACCATGTAGGTGCCGTAGCCATTCGTCTTGAGAGCTTCCGCAATCGTGACGCAGCGACGATTGAGCTCACCGCGATAACCGTCGTGGCCCCAATCATTCATCATGTGCCCGACACCGGCTTGATGCGGATAAAGGCCGCTCATCAAGCAAGCTCGAGTCGGGCAGCAGCGCGCAGTGTTGTAGAACTGAGAGAACCGCAACCCATTGCTTGCAAGCCGATCGAGATTCGGCGTCTTGATCTCACCGCCATAACAGCCGAGATCCGAGAACCCCATATCGTCCGAAAGAATGACGACGATATTGGGCCGCTGCTCAGCAGCCGGCGTCGCAGACAAAGTGGAGACACTGAGCACCGCCAACAGCAGAGCAAGAAGTCGATGTCGCATTGAGTTCCTTTCAAATTCAGGGACAAAGTCGGCGGGACTGTAGTGACCTCAAGAAACTGTGCCGAACCGCTCAAGCAGCGATGCCGCCTCTCGTAGCTTGACTCTCCGAGACTTAGCAACGAGCTGCACGGGGTTTGCAATTCGTAGGGTGCGGACAAGCTCGTGAAGCATCGGTATGCCGGTGCGATCAAGCGGGATCTACGGCGGTAGTTGAGAGTTTGCTCAAAGTTTGTTCGCGAGCGCCGGCCCACCATCAAGGAGTTCGCTCTTCGCTCTAACTTCAAGACGAGCAGTTTCACCAAACGATGGTCGTCCTCAGTCGCTGAGTCCTCTGCCTTCCATCTTCCTGTCTCCAATCTTCCTGTCAGACCCTGCCTTTGGATGAGTGAGAGGGAAGAAAAATGACAGGAAGATTGGAGACAGGAAAAAGAAAGCGCTTGTAATCGCGACTACACAATGACGGCATCGCTCAAACGCTACGAAACCATTGAATGACAACGTCGACGATCTCGCGCGCATCAGGATTC
>CAZNMS010000616.1:0-4736 GCA_964573505.1 uncultured Planctomycetaceae bacterium | reverse complement strand
GGTCTACGAAATTTCGAAATTGGCGGGGAGCGGACTTCGCTCGCGGGCAGAGATTTACTCCCGCCAATTTCGAAATTTCGTAGACCCGACCCCTCGCTGCTCGCTGCGTGTATTTGCCGTTACGGCTTCTGCGGACCTGCAGTCGGCGCAGGTGTTGCCGGAGCCGGCGGGACGACGACGCCCTTCTTCACATCGCTGCTCTCGACGCCTTCCAACAGAAGGTTCGCGATAACCGGCTTCTCGTCTTTCATCGTCACCCAGACAAAGTGGTCGAAGCGGCCGTCGGCGATGCCCGTCAGCTTCGAGGCGCCGCCCGTCGTTGCGAGCATGTAATATTCCATACCCTTGCGGATGAACTTGCCGTACTCGTGCTTATGCCCGGCGAAGACGGTGTATTTGCGGCCTTGCAACGCATCCTCGATCGACTGCCAGCCGAGCTTCACAAGGTCCGCCTTCGGGTAAGTCCAAGTGGGCTTATGCATGAAGACGTAGGTCCAACGGACGTCTTTGTTCTCGGCCAATGTCTGAGCGACCCAGCGTTGCTGAGCCTCGCTGAATTGGAACTCGATGTCCTTCGTGCAAGGCGGGTCTTCCGAGTTCAGCACGAGAAACAAGCAGTCGCGATAACGGAAGTGGTAGTAAGTCCGACCGAACTTACGTTTCCATTCGTTGCTCATCGGCACGTTGCTGGTGTCGTGATTGCCGACACACAGGAAGAACGGCATCTGCAACGCGTTGATGTGCGATTCGAACTCGGCCCATTCAAGAGCCCATGCTCCGGGGTCTTCCGAGTAGCCCTCGATCAAGTCGCCGACTGAGACGACGAACTCCGGCTGCACCAAATTGATGCGATCAACGGCCTTCTGAAAAATGCCGGGCCGATGCCCGCCCGTCCGATCCGTGACGATCGCAAACTGGAAGCTGTCGGCTTTGTTGTTGAGTTCCTTTTTCGTCCATGGATTTTTCGGCTCTTCGATGATGGAAAGACCGGATGGCCGGGTTCCTTCGGGCGTGCGCGTGAGAGCGAAATGACTGGCTGCACCGAGAACTCCGAGCACCAGCATCAATTGGACGAGTCGTCGCATGGGTTGTCCTTTTGGAAAAATCTGCCAACTCCGCATAGCTGCGCAGCGAGGGTAGTAGTTTGCGAATGGTCCCTCAAATGGGGGCCTCCGCGACGCAGCGGAGTGGATACTTTCCTCGTGAAGATGTAGCGATTGCGGACAAGGTCCGTCTGTGTGACTTCTGCCAGTCAGATCAACACTGCCGGTAGTGCTCATGGATTCGCAGTCTCAGCGGCCTAGAATCGGCCGCGTCCGCAATGAGCCAGTGGTTCGTTTCAATGTGAGCCGTCGAACGCAAACGCGTCTTGTCTCGCAGCGAGCACCCTTGGCTTCGTTCCCCGTCGAACTCCAACGTCGTAGGTCGGCACTCATGGCGAAGAAGTATTTGAGTCTGGATGAAGCGGCAGCCAAGTTGGGCGTCTCGCAAGAGGCTCTCCGGAAAGCTCGCGAGAAGGGTGACCTGCGCGGCTTCGCTGATCGCGGCAATTGGAAGTTCCGTGAAGAGGACCTCGACGAGTTCGGCCGCAAGATGACTGCCGACTCGGACCCGGATGTGCCGGTGCTTGCTCCCGATCTCGAATTGGATTTCGGTGGCGGCGATCAATCTGTGTTCAGCGGCGATGACGACATCGGCGAGCAGCCGACGATTATTCGCAAAGCCGGTGACAGTAATGTTCTGTCCGAAGAGAGCGATCTCAATCTGTTCGATGCCGGGGATGAAGGCGCCTCAGATAGCTCCGTGCGATTGATGCTCGACGACGACCTCATGAAGCCGTCGGACTCCAGCAAGATCAAGGGCGGGAAGCCGGTGCTGTCCGACTCGAGCAACGTCATCGGCAGGAAGAAGTCGGCGAGCGATAGCAGTCGCATTCTGACCGACGAAGATTCGAGCAAAGACATTCCGATCTCGTTCGGTGACTCAAGCAGCGAGCACGATCTCGAAGGCGGTAGTAGTTCTGACATCCCAATCTCGTTCGGTGATTCGAGTCAGGATCTCGTATTGGCTCTCGACGACGACGATGACGACAACAGCGCTCATGCGCTGCCGGGAATGGGCGACTCTGACAGCGATGTGCGTCTCGCCGTTGACTACGAGGATGCGAAGCTCAGCGATTCAAACAGCGAGATCAATCTCAGCGGCGCGGACTCGGATAGCGATGTCCGACTGCTCGATAAGACGCAGCCGATGAAGCTTGATCCTGATAGCGATAGCGACGTGCGGCTCATCAAGACCGACTCCGACAGCGACGTGCGAATGGTCGGCGATCAGTCCGATAGCGACGTTCGGTTGCTGCCGAACAAGCGCCGCCCGCGTCCCGACAGTGATAGTGATGTGAGTCTCGCCGGCGCGAATCGAGACATGCCGCTCGCCATTGCGGACTCGGGAGATGAAGACCTCTCCGGTGACGGGTTCGTGATTGGCGAAGGCAGCGACATCAAGCTCGGTTCAGACAGCGGCATCAAACTGGAATCGGAAGGGGATAGCGGCATCTCGCTGGACCTGACTGGCGACAGCGGCATTGCTCTTGATACTGGCACCGACAGCGACATCTCATTGGCTGTCGGAGACGATGATGGCATCACGCTCGATACGGCGGGCGATAGCGGCATTGCTCTCGACTTGCCGGATGACAGCGGGTTGTCGCTCGATGGCGCATCAATGGAAGCAACTGCTCCACTCATCAAGATGAGCGGCAGAGGCAAGAAGACGAGCGACGATTCGGCGACGCTCGTGCAAATGCCGAGCTATGGCGCCGACGACGACGAAGGCGGCGAGTCCGATACCGACTTCGAACTCGGAGCAATGGAGGGCGACAGTGGCTCGTCCGACACGAGCGTGCTGCTCTTCGATGACGATGACGCCGCCGATGATCGCGGCGCAACGATGATCAAGAAACGCGGCAAAGAGCCCGAACACTCCGACGAGACCTTTGATCTCGAAGGCGGCGATGAGTTCGAAGATGAGTCCGAAGCCGAAGAAGATCTTGTTGGCGAAGACGACGAACTCGAAGACGAAGGCGGCGAAGACTTCCTTGCGGACGACGATGACTTCGAGTCCGAAGACGACGGCGACGGCAGTGTTGAAGGAGCAGCGCCCGCTACGGTCAAGATGGTCGCCGTCGAGCAAGAATGGGGCGGGCTCGTCTTTGCGGTCACTCTTGTGTCTGCACTGCTGATGGTGCTCGCAGGCGGCGTGATGTTCGACCTCGTGCGCTACAACTGGCGAGCCGGCGACTACGGCGTTGTCGCGGGACCGCTCATCAATATGCTGGGCATCAAGTAAGAATTCTTACTCTGCGTTGCCGACTCAAACGAAACGGGCCGAGAGTTGCCATTACTGGTTGCTCTCGGCCCGTTCTGTTTTGAGTGCCGTCATTCGTGAGACGAACGCGTCAGCGAATGGTTTCCGCCCGCTCGCCCGCTCAGATGATTTGCTTAATGGGATCAACCGCCTGCACTCCGACGAGCTTTTGATCGAGGCCGCCGTAGAAGTACGACAGCGCGTTCGGGTCGAGGCCGAGTTGATTGAGCACTGTCGCATGCAGGTGCTTCACATGGAATCGATCTTCCACTGCTGCGCTGCCGAGATCGTCCGTCTTACCGACGCTCGTGCCGCCCTTGATGCCGCCGCCCGCCGTCCACATCGTGAAGCCATAGGCGTTGTGATCGCGACCGGTGCCTGACGCATACTCGGCAGTCGGCTGCCGACCGAACTCGCCGCCCCAAATCACGATCGTGTCCTTCAGCATGTCGCGCTGCTTGAGATCCTTGAGGAAGCCAGCGATCGGACGATCGGTCGCTCCCGCGTGCTTCGTGTGATTGGCGACAAGATCTCCGTGCGCATCCCAGTTGTAATCGTTGTGGTTGCCGCCGGAGTAAACCTGCACGAACCGCACGCCGCGTTCGATCAGCCGCCGCGTGAGCAACAGCTTCTTGCCGAAGTCCTCAGTCTTCGGATCGTCGAGGCCATACAGCTCTTGAGTGTCAGCCGACTCTTGCGCGAACTCGACTGCCTCCGGTGCGTGCTGCTGCATCTTGAAAGCGAGTTCGTAGCTTGCGATGCGAGCACTGAGTTCGGTGTTGTCGACGCGCGAGGCGAGATGCTCCTGATTCTTCTCACGCAGGCGGTCGAGCAAGTCTCGCTGTAACTCTCGTGACATCCCTTCGGGCGGCACGAGGCTTTGAATGGGCGTGCTGCTGGCCTTGATCACCGTGCCTTGAAACGCGGCGGGCATGTAGCCGCTCGACCAATTCTTCGCCCCGCTGATCGGGCCGCCCGAGTTATCGAGCATCACAACAAACCCCGGCAGATTCTCATTCACGCTGCCGAGCCCGTATGTCACCCATGAGCCCATGCAAGGATGCCCGCTGAGCACGCGACCGGAATTCATCATCAACATCGCTGAGCCATGAATGGGAGACTCGGCATACATCGAGTGGATGAAGGCCATATCGTCAACGCAGGTGCCGACGTTCGGAAACAGATCCGAGACGTGCTTGCCGCACTCGCCGTATTGCTTGAACTGCCACTTCGGCCCGACGACGCGGCCGTTGTTCTTGTGCCCGCCGCGTCCAAACGTCTTCACGGGGATCGTCTTGCCGTCGAGCGGATAGAGCTCCGGCTTATATTCGAACGTGTCGACGTGAGATGGTCCTCCGTACATGAACAGG
>CAZNMS010000615.1:0-4750 GCA_964573505.1 uncultured Planctomycetaceae bacterium | reverse complement strand
AGTAATCTTGAGTTGTTGTGGGCGCCTTTCGCTCCGCGAAAGAGCGTCTTCAAACGTGTCTCCGTATGTGATGCATCAACGCACGATGACGCCGCAACGAAGACGCTCTTTCGCGGAGCGAAAGGCGACCATTGATCAAAGGCAGAGTCTCTCTAAATGCACTCGCCTCATCGGGCGATGGCCTACGCGCAAGATCAACTGCCGAGCTATACGTCTCGCCGTTGAATCTGCCCGTAGCTTGACTCCCTAAGTCGAGCGTCTTCTTCGCCATTGGCTCGAGTTGGAGAGTCATGCGACGGCGACGCAGGCAGTCTTCTTGATCCCTTCTGCGAGTGCCGGAGATTTCCGCGTGTCCGTTTTGCAGTCTGCTCACTCCGCTGAAACTCGCATCTTGCCGCTACGTCGGCGAGCAGACTTAGAGTGTCATGAAGTCAGCTTTGCGGGCACGCGATTCTGGCACGTCAAAGACCCGATCTCGCTGCGCTACTATCAGCTCAAGCCCGAAGAGTTCGCAGTGCTGCAAATGTTGGATGGCACTGTTTCGCTGCGAGATATCCGCAAGCGGTTCGAAGATCAGTTCGCCCCCATGCGACTCGCACTGCCGCAGTTGCAGTCGTTTCTGGCGATGATGCATAGCTCGAATCTGATCGTCTCTGATTCCGCCGGGCAGTCCGAAGTGATTGGCGAGCGGCAGCGACTCGGCGAACGGCAGCGACTGATCGGGGCGGCTTCGAGCTTGCTCGCGATGCGATTTCGCGGCGTCGATCCGCATGCGGTGCTCAATGCGTTGCTGCCCTTTGCGCGAGTGCTCTTTCGACCGTTCGGAGCGTCGCTCGCGGGGCTATGGATCTTGAGCGGGCTCGTGTTTGCCATCGTGCAGATCGACGCTCTGCAAATGAAGCTGCCGCGCTTTCATGAGTTCTTCTCGGCGTCGAATTGGATATGGCTCGCCGGGACATTGGCGGCGACGAAGATCCTGCATGAGTTCGGACATGCATTGAGCTGCCGACACTTCGGCGCGGAATGTCATGAGATGGGTTTCATGCTGCTCGTCGGCACGCCGTGCCTTTATTGCAATGTGTCCGACGCATGGATGTTGCCCAGTCGTTGGCGCCGCATCGCGATCAGCAGCGCGGGGATGTATTTTGAATTGCTGCTCGCAACGACGTCCCTTTTCTTATGGTGGTTCTCGCTGCCGGGCTTCTTTAACTCGCTGTGTTTGAATGTTGTTGTCGTCTGCACGGTCAGCACCCTCTTCTTCAACGGCAACCCACTGCTGAGGTACGACGGCTACTACATCATGGCCGACGTGCTTGAGATCCCGAACCTCCGGCAGCAAGCCAGTGCGCTTGTCAGCAACGCCGTCGGGCGCTGGTTCTTCAGCGCCGATGTTGCCAATCAACGCTTGATGCCCGAGCGACATCGGCTGCTGCTCGCTGTTTGGGGCATTGCTGCGGGCATCTATCGGCTGCTGATGTTGTGGGGCATTCTGTGGTTTGTTGACGACATTTTGTCGCCGTATGGTCTGCAGCCAGTGGCGGTCGTCTTAGCGGCGATCAGTGTTCTCGGAGTCGTGCTCGGCCCGTTGTGGGTGCTCGGGCAATTGGTGAGTAATCCGTTCTGGAGCCGAACTGTGAATTGGCCGCGATTCTGGTGGCGCAGCGTGTTGGTGCTCGCGGCTCTCGGCTTCATCGTCACGACTCCCTTGCCGTATTCGGTTTCTGCTCCCGTCGTTGTGCAGCCGGAGAACCTCAAACGCGTCTTCGTCGCGCAGCAAGGACGACTCGTTTGGGCCGTCAAAGTGGGAGAGCAAGTGGCCGCCGGAGATGTCATCGGTCACTTAGAGAACTTGCAGATCGAGCGTGATCTCACGGTGTTAGTCGGCGAGGTCGCGTTGCTTGAGCGACAGCTTCAAAACCTCGAAGCGCGGCGTACTCGTGAGCGAGAGCAAGTCGACGCGCTGATCCCGACGACTCAAGAACGGCTCTCAAAGAAGCGCGACGAGTTGAAGCAGCGTCAGTCCGATGCCGAGAAGCTCGTCATTCGAGCGCCGATCGCCGGACGAGTGCTCGCTGCTCCTGAGGTTGCTGATCGCGAGCCGGATCGCATGACGAAGCTCGTTGCATGGACCGGCTCTGCACTCGATCCCGCCAACATCGGAGCGACGCTCGAAACGGGCACGGAGTTTTGTTGGCTTGCCCCGACGGGACGCTTCGAAGCGACGGTCGCGATTGAAGAGAACGCGATCGAGTTCGTGACGACCGCGCAGCGCGTGACGATGTTGCTTGAGCACGCGGGACTCAGTTCGGTAACGGGGCTCGTTGCCGACATTGCCGAGAGCGATGTGAGCGTCGCGCCGCGAGAACTGCTCGAGCATCCGAGTTTCCCGACAAAGGTCGGCAGCGACGGAGTCTCTCGTCCGGTCAGCACGGCGTACTTCGCGCGAGTGACGCTCGACGAATCGGACTCGCCCCGCGACTTCATCCCGCGCGGCATCGGCGAAGCAACGATCGAAGCCGCTCCGCAATCACTCGCCGCACGCTTCGTGCGCTTCGTCCGGCAGACGTTTCGCTTCCGCTAACGCAGATGCCTGACGCTCGCGGCAACGGGGCAGGGCGGATGTAACGGCGGCTACATCGCAGAAGCCGCCGTCATCCACAAACCGGACGCACGAGTTGCGGCGTTCGCTGTTTAAGTCTTCGCCCCAACGGGGCGGGATTCGATAGCCCAGTCCGATAGGACTGGGGGATCGGAGTGCGCGTCGGCAGAGCCCCAACGGGGCGCGATTCGATCACCAGCATGAAGGTTCGAGTCGATCCGAGTTAAACCTTCGCTAAACGCCGAGCGGCTTTCGAATCTCGCCCCGTTTGGGGCTTAAGGCGTGAGTCGAGTGACTCGCACTCTGAGTGCGAATCTCGGCGAGTCACTCATGCCCGCCTCGATTACTCCGCGCGGAAGTCTTTCGCGAAGGCTTGCGGGTTCAGCTCGGCGCCGGTTGCGTGCTTTGTCAGCGCGTTCCAATTCAGCGTTTGGCCGGGAGCGATGACCTTTGCTCGTAAGAAGTCGCCGACCTTTGGGTTCTTCACATAGGTCACGGTTCGAGGATTCGCGCCGTCGTAAAGCTCGCGTGCGATCGTGTGATGCACCTGCGACGCGAAGAGCTCGCCCATCATGTAGTTATGGTAGTAGACCGGTGCGGCAACGATGTGAATCTTGCTCGCGTAGTCCGGAGCGTTGCGGCCTTCAGGACGACGCAGCCCCTGATACTTCTCAACGAGGTTCCACCATAAGGCGTTGAGGTCTTGATCGGGGTTCTCGTAGAGCCCTTTTTCGAATCTCAGCATCACCTGACACCAGCGCGAGAAGATCAGCAACTGATTGCGGAGCACCTTTGCTCCGGCGGCGTCCATCTTGCGACGTTCGGCGGCATCCGTCGGCGCGATCCCCATTTGCTCCTGCCATGCACCGCTCTTGCTGAGCCGCCCCATCTGCATCGCGAGCCCCTCGGTTGTGAGAATGTGCGAGGCTCCTCGCAGCACATACGGCACCGACTGCGGAATGTTCTTGCTCGAATAGACCGCGTGTCCGAGCTCATGCAGCATCGTGTCCATCCAGCGTTCGATCGGGACAACATTCGCGAGCACGCGGACATCGCCTTCCCGGTCGATGTCGGTGCAGAAAGCATGCGGCGACTTGCCGGACTTCTCGAAGAGGTCGCTGCGTTCGAGCACGTCATCAATCGGCAGACCGATGCCGGTGTAAAAAGTCCGACAGAGCTTGAGGATGTCGGCGGATTTGTAGATCGCGTCGAGATCCGCTCCGAAGACCGCCGGGGATTCTTGAAAGAACGGGTCGTGATAGTGCCATGGCCGCAAATCACTGACCTTGATGCCGCAATGAGCGGCGAGCTTCTCGTCGAACTCGGCTTTGGCAGCGAGGAACGGGCCGCGTGTGAGTTCATCGAGTTCATCAAACAGCTTGAGGATCGCCGCCTGATCCTGCTCGTTGAGGTACAGCATCATTTGGTGATAGTTGCCGAAGCCGAGCTGCATCGCCGCTTGATTGCGGAGCTTCGCGAGAGCAATCAGATCCTTCTCAACGACCGAGCCGACTCCTTTGCTGCCTTCCCATGCTTTGCGCCGCTCGTCGGAGTCCTTCGAGTTCTTCAGCACTTTATGGACGTCGTTCTCTGAGAGTTCTTTGCCGTCGACCTTCGCGCGAAAGACGTTGAAGGCTTTCTCGATCGCATTGGCCTTCGCGACCATTTCTCGCAGCACGAAGGGATCAACCTGCTTTTCGAGGTACTGGAGATAGACGACTTCGACTTGCCGCGCGAGCAACGGATCGGAGATGCGACCGGCCTCTTTGAGCGACTTCAATTCGCGAAACGCGACCGGGTTCGACAGCAGCGCGTCGATCTTGTTTTGAGCGACTTCCTTCTTTTGAAAGTCTTCGTCCTTACCGGTCACATTGGCCGCCCACCATGCGATGCCTGCTTCCTTTTCGAGCGGCTTCATTTTCTCGACATGCGCGTCGATCGCCTTCTTCGCGCGTTCGTCGGGAGTGGGATCAGCGGCTGATGTAGTCGTTGCTACAGCCAGAATCAGCGGGAGAGCGAATAAGCGTCGCAGCATGAGGAGTCCTAATTGAGGAGATGAGGAGTGAAGAAGTCGGGTCGCATCGTTTAGCGGTGCAGATAGTCGCCTTTCGCTCCGCGAAAGAAAGCTTTTGCGGAGCAAAAGCCGACACT
>CAZNMS010000614.1:0-4750 GCA_964573505.1 uncultured Planctomycetaceae bacterium | reverse complement strand
CAGTCGCCGAGATAGCGATAGCCCAAACAATCCGGGCGCGACTGATCCGTGAACAAAGCGATGACGCGATTCTGGGTCGTGCGTTCGGAACGAGGTTTCTCGGGAATGCTCATTCAATTGGCCCTTGAAGCGTGGTCTTCTCAAGCACGGCTTTTCCGAACCATGCGGGGATTTGATCCGCCTTGATTTCGAGGATCTGCCCATCGGTGATTTCAGCCAGCCAAGTCCGCTCTTGTTGATGGCCCGAGTTGTCGAAAACGTAGGCTCGGTTCGTGTGACGGATCGCTTCCATCAGCAGGTCCAACGAACGGTGATAACGGCTGACGATCTTGTCTTCGGGAACGGGATGGCCGCCCTGTTTCACACGATTCTGCACACGCGAAATGTTGATAGCGGGGTCGTCGGTCGCGATGAAATACAGGTAGGTTCGATAGCCGAGTTGCTGGGCTTGCTCAAGGAGCTGCACCTTGTCCGGTGACGACATCACCGTCTCGAACGTGAAGGACGTCTTTTGCTTCAAGAGTTGTTGCCGCAGAAAGTCTGCGGCGACGGAAGCGAAGTACGAATTGACCGTCACATGCGAGAAATCGAGCCGACCATGCGCGGCTTCGAGCTTGGCAACTTCGCTGGCGAAGCCTGCCTCATCGAGGAATCGTGACTGCCGGAAGAAGTTCAGTAGCAGGTGGTCCAGACCGGCTTTGAACTCGATGCCGAACTCGGCGATATCAAGGAATCCTCGCCGACGAATCGCGGCTTCGATCTCATCGGGATTCACGTAGACGCCGAGCAATTCCTGCGGCAGCACGGTCTTGAGCGTGCTTTTCCCGGAACCGTTCGGGCCAGCGAACATGCGGAGCCGAGGGATGGGAGTCGTCACGAGATCGAGATCTTTCTGCCCGGCTGGGCTGGGATCGGAGGCGTGATGGACTTCACGAAGCGGCGTTGACCGTCCGGGGAGACCTCGAACAGCGAACCATTGTCCGAGACCATCACGCTCAACCCGGCTTGGACGGCTTGCTGATAGGCATTCGAGAACGCGACTCCTGAGGCGGCGGGATAATCGCGCTCCAGTTGCTCAAGCTGTTGTTCGTCGAGGGCCAGATTCGGGGTGGGCATGTAACATTCCTTACGATCTCAATGCGGCGTGAGTCAGATTCGGCATCCGCCGGGACTATAACAGCCGCGTCTTTCCGGTGAGGAGTTCCTGCATCATGCCCTGCTTGAGGGCGCGGGTCTTCTCCCGCCGCTGCTCCAACGCCGCAATCTCCGCGTCCATGTCCGAGAGCACTTCCGCGATCGCGGTTTGCTCGGAAGCCGAAGGCAGGGGGATGAGCATGTCGGCGATCATTTCCATGCGAACAGAGTCGACAGACGACTTTGCAGTCATCGACATGATGCGGTCATAGAATCGGGTGCTAAAGACAAGGAAGAAGAAACGGCCAACCAGTCGCGGCGAGAAGTCGCTGATCTTGTAGACGCGCTGATGGATGTCGAACTTGCCGTTGACGTAGTGAAACACTTTGCCTGTCCCGACTCCGTCGCCCGCAGTTAGCACAGCCTCCCCATCGAACGAGTAGCTGTTGATTCGCTCGATCGTCGATGACCTCACGAAGAACGGGTAAGCGCCGTCTTCAACGCGATCTTGCGTATTTCGCGATCCTGTCTTGATCGTTGCCAATTCTTGCACCCGCTCGACCTCCCAATCCTCTGGCAGCATCCCGATTTCGCTTTGTTGAAATTGCCGGTTGGCGGGGGCGAAGCCGGGGAGGCGGGTTTGGCCGGTGAGGAGTTGCTGCATGGCGGCCTGGTTGAGGTCGCGCTTCTTGGCGATGAGCTGGTCCAGCGCGCCGATCAGGACATCCACATCGCTCAACGCCCCCGCAATCGCCCGCTGCTCGGCGAGTGGCGGAAGGCGGATCGGAATCTCCAGCAACTTCTCGGGTGAAGTGTGTTTTACTTTCGTGCCAGCAGCAGTCTCGCGAACTTTGGCGCGGTAGCTCGGCGAATTGAAAACGTAAACGAGATAGTCCAATTCGACTTCGCGGGCCAAAACGCTGACACGGCCAAGTCGTTGGTTGTGAAGGTAGCAGTGCTCCATAGGAATCACCGCAGCGCTTCCAAGTAGGCCGTCTGCCTGTTCCGTCATGGCGACGATCACGTCGCCCGGCTCCAACACATAATCACTTGGGACTGGACCGTCGTAGTATTTCTGCTTCTCACCGATGTCGCGGAAGCCGCCCGTCTCATAGAAGTGGCCGGGAGTCGTCAGGCGATACGGGCCGTGAGTTACGAAATGCACGCTGGCGAAGGGATAGCCATGAGCAATCGCGGCTTTGCCTCTCAACGGTCCTGCGTCCCAATCATCCGGGATCGCACCGACTTCAGTCTGCTTGTAGCCGGGCGGCAATTGGGAATTGATAATTGGCAATTGAGAATGGAGAGCGGAAGTCATTGTGCGTTCTCCATTTCCAATGGCTCAGGGTCATCACACTCCCAGTGGTCTCGATAAATCAACACATACTCGGCTGCGGCTGCCGGGTTGATGAAATAGTAGTAGCGACACAAACGCCGAAATAATTCCAACCCGCGTGTGTCTCCGCAGTGGTCCAACAATTGATCCAACGCCTGTTCGATCCGCGATACATCGCGCATGCGAGAGGCTTCGATCGCTTCCACAGTTCGGCGGCCCTGCTCCACGGCCACGTCCGTCAGAGCCTTCAGTTGACCAGCCAGCGCCGAAAGGCCCGCGACGAGTTCTTGATAACCGGCATCGTTCGCTCGTTCTAAATCGGCGTCTGGTTGGACCGTTCGCTGACCTTGTTTAGCCATGTTCCAATCTCCTGACATCGTTTCTGGTAAGCAGGGACTGCAATTGCCGAATCGCGATCTCGTTCAGTCGCTTCAGCCGATCTCCTTGTGACAGCGACATGCGAATGAACTCGGCATTCATTCCTTCCATGTTGGCCAACACCAGCAGTTGCTCGATGGTGGCGTGGTCGCGCATGTTGCCGTCCAGCTTGGGATTGGTCTCGCGCCACTGCTTGGCCGTCTTGCCAAACAACGCCACGTTGAGCACGTCGGCTTCATTGGCATAGGTGATGGCCGCCTGCGCCGCCGTGACCGTCGGCGGAATGAGATGCTCTTTGATGGCGTCGGTGTGAATCCGATAGTTCAACTTCGCCAACGTGCGGTTGAGGTTCCAAGCCAAGGAGAGACGCTGGTTTTCGTCCTCTTTGAGACGTTGAAATTCCGTGATGAGATAGAGCTTGAATTCAGGACTGAGCCAGGAACCAAACTCAAACGCGATGTCCTTGTGAGCGTAGGTTCCGCCATACCGGCCCGCAGAGGCGATCAGACCTTGCGCTCCGGTAGCGGCGATCCATTTCTTGGCTGACAGGAAGAAGCTGTTCCGACCGGCTTCATTTCTAATTCCCTCGAATTCGAGGGAATTAAAACCGGGGTTGTTGATCTGCTCCCAAACACCCAAGAACAGCACTGTGTCCTTGTTTTTAAGCCATTGTTCGATCAACGCGCCGCCACCGTCGAAGTGCTTCGTCATGTCGGTTAGCGAGATGTAATCGCCCCGTTGGTGCGACAAAATCGCGATGTCCGTACCTTGAACGGTGATCAGAGCATTCTTCTTTTTGGCCATGTTCAGATTCCCGATTTAGCCGCGCTTGTTGACATCTGACGGCGCATGTTGCGCTCGCTGTTGCGGTGGGTCATTGTGGCGAATTCGCCGCAATTAGAACCGAACGAGAGCTTCGAACACTGTGAATTCAACCCCGTCGAATTCGACGCGTTTAGAAGGAATTCAGATGTGGGCTGTCTCATAACGAGAACCCCATCTTTTTGAGGTGCTTGTCAACCTTGCCGGACAAGACTTCCACTTCATCGACAAGCTGCGGCAGCGGTGCGGCGTAGCGGTCGGCGAGCAGACGGATGCGGCTCGTGAGCGTTTGAGAGACGCGGTCCAGTTCACCCTGCACGGCGGCGGTCAGAGTGGTCAGCCATTTGTCGTCCACGACGAGCGTCTGAATCTCGGGCTCGGTGAGCTGCGGGTATTTGTCATGGGCAAGCTGGTCGAGCTGGGCCTCGGCTTCGCGGATGGCGCGCTTGAGGTCGGCTTCCTCGGTGTTGAGCTTCTGCCATTGCTGAAGAACGGCGGCTTCGTCCTTCGCCTCTTTGTCGCCTTTGATCTCCTTCAACCGAGCAGTGATCTCGGCTTTGGCGATCTTGTCGAGGGCTCCGAGGAATCCCTCTTCGCCGCCGTGTTCCTCTTCCAATTCAGCGAGGTTCGCGGAAGCGGCTTCCAGTGCGGCTTGCTGGGTCTCGATGGCGGCCTGCTCGTTGGCGAAGTAGCGGGCGACGATCAGCGGCTTGGGGACGAGGTCGCAACTCCAGCCTTTGTCTTTGGTCTTGCCCTTCTTGTCGGTCTCCAGAATGCGAGCCGTCTTCGCCACCCAACCATCAGCAGAGATGAGATAGCAGTCGTCCTGCATCGTCTCGGCCCAGTAGTCCAGCAGGTGCTGATAGACGGCGTAGGGATCAATCAGCGCCGGGAAAGACCGGACGGCTTGCGCCGTGCCGCTACCACATTCGGTGCCGCTACCACATGCCGCATCGCTCGCGCTAGCGGAATGGCGCAAGCCATCCGGTAAGTCCCTCGTAATGTCTTCGGCATGAGCGAGCAGATTCTCGGACAGCTCGCGGATGACGTGTTTCGGATGGCACTCCACTTTGAGCTTCC
>CAZNMS010000613.1:0-4762 GCA_964573505.1 uncultured Planctomycetaceae bacterium | reverse complement strand
AATTCGACTGGCGCAGAGGCCGTTAAACCCCTGAGGTGAACTCGGGGGCGAAGTTTTCATCAGGCCAGAGCCGGGGTCAGTGGAGAGCTCGGCCTCCACAACTCGATCGAGCCAGAAATCACACGAATGCTGTCTCGGCAGTTTTGAGCGATGATCAAGCTGCGACCGTTGCGGCCCGTATTGCTCGTTTTTTTCCCATTGGCCTATAAGCCGCCCCCTTCCACGAAGAGACGGATTCTCTTCGAGCTTTGGTTCGACACGGCGAAAGGATTCGGCTGATGTCTGAGCATGCGGCGGTACGACTTCGAAGCTCTTATGCGGTGCGACTGTGACGGCATTTGTTTGCAGTCGCTGGCATTGGATCGTTGTCTATGGAGCACTCGCTCTCATGGCCGCGCTCGTGCTGCGCACTCGCATGTCCGCACAGGAAGCTCCGGCGAACGATGCCGTTGCGGCTGCTCCGGCAATTCGCGTCTCTGCCGATATCGCTCATCAATCGAAGACGGAAGATGGTGCTCAGCTCTCGGTCCTGCGCGGCAATTGCCGGATCGAGCAGGGCGATACTGTCATGATCGCGCGGCAAGGCGTTGTCTGGGAAACGCGCGTCGGCAATCGACAACGCATCGAGGTGTATCTCGAAGACGACGTGCGCATTGAGACCGCCGCGAGCAGTCAGCAGTTGCAGCAGACCTATTTGCAACTGTGGTCTGATTCGGGAGTCACATACCAATCGCGCTGGCCGCGCGAGTATCAGGCACCGCTCAGCGATCCGCTCATGCAGCGCGGTCTTTCGCGGCGACGCATTCACGTCGAGCAAGTGAGTCAGCCCTTCGGTGCGTTTCAGATGCCGGTCGACGCGAGCAACTTTCAAGGGCTCGTCCTTGAACCGCCGACATCGGTGCTGCGACGCGTGCGCATCTCGTCGAGAACCGGGACTCCGTTCTCCGTTCGCACGGATCGTTCGACGAACACCACTCCCGCCGAACAGATCGCGATGTTGACTGGCGGAGTGAAGTTGAATCTCGACTCGCCGCAGGCAGATGGACGACCGGATCCGAAGGCGATCGAACTCGCTGCGGACAATATGGTCGTGTGGACCGAGGCTGCGGATATCGAGAACCTCGCGCAAGGCACTGAGCGATTTCAAACGCGCGAGACGCCGCTGCAGATCTATCTCGAAGGCAACATCGTCGTGCGACAAGGCGATACGGTGTTGCGAGCGAGTCGGGCTTTCTATGACGCGCGCGACAAACGCGCGTTGATGACCGACGCGGAACTCAAAGTGACGCTCATGCAATCCGATGTGCCGCTGCGAGTGCGAGCGGCTCGCATTCGACAGATGGGAGAGAAGTCGTTTCATGCTCAAGACGCATGGCTCAGCGGCAGCAAGTTCGGCAAGCCCGGCTATCGGCTCGAAGCGAACGACATCTTCTATGAGGAGCGCGTCACAAATCCGTGGGTACATGCCAATGGCGGATGGGTCGATCCGAAGACCGGTGAGTTCGATGACGGCGTGACGGACTGGGTTACGGCGCTCGATAACCGTTTCATGATTGGTGACGTGCCCGTTGGCTTTCTGCCTTATCTGAGCGGCCCGGCAGAAGATCCCAACATCCCGATTCGTAAGGCGTCCGTGAGATCGGATCGTCCCTTCGGAGTCTCGGTGCAAACGTCATGGGATCCCTATCGGATGTTCTCGCTGAATAAGCCGGAAGGGCTCGACTTAAGCGTGCTCGTTGATGCTCATTCGCGGCGCGGCTTCGGACTCGGCCTCGAAGGTTCGTACAAAGGCGAAGATGCCTTCGGAGTTGGCGATCGCCATTCGGGCGAGTTCTTGACGATCTACAACCGCGACGATGCGACGGACATTCTCGGACTCGATCGTCGCAGCGTGCAGGTGCGCGATCCGAATCGCGGTCGCATCTTCGGACGTCATCGGCATGAGCTTCCGAATGAGATCTTCATCAACGGCGAAGTCGGTTGGATTGGCGACCGCAACTATCTCGAGCAGTACTACGAGAACGAGTTCGATCGCGACAAAGACAACGAGACGCTGCTCTATGCCCAACAAAACTTCGACACGAATTGGTCATGGGGGCTGCTCGGTCGTCCGCAACTCAATGACTTTGAGAACAACACTCAATGGTTGCCGAAGGGCGATCTCTATGGCTTAGGCGAGCCATTACTCGATGGGCTCGTCACATGGACGAATCACACATCCGCCGGCTACGGACAGATCTTTCAAGCGGATCGTCCCAATGATCCGACCGAAGCCTTCACTCCGCTGCCGTACTACGCCGGCTCTGAGGGAACAGTGTTGATGACGCGGCATGAACTCGCCGCTCCGTTCAACATTGGTCCGGTCATCGTCTCGCCGTATGTCCGAGGTGAAGCGGCTTACTGGGGAGAAGATTTGACGGGCTCGTCAGCCGAGCGTTTCGTCGGGACCGGCGGGCTTCGGGCGAGCCTCTCGATGTGGCGCGTTTGGCCTTACTTCCGCAGCCCGGTTTTCAATCTGAATGGGCTCGCTCACAAGATGACCTTCACGCTCGATTGGTCTTACACCGACTCGACGCGCGACCTCACAACACTGGCTCAATACAACGAGTTCGATGACGACGCGCAAGAACGGCTGCGTCAGCGGATCGTCACGAACACCTTTGGCGGCGCGTTGCCCGGCTTCCTCGAACCGCGTCGCTATGCCGTTCGATCGGGTGCAGGAGATTTCGTCAGCGTGCCGTATCACGAGCTCGTTGATGATCTGCATGCGGTGCGTTTCGGCTGGCATCATCGCCTGCAAACAAAGGTGGGTCCGCCCGATCGTCAGCGCATTCGAGATTGGATGTCGCTCGATCTAGGAGCGGCCTTCTTCCCTCGGTCTGATCGCGACAACTTCGGCGAGGACTTCGGACTCTTACAGGCGCGCTATAGCTGGATGATGAGTGACCGAGTGACGCTGCTTGCCGGTGCGACTTACGACACCTTTGATGGCGGACAGCAGCTTTGGCATGTCGGTTTTCTGACACAGCGCCCGGAGCGAGGCAGCTTTTATCTCGGCTATCGCAACGTCCGAGCGAAAGACATCGACAGTCAGATTCTCACGAGCAGCGTGAGCTACTTGCTGAACCCGAAATGGATCGTGACCGGCAGCACGGCTTACGACATTGCTGAGAATCAAAACCGAGGTCAGTCAGTCACGTTGACGCGTGCCGGAGCCGATTGGCTGTTTCACATCGGCGGCAGCTTCGACAGCAGCAAAGACAGCTACGGAGTCGCGGTCTCCTTCGAACCTCGCTTCGGCAGTCGCGAAGCGAGCGGGACGCAACTCAGTTCGCTGTTGGGCATCAATCGGTAAGCGGCAAGTAGGAATTATTGCAGAGGAGTGTTGAGTCGTAGCATGGGCTTCTAGCCCGTGCTCTTCGAACGGCAGTCAGCCGATTGGGAGTAATTCGAATTGCTCTCCGCCGACCCCGTGTCGGTGGGAGCAACGACTGGTGAGCTGAGGCGACTGGCAGGATGAAACTTACCGCCAAGTGCCGGGTACGACGGACTTGCAGTCCGTCGCGCTTCTGCATCGACGGACTGCAAGTCCGTCGTACCGGTAAGTTCCTATCAGCCAGACGCGTAACAACGCAGGCCGCAAACCTCTCGAACGATCCTTAGCCGGCCAGTCGCGGCTTCCACCGACGCAGGGTCGGTGGAGAGCAAGAGAGACGATGCCGGCTGGCAGCGCTAGCCGACCAGTCGCGGCTTCCACTGACGCGGGGTCGGTAGAGAGCGAGAGAGACGATGCCGCCTCGCAGAAGGCAGCACGGACTGGAAGTCCATGCGACGACGACGACGACGACGACGACGTGCTCGTCTTATGAATGAAGGACATGACTCAATGACGCTCCGGTCTCATGCACCTCGACTCGTCTATATCACGACGCATGGCAGTAGCGCGTTTGCTTTGATGCGCGGGCAGCTTGCTTTGATGCGCGAGCGCGGGTTTGACGTCATCGTCGTTGCTAGTCCGAGTGAAGAGCTTGATCGCGCGGCCGCGCGCGAAGGCGTGCGGGCGATTGGTGTTGAGATGGAGCGCGAGATCAATCCGCTCGGCGATCTCAAAGCGGTGAGGAAGCTCGTCACGCTGCTGCGCGAACTGAAGCCGGATGTCGTCAATGCCGGGACTCCGAAAGCGGGATTGCTCGGCATGCTGGCAGCTCGCATCGCCGGAGTGCCGGGCCGCATCTACACATTGCGAGGACTCCGGCTTGAGACGACGCGCGGACTCAAGAGCGTGCTGCTCAATACGACCGAACGCATTGCTGCCGCGTGTGCTCAGAAAGTGATCTGCGTCAGCAACAGTCTCAAAGAGGCGTTTGTGAAACGCGGACTTGCTCCGCTCAGTAAGTGCGTTGTGCTCGGCGGCGGCTCGTCGAACGGAGTCAATGTGCGGCGGTTTCAACTGACCGCAGAACAACAGCAGCAAGCCGCTGCGATCCGCGAGCAACTCAAGCTGCCGAGCGATGTGCCGGTCATTGGGTTCGTCGGACGACTGACGCGCGATAAGGGCATCGTCGAACTGTTTGCTACGTTCGAGCGGTTACGAGTTGAGATGCCGCAGTTGCATCTGTTGCTCGTCGGTGACTTCGAGACCGGCGATCCCGTTCCGGCAGAGACCGTCAAGGCGCTGCGCGAGCATCCGGGGGTTCGCGTGACCGGCTTCGTGTCGGCGACCGAGTTGTATTACGAGCTGATGGATGTGCTCGCCTTTCCG
>CAZNMS010000612.1:0-4768 GCA_964573505.1 uncultured Planctomycetaceae bacterium | reverse complement strand
CCGGCATTGATGTGACCGAGAGCTTTGAGCTGCATGTATCGCTGCCCGGTCACGATGTACGGCCACAGCGATGACTCGCGATCGTCGTCCTCGTCGACGTCGTCGTTGACCAGGAAAATATGGTCACGCATTGCAAAGAGCGTCCCGACCCGAAAGTGATTGGCGGCTTCAGCAGGTTGCTTCTCTGCGGTGTGATCGCCAATGCGTATGAGGAGATTAATCAATTCGGACGAATCGCCCGTGCAGAGCCGAGCTTGTTCAAAGTGTTGAACCGCGAGTTCTAGCTGCTTTCTCTTCAAGAGCTGTTCGCCGACGAGCGTGCGATTGTCGGAATCGCCGAGCAGCCACAAGTCGGCCAACCGTGCCGCAGCCATTGCCTTTGCCTCGTCACGCTGTTCCCTAAAGACAATCGACTTCAGCACCCATGCGAGTGCGCGAAGCGTCTCTCGATTCATTGGATTGTCCGCCTCTGAACGGTCCTGTTGAACGACTTGGTTCACGACACGCAGCGAAGCTTCGGGCTGCCGAGTAGCGATGAGGTCAAGCCATTCGATCGCCGTCTGCCAGTCCTTCTTCTTGAGATAGCTGTTCGCGATCATCAGCGCCGTGCGACCCGTCGGCTGAAAGTTGTCGATCTCGAACCACAACAACTCGGCCATCACATCAAGGTGATGCAGAGCCGCCGTCTCAGCCGCGACTCGCAACCAGCGACCGCGTTCGATGTCCGGCAATTCACGAGCGACCTCGATCAACTTCTCAAGCTCTGCCCGCGCTTCCGACTGAGCAAGCCCCCGCGCTCTTTTCGGATTCGCCAATCGCACGACATACCGCGCTGTCTCCGCATGCTTCTCTTGAGGATGCAGTTTGCGGCGGTGAGCCAACCAAACGACAGCGACGTGCTTTCGTTGAGGCGCCAAGTTCCCGATCTCGTTATCGATCGCAATCGTCGACGGCGGAGCGAGAAGGCCGTCGTTCCGGTTGATCGCCGCTGCGCGTTCCACTTCGGCAATGACTTTGCTGATGACGCGACCTAAGTGCTCCCATGCTCGATCTTCGAGACCGCATTTGAGTTCGTAAGGCCAAAGTGCGTTGAGCGCGGCTTGATCATCAGCCGGTCCAGCAATGTCTCCGACGCGAGTCACCAAGCGTTTCGCAATGTCGGGTTCGCCGAGATACGCGATGACGTCCGCTAAGCGCAACACGCGTGTCGCACGCGAATGAATACCCTTCGCAAGTTCTTCTTCGATGGAAGCGGGCTTTCCCCACAACTGCTCAAAGGCGGTATCGCCATCCTGTAATGGAAACTCCACTCCGGCCAGTTCGAACGCCTCGCGATAGCGGAGCCCGGTCAGCAGCAAATCCTGAGTCAGGTGCTTCGACTCATCGAAGTCCCGAGTGACCTGCAGCGCGTCATCAAGTTGCGGCACGAGTAACAGTTGTGTCACGACTGTCTGCACGAAGTTGTGATCACCAGCAGCCTTCGCCCGCAGTTCGCGCAACTGCTCGGGGATCTCCGCTTGCCGACCGATCTCGGGAAAGATCGCCATTCGCACGGGATAGCCATTCGACATCGAGTATTCACGGTGCGACGCAAGTGCGAGCCGGTCGTTCCAGTCCTTCGATTCCAGCTTGAGGATTTCGACGAGGCGTCTGTCATTGGTCTTCAATGCCGGTTGCCGCGCCACATTGTGTTCCCCGCGCGCTCGCATGAACCATGCAAGGACTTGCTGCTGCCTCTCGGCGCCGCCAACGGCGTCGATAAACGTCGCGGTTTCGAGTGCTTCGCGCTGCACGCCGCGCAGATGCAAGAACATCGCAAGATGACGACTGAGCTGATCGGTCCTCTGATGCTGCTTCACGAGCCGCAGCAACAGTGCTTCCGCCGCGTCGAACTGCTCTCGCTCTATGCGAGTGCGAGCAAGCTGCAACATCGCAGACACGAACGGTTCGAAGAGACGCACGTTGAAAATCCGTTCTTCACCGTTCTCGTCTTCGACTTTCGGAGCAACCAGATTCGGATCGGGAAGCTTGATCTCGTTGAGCACCGTGAGCACGACGTCCTCATGCCCTGCAGGCGCCAGCAAATCGATCCCGTCCGCCCAACGGCCATGCCGCAAATAAACGAGACCTCGGAGTTTGTCGTGTGCGATCTCCGGCACTTCTTTTTTGGCGACTCGCGATCTGATCTCCGTCGCCTGATTCGCAATCTCTCGATTGGAGTCCCTTGCGGCCAACTCCAAACGCGAATCGGCCTTTGAACCGCAGCACCACAACACAAACTTCGCCCGCTCGCGCACTTTGGAGTCGTTGCTGTCCAACTCAAGAATGGTTTGATCAACGGCCTCCAATGGCGGGTCGAGGACGAAGTCGAACAACTCGGCATCGGTCTGCGGAGTCGCATTGAGCAAACACAACAGCCACAAGCACCAGTTCATCACAGCACTCCGTTGATGACGACCTCGGAGCAAAACAATCGCGTCTATGGCTAAGCAACTCGTCGATAGTCGCCTTCGCGCCTCGAATTTCGGGTGGCACGCCCTGAGTACTCGAAGGGCGTGGCGCTCTGAGGCAAGAACACGCCCTTCGAGTACTCAGGGACGTGCCACCCAGCGAAAGGCGACTATCAGTAACTCGGTATGTCTCACAGCAAGAACACCGAGACAACAATGTCGGCGATGCCCATCAAGCTCGCGCCGGCGATGATGCCCGCGCAGATCGGCTCGTGATTCTCGATCCACAAGTTGCCGTGCCCCTGCTCTTCGGGAATGCGGCCGACTCCGAGCAACCAAAACAAGAACGCGCCGAGCCACATGCAGTACGCCGACTTGAAGTCGATCACGAACGCGAGACCAATCGCGACGGGCGATAGCGGCAGGCGGTTCTTCGAGACGATGCGAGTGATCTCCAGCGCGAGCGCGACGCAACTCGCGATGATCACGGCGGTGACAACTGACGCCGGAAGTTGATCGAGTCCCTTTGAGAGCAACTCGGCAACGCCCTTCCAAACAGTGACCGACGGCATCGGGAATTTTTCTGACTGCAATCCCGCCAATGAACCCGGCACGCTCGGATCAATCTTTTGACCGGTGATGAACAGCGGGAAGAAGAGCAGCGTGCTCGCGATCGCTCCGCTGAAGATGCCGATGATGTGCCCGATCGCTTGCTGACGCGGCTTCGCTCCGAGCATGTAGCCGGGCTTGATGTCCATCAGCAGGTTCGACGAGTTGCCGACCACTTCCGCCGTGATGCCCGCCGTTGCGAGATTGGCTTTGATGTCTCCCGGTCGCACGAGGCCGTAGAAGAGCTGAGTGATCTTGCTCGTCGCGCCAACCGGAGTGGTGCTCGTGAGCGCGGTCGAGTTCGCGGCAACGAGCGACAGCACGAACGTGAGCGGCAAGCCGACTAGCGAAACCCAAATCTCGATCCCGAAGAACCACTGCGCGAGCACCGCGCAAACGAGGCTCATCACCGGAATGCCGATGACCGAAATCCACATCGGGAATTCGATGTGCTTGAGCACGTCATCGCCTTCGTTCTTCTTGCCGAAGAGACCGCGAAACGCGCCGATGAAGATGTCCGGCTTCGAGAGCAGCGGCACGAACGACGCAACGACCATCGCCGCGACTCCCGGCCACAACGACCAAATCGTGATCTGCCGAAACGTAATCAGCCCCTTTGCGTTTCTCTGAATCTGCCCGGCTTCGACCATCCAGGGAGCGAGCCAGCAGAAGTTGATAATCGCACCGAGCAGCAACGAATTGGCGGCTCGAATCCCCATCAACCCGCCTGCTCCAATCATCGCAACGTCGAGCGCCGGAGTGACCGTGAGTTGCTCGACCGGGATGCCGCGAATCGTCGGCGACTTGTCACCGACGAGTCCGAACAACTGAAAGAGGTCTTCTTTCAAGTGCCAAACTTTGTCCTGCGCGACCGTAAACAGCTTGCCTTGAATCCATGCTTGAATGCCTTCGGACTGCAAGAACTTCACGAACGCCGCAATGCCCGCCGAGTACGCCAGCACCTTTGCCTTAAACATCCCGACCGACGCATCGGACGAGTGCAGCGACTCCATCACATAGCCGGCAGCTTTGCCCTCAGGGAAAGGATGCTGCTCGTCGTTGATGAAGCGGCGCTTCATCGGGAACGCGAAGAGCACTCCCAGCACCGAGATCGCCGAGTTCCACAAGATGATCTGCCACCAGGGAACGAGTCGGTCATTGACGATCATGTAAGCCGCGAGCGACGAGATCAGCGGCGCGGTCATGTAACCCGCCGACGTCGCGATCGACTGCATCGCGTTGTTCTCAAGGATCGTGAATTCCTTCACGCCGAACCTCTGCAAGATCTTGAAGATCGCGAACGCGAGGATCACCGACGTGATGCCGACACCGAGCGACCATCCGGTCTTCGCTCCGATGTAGAGGTTCGTTGCGGAGAGGATCCCGCCGAGCAAGAAGCCCGTGAACGCTGACCTCAGCGTGAGTTGCGGCATGTCTCCGCGATAAACGTTCTCGAGCCACCAGCGGTCTTTTTGCTCGACGGACCATTCACGAATCTGCTCTTCGGTCAGTTCCTTGATCGCCATGCGCGAGTCCTTTCTGAGAGTTCCAGTCACGAGTGCGACGCTTGAAAACGCATTCGAGAAGTTGAGCGATATTCCCCCGGCGGCTGAAGTGACTCGGCGAATTTCTCGGTCGTAGCGAGGCTCTGCCCCGAAAAGTAGCTTGGGATTCCATCCCGAGCCGCAGCGGGACGACGTTCACTTTCA
>CAZNMS010000611.1:0-4769 GCA_964573505.1 uncultured Planctomycetaceae bacterium | reverse complement strand
GCGATTTCATTCGTCCCATCAGTCCTATGCGTTCTATTGGTCGTATCGCTAACTCGCTCGATCAAGCGTGACCCTGACGTCTATCCCGAGATGAAGTTCCGCAGATAGCGATGACTCTGCCGCAGCGAGTCTTTGCGGGTTTCGATCGAGCCTTCATAAGCTCGATCTTCGACTTCAACGCAGACCGGGCCGCGATAGCCGACGTCGGTTAGCACCGAGCAGAAGCGGCCCCAATTCACTTCACCGAGTCCCGGTAGCTTCGGTGTGTGATACTCAAGCGGATGCGCCATGATCCCAACTTGATTCAGCCGCTCGCGATCAACGCGCACGTCCTTCGCATGCACATGAAAGAGCTTCGACGCGAAGTTCTGCATCGGCAGCAGGTAGTCCATCTGCTGCCAAACCATATGGGATGGGTCGTAGTTTAGACCGAAGTTGTCGCTCGGGATGTCGCTAAACATGCGAGTCCAAATGGCGGGAGTCGTCCCGAGATTCTTGCCGCCCGGCCATTCGTCCCGAGTGAAGAGCATCGGACAATTCTCGATCCCGACTTTGACTCCCTGATCCTCGGCGAACTTGATGATCGGCTTCCATGTTTTGAGGAAGCGCGGCCAGTTGTCGTCGACCGACTTCGTCCAGTCGCGGCCGATGAAAGTATTCATCCGCCCGATGCCTAAGAGCGACGAAGCGCGGATCACTTTCTTGATGTGCTCGACGGCAGCCTTCGCTTCGTCGGCATTGGGCGAGAGAGCATTCGGGTAATAACCGAGCGCACTGGCGGCGACTCCCGATGCTTCGATCTGCGCCTTCACGTCGGCGGCTTTCGCTTTGTCGAACGTCGTCACATCAACGTGAGTGACTCCGGCATAGCGACGCTCGGCTTTGCTGACCGGCCAACACATCAGCTCGACGCAGGTGAAACCAGTCTGAGCAGCGAACTGCATGACTTCGTTCAAACAAAGGTCGGGCAAGATGGCCGAAGCAAAGCCGAGATTAAGCATGCGGAAGTCTTTCAAAAGAGGTTCATGTGCCGCGTTTGTTGCCGTGCGCGGCGATGTGTAGTCGGGACGAGAAACGCAGACCAGCAAGCTGCGCGAGCGGCTCAAGCCATGCAGTTTTCTCGGTCAAGACTGCTTGCGAAGTGGCTTGAGGCATGAGCCAAACTCGTTGTCGATCAATGCTCGGGAAGCGTTTGAGGTACTGCTCGATCTCGTCGAAATCGCCGCGCACATCGACGACGAACTTGAACTGATAGCAGTACTCAGCAACGAGCTTCTCAATGACGTGCGGACGCTCGCGCAACTGCTCGTGCCGAGCGGCCCAAATTGCAGATCGTTCAACGGACGGCTTCGAGTTTGAGAGTTTCGGACTGATCGACATCAGATCGCAGGCGACTGGTCGAGCGATCGTTCCGGCAGTCTCGATCGTGATGAAGTGCTGCCGCTCGCGCAGGCGTTGCGTCAGTTCGACAATCTCAACGGGCAGCATCGGCTCGCCGCCTGTTAGCACAACATGCTCGATGTTGTGTGAGGAGATCTCGTCAATGAGATCATCAAGAGAACGGTGCTCACCGACTGGCTCCCAAGAAGTGAAGGGAGTGTCGCAGTACCAGCAACGCAAATTACATCCCGTCGTCCGCACGAAGACGGACGGCGTCCCGGCGAACTCGCCTTCGCCTTGCGGAGCGGAATAGACCTCGGAAATGAGCACTTCAAAGACTCGACGTTGAAACGGCCTGCGGAGAATTGAGCGGCGAAGTCTGCGAGGTTTCGTCTGAACTTCAAGACGACGCTGTTGGAGCGATGAAGGCGACTTTGTCTCAATCAGCGTGCTTCGCGGCCGGTCCCGCTACTTCTTCGGTCGAAACGCTTTGATCCGCGCTTCATTCGTCGTGAGAAACGGACCTTCGATAAGGTCGACGCAGTACGGAATCGCGGGGAAGACGGCATCGAGACATTCCGCAATCGCCTTCGGCTGACCGGGAAGATTCACGATCAGCGCGCTGCCTCGAATGCCCGCTGTCTGGCGCGAGAGAATCGCGGTCGGCACCTTTTCGAGAGACACCTTTCGCATCAACTCGCCGAAGCCCGGCATCATCTTCTCGCAGACGGCTTCCGTCGCTTCGGGAGTCACGTCGCGTCGAGCCGGTCCCGTTCCGCCCGTCGTCACAATCAGGCAGCAACGTTCGGTATCAGCGAGCTCAATCAACGTCTTCTCGATGAGAGCTTGCTCATCCGCAATGACGCGCGCGACCGGTTCCCACTGAGAGGTCAACACTTCCTGCAGATAGGCCAATATGGCCGGGCCGCCTCGATCTTCGTACTCGCCCCGACTTGCTCGATCAGAAACGGTGACGATGCCAATACGTGCGATGCTCATGAATGATGCTGCTACAGAAAAAGGCGATAGGACCAATGTGACGAAGAGGACTGATAGGACGCACGAGAGTGACCGTTTCAGTCATTGGCTCGAAGAGCGTCGGCATCACTCAACATCAGCAGCGATCTTTGCTCGTGCGAGTGCGTCATTCACGATGCCTTCGAAGTTGCTCGCCGGCACATCCTTGCCGGTAATCGACTTCAAGAACGCGGTGAGTTGATCGAGATAGATGTCTTTCGGCTCGACGATCTTTGCTCCGCGACCGCGCGCTTCCTTCAAGAACGGGCCGTCGTTCGGCATCTCGGTCACATCGCAGATTGTCATGCGTTCGACGAAGTACGACGGATTGAAGTCCGTCTTGCCGGTCCCCAATCGCAGGTTCGTATCAGCAACGACGACGACATCGGACAATGTGTTGTAGAGATTTTGGAACGGCACATAGCGGACCTGAAATTGGCTCGCGACCTCTTGAGCTTGCTTGTCGTTCGGCGACGTCACGCTCACTAAGCCCTTGCGCTTTGCGATGCCGTAGATCATCGACTTTGCCAAACTGCCTGAGCCGAGCACGAGCACGTTCTGCTTATCGAGCGGTCGCTTGTCGGCTCCTTCGCCGCCGATCGTGCGTTCGAGCATCCTCACGCCGCTGCGCCAGAGGCTGTTGTAGGCTTGCCATACTCCGCCTTTTCGCAGCAGCAAGTCGGCATATTCGCCGAGCTTCGCCGACTCTTCTTGCTCATCAGCCAGAGCGAGAATCTCGTCACCGAGATCGCGACTGGTGACGACAGCATTGATCTTCAGCGAGTCGATCATCGACTTCAGCTTGTCGAAGTTCTGACTCATCAGCGGCAGACAGCGAACATTGAGTCCCGCCGACTTAAACGTTGAATTGAAGCAGCGGCACGTGATGACCTCGGACATGCCGAGCCCGACAACTCCGATGAATGCGGTGTGACTATCGATCTCGCGCCAACTGTAGATGTCGTCGAGTTCGCTCACCGTGAGCTGCCCTTCATAGGCCTCCATTCCTTTCTCAAGCGCCGCGTAAATCCATGGCGAGCCGTACTTGCGGCCGAGCAACGAGAACGCGGCGCCCGCCGCGCCGAGCCCCAGTCCAACAGCAGGCAACTCATGCTTCTTCGCAACCGCTGCGAGCAACGGCCATGCGGCTTCAAGTGTTGGAGTCGGCCATGTGAACTTCACGATGTCGCCATTGCTTTGTTTGGCTTCGGTGAAGATCTCCTCAATCTCAGTCGGACTGAATGGCTTATTGAGACTCGTGTAGTTGATGACGCGCTTTGTCTTGCCGAAACGCGGGATCGCTTGCGCCGTTGCGTAGTCGAGTTCGATGAATGCCGGCCCCGCCAGAATGGCTTGCCTCAGCAGCATCATGCGCTGCTCGTCAGTGCCGTCGAAGCTGCCGCCATCTTCTTTGCGCCGACACGAAACAAGCACCGGCTTCGAGATGCCTTCGAGCATGTCTTTGACATCCGGCTCTTTGACGAGCTTATCGAGGCACAATTCGATGATGTCGCACTGCCCTTGCGCATTGAGCAGATCAACTTTGGCAAACGTGCGAGAGACGGGAGTCACAGAGATGCAAATCATGAGGAGACCTCAGTGTCGGGAGAGGAATCAAAGCCAGTTCGCGGCGGGCATTAGACGAAGCCGAGTGGCCGGACGGTAGCGAATCATTTCAGAGCGCATGATGAAATGAATTCATGTGGAACGATGCTGCTTCCATAACCGTCGCCAGCTCGCGACCAGTCGTCTCTGCCGATGACACTTTCGTTCGGTGATCAATCGCAAGACGACCTCAAGCTCAGCGGCTTTTGCATCGTCCATGCAGGCGATCAATGCGGTGAGATCCAATTCGTCTTGAAGTCGTGTCTTGGCATCGCGCGAGAGCAACTTCATTGCAATCAGATGCACGACACTGGCAACCGGAGCTTTGACCTGCGGCAGCACTTCAAACCACTCAGCTGCGTCGATGATCTCCGGTTCGATCCCTGATGAGGAAAACAGCAAGTCAACTTCGTCGCCGTCTCGTGACTTAAGGCGCGCGGTTCCCAATCGGCCCGTCGCCGTCTGTTCGACGATCGACGCGACGACGAAACCATTGCTTCGAAAGAGCCGGATAAGCTCCTCAGCTTCTTCATCCGACGGGACGGAGATTGCTATGTCGATGTCGTGCGTAAACCGAGGCCGGGACTGCACTGAGACCGCCAGTCCGCCAACAACAGCAAACCGCACTTGCTCCCGCCGCAAGAAGCCGACAACCCACTTGAAGGTTGCATTCAGACCGCCCTTATTCGGCATTGGTCTGCCCCTTCTCCTCAGCGCAAACCCAATATTCCGGCGGGAAACGACCGCCCGGTTCGGGCTCGGTGACA
>CAZNMS010000610.1:0-4789 GCA_964573505.1 uncultured Planctomycetaceae bacterium | reverse complement strand
TTGCAGTCCGTCGCTTCTCACGACGTTCGACGGACTACAAGTCCGTCGTACCAGTATTCCTCAATCGTTGTGCCGGACCGCCCGGTGAGGAACTTCACGAAAGGATTGAGCGTATGGCCAAACGCAGGAAGCAATCCGCAGACGATGTGACCGACTGGCATCGACTGTTCGGCATTGTGTTGACCGAACTGTTTGAGGGCTCGGACTGGGAAGTCATTCGCGAGTTGGACTTATCGATCAAGCAGCAACTGCTGGACATCGTGATTGTCCGACGTCGTCGCGGTGACCGGACTCCGGTTCTGCCCGACGGTTTTGGGCCGCTCGCCGATCACAACTTGGTGACCTACAAGTCATTGCACGAACCGCTCGATGGTTGGGCGCTGAAAGAGTTAGTTGGCCACTCGGTCAACTATCGCAAGCAGGTCAGCCCGTCGTTAGACCGCTTGCTGCCGGAAGCGGACTTCCGCCTGTTCGCCATCGCGACTCGTTTTCCCGAGAAATTGGCTGCCGAAGTGCCGCTGAAAACAAACGCCGACGGTGTCTACGATGTTGCATGGGGCACGGACTCAATTCGGGTGCTCGTGTTGAAAGAGATTCCTGCGGCGGATCGAAACGCGATCCTCAATCTCTTCAGCGCCGACCCCATTCGAATCGTCGCGGGAGTCATCCAGTTTCGTCGTACCCCACATGAACTGAGTTCGCTGCTGGATGAGCTACTGGATAAGTATCACGGAGACTCTGATATGCCTCAGACACTGGCCGAAATGCTGCAAGATTCTCGCGATCGAGTGATCGCGAAGCTCTCTCCATCCGAAATCGTAGGGAAGTTCCCACTCGACAAGCTCCGCGAGACTCAAGAACTCATCGCACAGCGACTCGCCGCTGCCGAGAAGGAAATGACCGCGTCATCTCGTTCTACCAAAGGTCGACGCAAGACTGACGCAACGGGCTCTTGATTGCATTGCAGTGTCTCGGATGTCGAAGTCGTCACGGCGTTTTCTGATTCGCCCCGTCCGACTGGCGTAGGTCGTTCTTACTTGCTGTGCATTCACGACAAACAGGTGATGCCGACTCACGGCCATAAGGATTGCGAGTATGCCGGAACATAAGACATCGTCGTCGGACGAGTTGCTGACGCCGCATCAAGGCGACGGTCGCATGCCTCAGACACTGGCCGAAATGCTGCACGATTCGGAGACGCGAGTGATTTCCAAACTTCCTGTTTCTCGAATCGTTGAAGAGTTGTCGTTCGAGAAACTTCAGGAAGCTCACGACTTGATCACTCGCCGAATTGCTGAGTTTCAGAAGCAAAAGCCTGTGGCGCCATCAGCACGCAAGACCCGGCGGAAGACCGGCGCTGCGGAGTCTTGAACGACGATGTTCGCACTCGGCGATGTATTTCTTCTGACAATCGCATGCGCCGTCCGCGCTGCTCGCCCTTACTGACCGCCGCGTTTCTTTCGCGCGGCGAACTGCTCGCGAAAACTCTTCTTCGGAAACTGCGGCAGCTCGCGTTGACGGCCCCATGGATTGAACCGGTTGTAAAGCACGAACCTCGGCAGCAGCGGCACGAAGGTGCGTGCGAGCTTGCCGCCCAGTCGGAACAGCCACGGATGCTGAAAGACGAGTGACGCGGCGATCATTCCCAGTCGCTTCGACATCGGAACGAGTCCCCGCGCACCGATCTCGCGACGCCAAGTAAGTAGCTGATGATGCAGGTCGATCTTCACCGGGCAGACGTCAGTGCAAGATCCGCAGAGCGTGCAGGCATAGGGCAACGTGCTGTGCTTCTCGGCATCACGCGCGGGTGCGAGGATCGAGCCGATCGGTCCCGGCACGGTCACTCCGTAACTGTGACCGCCGCTGCGTCGATAGACCGGGCACGTATTCATGCACGCGCCGCAACGAATGCAGTTGAGCGAACGGCGGAAGTCGTCGCTTCCCAAAATGTCCGACCGACCGTTGTCGACGAGCACGATATGCAGTTCGCCATCCGGTGCCGGGCCATGAAAGTGAGAGCTGTAAGTCGTGATCGGCTGACCGGTCGCTGAGCGAGCCAGCAATCTCAAGAAGACTCCGAGATGCTCGGCCTTCGGAATGATCTTCTCGATGCCCATGCACGCGATGTGCAGCTTCGGCAGCGAGACTCCTAAGTCCGCATTGCCTTCGTTCGTGCAGACGACAAAGCCGCCGGTCTCGGCAATCGCAAAGTTGACTCCCGTAATGCCGGCATCCGCTTCGATGAACTTCTGCCGCAAAGCATGCCGCGCAGCTTCGACGAGATACGTCGGATCGGTCGCGCCCTTCTGAGTCCCGAGCACATGATGAAATAGCTCGCCGACCTCTTCCTTCTTGATGTGAATGGCGGGCATGACGATGTGACTGGGCGGCTCATGACGCAGCTGCACGAGCCACTCACCGAGATCCGTATCCGTGACCCCAATGCCGTGCCGTTCGAGGAACGGATTGAGATGACACTCTTCCGTCAGCATCGACTTGCTTTTGACGAGCTTCTTCACGCCGTGCTGCTGCAAGAGACCGAGCACGATTTCGTTGTGCTCCGCAGCGTTGCGTGCCCAATGCACCGTTGCCCCGAGCTTTTGCGCATTGGCCTCGAACTGTTCGAGCAAGTCGGCGAGATGCGAAACCGTGAAGCCCTTAATGGCCGACGCCGTTTCTCGCAGGGCTTCCCATTCAGGCAGAGTGCGTGATTGCCGATCGCGTTTCTCGCGAACGAACCACAACGCTTTGTCATGCCAATGAGCCCGCGCGTCGTTCGCAACAAAGTCAGCAGCAGCAGCAGGATGATCGGAAGCAGTTGAATGCACGATGAACTCGTTGAAGTGAAAGAGTCATTGATGGCAGGCCCAGCGCGGGCGGATTGTTGCGGACCGAGCCTTCGTTCCCAAGTTCCCAACACTGCGCGAGAGATTCTTCATTCGTAACCTCAGCACGCCGGGCAGATCTTTGTAGCCGAAGTCGTGAGACTTCGGACGCAGTCACTGCGGCCCCGAAATCTCACGATTTCGGCTACGGTCGATTGCAGTCGCACCGCGTCAGGAGCCCGTACCAAACGCAGCACGCGGCGTTCGCTTACAACGACCCGACCGCACTGAGACGGGCAAGAGTGCCGCATCCTACGAACGCCTGCCTTCCGAGTCTGTAAGAACAATTGCAACTCCGAGAGCGACGAGAGCAGACCAAATTCGCGGTGTGCGATGAATTACACATCGAGCAGCATGCCCGCGATGCAGGCCGTCATGAAGCAGGCCAACATGCCGCCGACCATTGCCTTGAAGCCGAGCCGAGCGATGTCCTCGCGCCGTTCGGGCACCATTCCGCCGATGCCGCCGATCTGAATGCCAATCGACGCAAAGTTCGAAAAGCCGCACAGCGCGTAAGTGAGAATCACTTTCGAACGC
Organism: uncultured Planctomycetaceae bacterium; assembly: GCA_964573505.1. Classification (GTDB taxonomy): domain Bacteria; phylum Planctomycetota; class Planctomycetia; order Planctomycetales; family Planctomycetaceae; genus AM-0621. Next base: position 1,367 of record CAZNMS010000610.1, on the reverse strand, counting down.
TCGGCGAGAACGACTCCCGAATCCGGCTTCAGCAGCTTCGACATCTGCTCGTAAGCGATGAACTCATTCGTCACCGCGCGGATCCCGAGCAGCTCGCCAACTTTCGTGCAGTCGGCACTCGGAACTCCCATCACCCATGCAAACGGCGCGAACAAGTAGCCCATCAAATTCCCGAGCGTATGTTTCGAGCCCATCAAGCTCGTCGCCCAAACAATGATCGCGTCAGCCATCGCCATCAGAGCCGTGAACGCGATGAGCATCGCTCCGACATTCAGCGCGAGCTTGAGTCCGTCCGACGCTCCGATCGACGCCGCTTCGAAGACGTTGACTCCGGCTTTCGGCACATCGTGAATGACAACCCCGGCCGTGACGGGAGTCTCGGTTTCAGGCTGTAACAATTTTGCCATCACCAATGCTGCCGGTGCCGAGATCACCGACGCCGTCAGCAAGTGTCCGGCATCGATTCCCATTCCGATGTAAGCCGCCATCACACCGCCGGCGATCGTCGCAAAGCCGCCGACCATCACGGCCATGATTTCCGACTTCGTCATCTTGTCGATGTACGGCTTGATGAGCAGCGGGGCTTCGGTCTGTCCGACAAAGATGTTGGCCGCTGCCGACAGCGATTCCGCTCCTGAAGTGCCGAGCGTCTTTTGCATCACGACCGCCATCGCGCGAACGACCAATTGCATCACGCCGACGTAGTAAAGCACGCTCATGAAGGTCGAGAAAAAGATGATCGTCGGCAGCACTCGGAACGCGAAGTAGTGCTCCATAAAGCCGTCGCCGAAGACGAGCTTTGCTCCCGCATCCGTGAATTGCTGCACGTTGCCGAAGAACTCGCCGAGCCAATCAAACGTCGCGCGACCGAAGTCCGTCTTCAGGATGAGCAGCGCGAACACACCTTGCAGCAAGAGTCCGCCGAGTACCGTGCGCCACTTGATCTGCGTCCGATGAGAACTCAGCGCGAAGCCAATGCCGAGCATCACAAACAAACCAAACGCGCTAATGCACCGCTCCATAAGACCGCCTATCTCAAAGTCGATTGCCGAGCGTGAACTCTCTCGAAGAACCCCGAACTCGCGGAGCACTTTCTTCGGCGATCGGCGTCAAGAAATCTACCCGTCGTCGGGGACTGCGCCGCAGGCGTTGCATGGACGCCTACGTCCGTGCTTCTTGTCTGTAGCAAGTCCGAGCGGGTCGCTCTCGGACGTAGGGGGCCGAACTACAGCGACCCGGCGCAGCGACATTCATCCGAGCCGTGCAATGCGACGTGCCGACAGTGGCCCAGTTCCCGCTTCTGTCCGATAGCCGCCTTTCGCTCCGAGGCTGTGATCTTTTCGCCCCCGGCCTTGTGCCGGGGGTTT
>CAZNMS010000609.1:0-4804 GCA_964573505.1 uncultured Planctomycetaceae bacterium | reverse complement strand
CAAGACGCGCGTCAGCGAGCGTCTCTTCATTGAGTCGCTCAATCGTGAGATGTCGCACTCGGATGAGTTGCCGACTCTCCTCTTCATCGGTCGAGTGGCGCGGAGCGAGCAAGCGGCGAATGCGAATCGTCTCACCGATCTCATTGCGATCGGGGTTCTCGTCTTGTCCGTATTGGTCGACGAAGACAACCGGCAGACCGCTCACGAGCGGTGCAACGATATGCCGTTGATTGTCTCGCACGAGCCGATCGCCGATCCCGCCTTCGATCGTGATCGCGACCGTCGCTTTGATGAACGCCGCTTGTTCGAGTCCTTGAGCCAACAAACTCGCATCTGACGCATCGAGCTTCTGCTTGAACTCGACTTCGCGTTCTTGCCCCGGCTCAAGATCAACAAGCCGACTCGCAACCTCTTCACCATTTATCAGCAGCGCGACGCGGACGTTATTCATCGGTTGCTCGCCGGCATGTCGCACTGAAGCAAGAAAGACTGCGGGCGTTTCGGTATCAGCAATGCCGTCCTGCAAACGGAAGTTCGAGACCCATACGTTCTCAATCTTCTCGACGGGGATACGCAGCAACTGCACGTCGCCAATCTGAGCAAGCTGTTGCTTCGCTGCTCCGCCGGACCAAACGGCTTCTTGCTGATCGCTGATGAGCACAACGCGCTTTGTCGGTAACTCGGGTACTTGCTGGCTCGCGTCACTCGCCAGTTGCAAGCCGTGAGACGCGCGGCCAATGCGATCAACGACAACAACGCGATCAAGCGCCGCACGAGCGTCGGTCTTATTGCGATAGGCCGTCGAGGCCGTTGCTTCTTCGGTGCCGCACAACGGAATGATGTGAATCTGACTTCCGCCGGGAAGAGCGTCGATGAATTCAGCAGCTTTGATTTTGGCTTCGTCGAGCAACGTCTTATCGATTCCCTGATAGCTCATGCTCATGCTGTTATCGACGAGCACAATCGCATGCACCGGCTGCTTGCCGGAGAGCGCCGCAGCTCCCGCATTGCCTTGCTGCACGAGCATGGCCGCGAGACCAATCAACGTGACGACGACGCTCGCTCCGCATGTCAGCCATCCGTTGCGCCGCACTTGAGGCTGCGACGAAAGGATGCTGGCTGCGGCTGCTCCAATTGCCGTGATGGCGGCCAATGCCGTCACGATCGCTCCGAGAATCATCCATGTGGAGAAACCGGAGACGAACGGTCGCGCCAACGCGACACCAAAAACGGCGACGGTCATGCATCTCAGAATCAACACGATGAGATCGCGCAGATTGAGCACTCTTCGATTGCGTTGCATGGCCTGCCGCAAAAAGTTCATGGCCGCCCACTCAACGACTTTGAAACGCCGACGATTCAGCAAGTGAATGATGATCGGCCCAGTGGCTGCGAGCAGGCCGCCGATGGCAAAGGCGGCTGTGACAAACTTCAGCATCGGAGGAACTCTGTCAGGAGGGAGAGTAGGCAGGAGCAGACCGGCGGAATGTGGCGAAAGTCGGGACAACGTGCGAACGACTCAACGCCTTCTGATGCGTCTGCTGCGGCAAATGAGTTTACGCGCGCAGGTCGCTTGCGAGTCGCTGCTGTAAGTCGCGATACACCGCAGACATTTCCCTGATTCCTTTGATTGGTCCACTCTGTCCAATGTGTCCTCGCGCCGATCGCTCAAAGGTCGATCGAACTGCAAGGACCCGGCCCCTCATTACTCATGAAAGCGATTCGAATGCAGATTCTTCCGGCCATTGATCTTCGAGGCGGCAAGTGCGTGCGTCTGAGGCAGGGCGACTACGCCAATGAAACGGTCTTCAGCGACAACCCGGTTGAGGTCGCTCGTCGGTTTGCGGATGAAGGCGCAGAGTGGCTCCATCTCGTTGATCTCGACGGTGCAAAGGCCGGTGCTCCGGTGAATGCAGAGGTCGTTCGGGCGATTACTTCCGCAGTCCCGATCAAGTGCGAACTCGGCGGCGGCATTCGCGACGAAGCGGCCATTTGTTTGATGTTGGATGAAGTGAAGGTCGAACGCGTCATCATCGGGACGCAAGCACTCAAGCGGCCCGAGTGGTTCCGCGAGATGGCAGAAAAATTCCCTCACAAATTGGTGCTCGGCATCGACGCGCGAAACTCGATGGTCGCGACGGAAGGATGGCTCGACGTTTCGCAGGTCTCGGCGATCGAACTGGCGCGGAGCTATCTCGACCTGAAGTTGGCAGCATTGATTTACACCAACATTGCGAACGACGGCATGATGCAGGGCGTCGACGACGGCACGATCAAAGACATGCAACAGCTTGCCGATCTCGGACTGCCGGTCATCGCTTCCGGCGGAGTCACAACAGCACGCGACATTGAGCGTCTCGTCGTCGCTAGCAAGTCATCGCCGAACTTGATCGGAGCAATCGTCGGCCGCGCTCTCTACGAAGGCACGCTGACCGTGAAGTCGGCCATTGCCGCGACGAAGTGAAACGGTTCGCCGAGACTTCGCATCGGCTTCTCACTGAAGCGAGTCTGTAAGAAGTCATACAGACTCGCATCGCATTGAGCCCAATGTCTCTTCGCCGGAAGTCGACCGAGACATCGGGCTGCTTCGTACGACCTCAGCCCGCGTTGCGTACCGATTCGCCGAAATCATCGAGCGTCGGTCGCTTGAAAACGGGGCTCTACTCGGCGCCTTCAAGCCGCTTTAGGCTGACGAAATGCGTCGATCTCTTGCTGCATCGGGGCCAGTGCGGCCCGACCTTGATCGGCGGCGGCCTTCGAAGCTGCGGCTTTGTCGGCGAGCGGCTTCATCGCGGCTTGCTTCGCGGCAACCATCTCGTTCGCCTTCGCAACGAGCGTCTTTGCTTCGGTCAGCTTCGGCTCGACGGCCGCGACTGCTGCGGTCTCGGCAGCGATCGCGTTGACATAAGTCGCAAGCTGAGCTTTTCCGTCAGCAACGACTTTCGTGTTGCGGTCGAGCGCGGCCTTCAGTTGCTCAGCAGCAGTGGCAAGCTCTTTGTCCGTCGGCATGAGTTTCGCGACCGCAGCGGCCTTTTCTCCGGCTTCCTTCAACATTGGCAGCGCGGCTTCGGTTTCCGTCACCGTCTTCATCAACGCATCTCGCTGAGCAACGACCGTCGCGAGCTTCTGTTTCGCTTCGTTCACAGCAGCCGTCGCGGTTGCTTCTGCTTGTTGAGCCTTCGTGACTTCAGCAGTGACGGCGGCGGCTTCTTGTTGCATCTTCGCAAGGTCGGCGGCTGCTTGATCTGCATTCGCCAGCAACTGATTTACTTCCGCCTCTTTGACGCGGAACGCATTGAGCTTGCTCGCAAATGCAATCTCCGCAGTCCATCGACTGACTTCGCCTTGAGCACCGGCAAGTCCGCCCGTCGCTTGATCAAGAGCCGTCTTCGCGGCAGCAACTTTTTGTTGCTCAGCAGGCAACGCGGCCGTCAGTGCTTCCACTTGCTTCTTCGTTGCGTCAATTCCGACTTTGTAATCAGCGATGAGCTTCTCATTCGCCGCAGCGGCTTCTTGAGCAGCCTTCAAACGTGCGGCTTCATCCGTCGCGGCTTTCATGTTTGCCGCAAGCGTTGTCTCGCGAGCAGCGGCGATCGTCTTGAGCTGATTCAGCACCGCAGCAATCTCGGCGTCGCCGGGAGCTTTCGTTGCAGCGTCAGTCGCTTGAGCGACCGCGTTCTTCAAGCCGGGCACAACTGGAGTCAGCGCGGCGACGACTTTGTTCGCGGCATCGGCCTTTGCTGTCGCGTCGACAACGACTGCCTTCGCCTCGTTGAGCTTCGCTGCAGCGGTTGCTTCTTGCTGCGTGAGTTCAACGACCTTCTTCTGATTGGCATCGAGGTTTGCAGCGAACTGCTTGTAAGCCGCGTCCGCAGCAACGAAGCCGTCGTTCGCTTGCTTCTGCACTCCTTGCAGCCGAGCGAGTTCCGCATTGGCTGCGGCGAGGCGAGCCTCGAGCGTCGGAGGATTCGTCGAGAGTTCGCCGACTCGTGCTCCGTCAGCAGCGTTCCAAACTCGAACAACGCCCGTGAAGTCCCCGGCAATGACGCGCTTCGTTTCATCGCAGAAGGCGACTTGCAGCGCGAGATCATTGAACGCTTCAAATGTGCGAACGGCCGCGCCGTCTTGATTCCATAACTTCGCCGTGCGATCTCGACCGACCGTCACGATCTGATCTTCGCGAGTGAAGTAGATCGACGATGTGCCGGCCGGGTGAGCGCCCCATGACTTCAATTGATTGCCGTTCTCGAGTTCCCATGTTCGCACCGTCGTGTCTTCACTGGCGGATGCGAGCATGTTCGAGTCTTTGCGCCAGGCAAACCCAGTGATGGCAGCCGTATGGCCGCGCATGCCGAGATACTCTCGACCGGTCTCAGCCTCCCAAACAAAGACGCCGCCATTGCGATCGCCGGTCGCGAACAACACTCCGTCTGGGCTGAAGCTCACCGCAGTCACCCAGTCGGTGTGCTTCTTCATTTCATAGAGCTTCTGGCCGGTCGCTGTTGAGTAGACCCGCACCATTCTCGAAGGCCCGCCGAGCGCGATGTATTTCTGGTCGGCGCTCATGTCCGCTCCGAGCACCTCATCAAGTTCATCGCCGACTTCGATCACTCGGTCGCCCGTCTTGATGTTCCAAACAACAACCTTACCGACATCAGCGCCGCGCCCGCCGCCGGCGAGCAACAACTGACCGCTGCGGCTGAACTTCATCGACCGTGCGATGCCTTCAGGAAACGGCAAGACGCCCGCGAGTTGCAATGTCTGAGTGTTGTAAAGCAGCACTTGTCGCTGCCCGGAAACGGCG
>CAZNMS010000608.1:0-4818 GCA_964573505.1 uncultured Planctomycetaceae bacterium | reverse complement strand
ATGGCAGCCGACGGTGCTGACGTTCTTCATCGCCCCCGGTGTCGCGCTGGTTGTAACTCTTGCGACATGGCCCTTTCGCCGTGACAGCGTCATCCCTTACGGCCCGTTCTTAAGCATCGGGGCAGTGATCGTGACGGTTTGCTGGCGACCAATTTGGGCGAGCTATTCGCGCATCTTCGGAGCAGGCCCGCTGCTCGTGCTCGTTGCCGTCATCATGCTGCTGATGTTCGCGCTCTCAACGCGGTTTGTGCGCTGGCTCAAGAGGCGACTCGGTTGGCGCGACGTCTCCGATCTGCCTGAGGGCGAATGGACTCCGGCAGATCAGAATTTTTATCTGTCGTGCGAGAACGTCGATCCTCATCAAGGCCGTTGGCCGAACTCGAACGAGTGGCCTGGAGCGACTAGTTCGCGCGGATGGACGCAGTATCAAACATGGCGGCACGGGCCGAAGCGTTGAGCGAGCTTCGTGGGATGCAACGAACGAGTCATTGATCTAAGTCGGTGTGACCGCAATCGACCGTAGCCGGAATCGTCAGATTTCGGGGCCGCAGCGACTGAGTCCGAAGTCTCACGACTTCGGCTACTCAAAAATGTGCGCACGGCGCGATGAAGCTACGAAGGATGGATCTGATCGTGCTCAGCCGAAGCGTTCTTCGGTCCATGGATCGCCGTGATTGTGATAACCGCCGCGTTCCCAATAGCCCGGCTGATCGTTTGCGGTGAGCTCGATCGCCTTGAGCCACTTCGCGCTCTTCCATGCGTAGAGCAACGGGACCATCAACCGCGCCGGGCCGCCGTGATCGGCGTCGATCGGCAGGCCATCGTGAGTGTCGGCAACGAGCACATCCGGCTGCAGCAAGTCGGCGAGCGGCAGGTTCGTCGTCCAGCCGAAGTCATAGCCGTGCGCGACGACGTACTTCGCTTCGGGCAAGACTTCCGCTCGTTTCAGCAGTTCGTGAATCGAGACGCCCTCCCAAACATTGCCGAGTCGCGACCATGTTGTGACGCAATGAAAGTCCGCGAAGACTTTGACGCGCGGAAGCTGCTGATACTCGTCCCACGTGACTGTGAAGGGCTTGCGCACAAGGCCGCGAACTTCGAGCGTCCAATGCTTCATCGAGATGCGAGGCACCGTCGACGCATGCAGCACCGGCCACTTGCGAGTCCGTGTTTGCCCCGGCGGAATGCGTTCATCGCGCAGTGTGTCGCTGCTGATGATGACGTCTGCCGGAAGACCGACGGGCAATGCCGGCTCACCTGATTGGTATTTGGGATCGGGAGTGCCGAAGAGCATGAGGGGGTCTCTCGAATGCAAAGGAACGAGCGGCGACGGAAGAGTGATCGGCAAGCCGTAGCGCGAGCTTCTCGCCCGTGCTGAAGAGCAACGTTCAAAGGGACGCGAGAATTCACGGCTCGGAAGTCGATGCGACTCGGGGACGCCCCCGTCAGCCAATTACGACGCACGACGGTCTTGATCACTTGAGTCCGAAGATCGTGAGATCTGTGTCACGTTTTCTGAGTGAGTGGCAGGGCGCTCGCCGCACACGCACCGGGGCTCGTCGGATTAAGATTAAGATTAAGACGGTGTGTGTAATCTATTGCACATCCCCGGTCTCAGGTTGTGAGTCTTCTTAATCTTAATCGTACTCTTAATCTTAATCCGTCTTTCGCAGACTCGTCGGTCTGAGGCAAAGCCTCTTTAGAAGTCCGTCGTCGAAACAAAAACGGCGACTGCAGCGATCGTTACTTTCCTTTCGGCGTCACGGTCGGAGTGTCGACTCCGAGATCTTCAAGCAGCTCGCTCTCGAACTCGTCGATCGCATCTTTGAGCTGCTCTTCGCCGACAGCGCGGGCTTGCTTCAAAGCCGCTTTCGCTTCGGGAACCTTCTTCTGCACTGCGGCGAGTCGCGCACGGAAGAGATGAATTTGAGTCTGATACATCTTGTCGTCGGCATGCGCGAGCAAGGCGTTGCCCAGCAACTTCTCACCGTCCGGGTACTTCTTTTCGCGAGCGATGATCGACAGCTTCAGACCCAAAATCTCGAGCCGCTCATTCGCGGTCGTCGCTTTGTTCGCGAGCACTTCGTCGGTCGTCTTATGGAATTCGGAATACATGTTGTTGGTAAGCAGCACTCGGAACTTGAAATTCCGCAAGTTCTGTGCGCCGGGGGCGTAGTCCTTGAACTCTGCTTCGACCGTTTCGATCTCGGAGAGCATCGCCTTCGGGTTGTCGATGTTTGAGCGAGCGAACTCGTTGAGCTTCTCGATCCGTGCGACGAAAGTTGAGTGCCGCATGCGGTCGGTCCAAACTTTCTTCAGGCCCGCTCCGCCATCGGCATCAAGAGCAACGATCTCTTTGGCGATCGGGGCATAAGCCGGCAGCAATGCTTCCGGGGCGAGTCGCAATTGCGACCCAACCAGCGCGTCGAGTCCTTCAGACAAGAGCTTTGCTCGCTCGATGCCTTTCGCACCGGCAGCGGCTTTGAACTTTGCATCACGCTCGGCCTTGATTGCCCGCAACTCTTCGAGATGCGCGATGTACTTCGCCGGACCGCCCTGCTGAAAACCGGTCGCGGCATAAGGCCGACCGTCCGCATCGGTCAGCACGATCGTCGGGAATCCCTCGACCGCGAAAGCGGAGTTCAAAGAGTCGTTTTGCTTCTGCAATGCCGGGGCGAGCTTATGTTGCTTCGGAAAGTCGAGTTCGAGCAGCACGAACTTGGCCGGCGCGTACTTGATGAACTCGGGCTTCGAAAACACCGTGCGATTGAGTTCGATGCAGTAGCCGCACCAATCGGAGCCAGTGAAGTCCATGAGGATGTCTTTGCCCTCAGCCTTCGCTTGCTTCTTCGCCGCTTCAAAGTTTGTGGTCCATGGCCCCTTATGCACGGCGTCTGCTGGATTGATCGGCGGATCTGAGTCATCGGACTGAGTCAGTTCGGGCAGCACCGGACGCGGAAGCTCGAGCTTCGAGACAATGTCGCCGTCCTTATCGGCAGACGGATCACCCGGCAGTGGCACATCAACGGTCTTGTTCTTTGCCGGAGGTGCGTCGTCATTGCTGGCGAAATTGGGTTCGTCTTGCGAGCCACTCAAGGCCGGTGCCGGAGCTTCGCTGCGAACGTTCTTGGGAGTTTCGTTCTTCGCTGTCGCCTCTGAGTCCGTGCTCTCACCGCATCCAGAAAGGAGCATGCATCCGCTCATCACGGCAGCGATCGCGCCGCGAAACATCCATCGTGACATCAACATTCTGACTGGCTCCTGAAGGGCAAGCGGGCGTCATCGAACTCGCGAACGAGCGAGCGACTGGAGTGAGAAAGGCGCCCGAATGATCGACGTGAAAACGAGGGCGCGCAAAGGGGCGGGATTCTGGCGGTCGCCTATTTGTTGAGCAATACGACTAGAACGACTGCCGCGATGAGTCCTGCGATCACAGCAATCGCAATCTTGCCGGCGCTGTAAGGCCGCTCGCCCTGCACTTCGCCCGTCGCTGCATTGACGGCGACTTGATACGTCTTGCCCGCATAGCGATAGGCGAGCAGCCAGACGGGTAATAATAAATGCTTGAAGGTCACGGCGTCGTAGTGCGTTTGGCACTGATGCACCCGCTGCTGATCTCCGCCAATTCGATGCCGCACATCAGACATGATCTCGGCTTCAATCTGCTGCCGCGCATTCGAGAAGCCCTGCGGCAATTCGGTCTCGTAAGTTCGCGCGTAGAAGCCGGCGAGCAGCTCTTGCGAGAACGGCTTCAATTGGTCGAGCGGCCAGGGTTCGAGCCGATCCAACATCCATGTGGGCAAGCCGCGCGTTGCAACAATAAGTACATCGTCAAAGAAGCGTTGAAAGGAACCCGCAGCCGGCCACCATCGAATCTTTGTCTCGGTCCGGCGGTTATTGCCCTCGACGATTTCGACCGTGTACCGCTCGCCGCGTTCGCCCGAGTAGCGATTGAAGGTCATCGCATCGAACGTCCAAAACGGGAGATAGACCCCGTTGAACTTGCCGTCGACGCCTCGCTGCAAGAAGTCGCCGGGAGCGAACCAGCGCGACTGCACCCACTCTTTGAGTCGTAGCTGCGCTTTGTTCCGCTCGACTAAGAACGGAAGCACGCCGTCGACGGGAATGCGGTGCTCGGCGTCGTGCACGTTGTTGCGTTGAATCGGAGCCGCGCAATACGGGCACTCGGTACTGGTGAGTGCTCCTTGAAAGAGGACATTGCCGCCGCACGAGTCGCAGCGAACTTCGCTTTGACCTTGCTCCTGATGTCCGCTGCCGTCGTCGTGCCATTGCTTCAGGCGTTCGAGCATCGACTGATAGTCCTGCTCTTCAATGGCTGCTTCGACATCAACGAGCAATTGCTTTTCGAAGCCGCAGAACGGGCACTTCAACTGCTGTTGGCCAATGCTGAAAGTGAGATCCGCGCCGCATCCCTCACAGGGAAAGACTCGGCCGCGTCCCTCATCAATGCTCTCGCCCGGCGGTGTGTTGTTGTCGTCCATGTTGCCTACTTTGGGCGGAAAAGCGGTCGGTGAAAGCAATCGCCCGAGCGTCGGCTCGGGCGATGCAGCATCAATTACACGTTGAGGTCCGAAAGCGCAGCGCACTCGCAAGCTTGCTCATGAAACTGTTTGAGCAGCTTCGGATCGTCGCAGCGTTGAATCTTGCGACTGAGAACATCGGGGACTCTGCCGAAGCGTTTGCGAAGCACCAAGAGGGTGAATTTCCGAAGAGCGAGCAATTCGCCCTGCGCAAATCCTTGCTCGTACCCCTTCTTAAACCCGTTCAACTCATAGGTCGTCATCATCTTTGCTGCTC
>CAZNMS010000607.1:0-4819 GCA_964573505.1 uncultured Planctomycetaceae bacterium | reverse complement strand
CCGGCTTGCCCGGACGGAAGCAACGACTGCTCCGCTACCACTGCGAGCGAGTAGCGGGGCAGTCGTGACTCCCGTCCGGACAAGCCGGACGGAGAGTGATCAAGTCAGCTCATTCTTGTAGCTGCAAGTCGCCGGTCCCGACGGCGCAAGCCCGCCGGAGACCGCGCCGGAATTCCGATTACACCTGTGCGAGTACCGCGCGTAGGATGGCCATCCTACGTCGCGTGCTCTCACGCATAGAAAAACACTTTCTCCGCCGTCTTCGCAAGCAGCCATTGCTTGTCGGACTCAGACACTCCGTCGAGTCGATCTCGAATGAGCGCGATCGAGTCGCGGTAATTATTCGCACCCTGAATCTGATAGGGGCAGTCGCTCGCCCACATCAGCCGCTGAGGTCCGAAAGCTTCGATCAGCTTCTTGATCATCGGGATCAGTTCGAGATGCGGCGGGGTCTTGCGACCGAGTGCGTAGTAAGCCGAGAGCTTCACGGTCGCGTGCTTGAACTTCGCGAGTGAGCACAGCGCGGCGATGTCCGAGTCGCGCATCTGCCCGTCGACTCCGATGCGCGCGAAGTGATCAATCACGACCGGCGTTTCCGGGTGCTTCGCGCACATCGCTGCGACGCCGGGCAAGTTCGAGGCGTTGATCAAGCAGCACATCGCCTGACGAGTCTCCGCACCCGTCTTCCACATTTCGTGCATGCCGGCGGTATCGAGCCATGCGGCTTGCTCGGACTCTTTGCGAATGAAGGGAGTGATGCGAAAGCCGGTAACTCCCTGCTGTAACAACTCTTTCATCTTCGCGCCCGGATGGGGCAATTGGTCGTCGACCATTCCCTGCACGCGAAACAACTTCGGATGTCGGCGCACGGCATCAACGAGGTACGAGTTATCGAAGAGGTGATAGACCGAGTGTTGAATCAGCACGACGCGCCCGACTCCGACCGGACGTGCGATCGCCATCAACTCGTCGTCGGTGAAGCTCGGCGGCGCGAGGTCCTTCACCGTCTTTCCGGGAGCGAGCGGGAACTTGTCCGCCGTCGCCGGCCAAATGTGAGAGTGCGCGTCGATGTAGGGCAGTCCTTCGAGCGAGTCTTCAGCAGTCGCGATCATCGGTGCGAGTCCTAAAGCCGTCGCGCCGACAGCAAGCGCTTCACGGCGAGTGAGAGAGAAGTTCGTCAGCATGTCGTTTCCCATTCGGCAATCAGTGAAAGAAGGTCGTGAACTTCAAGCAGCAAGAACGACGAGCCCATCGTCGTAGCATGGACTTCCAGTCCGTGCTTCTTCTTTGAAACGACTCCGCATCGTCAATGAACTCCCGGAGATGCCGGGGTCGGTGGAGAGCGGGGGCAACGAGGTTCGCGAAGAGCGAGCCTCACGCAGTTCGGTCGACGCAGAACAATCCCAAAAAAGAAAACGCCTCGCTGAAGGGCGATCTCCAGCAAGGCGTTTCGAATTGGGTCGAGTTGTCGTCCAACGTCCCGGCTCATCCGAGAACCGGCGATCACGGGCTAGAACTGGCCCGTCGACAGGATGACCTCACAGCGTTCGCTTTCAGAACTCGGAGCTTGAACTCATCTCACAACCCATTGCTCGCTCGCGTTCGATGATGCATCGAAGGTCTGCGGCAACGAGTTGTTGCTTGTGTCCGCGTTCCGAGTCTCCTGATCGCTCTACTGTTGCGGACGATGCAGGACGAAGACTTCAGGATCATCAACGATCCAGCCAGTCGACATTGTCTTGCCGTCGTCCTGCGTCACCACGTTAAAGAAGAACGTGTTGAAGCGGTCGGTCCTCGACCCATAGGGGTTCTGCGAAGTGATGAAATCGGCTTGAGTCAGCCGGTCCGTTCCGGGACTCGCGTAGTAGTGAACTCGGCCATCAGGCGTGAACGACATGCCGAGAGTCCACCAGCCGGGTTCCGTAATCGTCGGGCCAAACAAGTCGCGGCCGAGTTCGTCAGAGCGGATCAAGATGATCGCTGAGTCGCGGTCGTGTTGGCCGGTCGCCTTGCAGTTGTATTGAATGAAAAAGCCCGGCCAGTACGCGTCATAGACCATGCGCGAGGTCATCTTGTTGCGACCGAAAACTTTGCTCGAAACGGTGTCGTGCTTGACCATCATGCCTTCGCAGTCAGCACGGAAACCGAATGACGAACCGGTCCGCTGCTCCATCTCGCTCCACGGTCGAATGTAGACCCGCGTCACAACGCTCGGAGTCCATGAAGACGGCAAAGAGCCGACGATGCTGTTCACGTTCGCCAGCAGGTCGTCTTGCTGCTGCTGCCGAGTGATCATGTTCGGGATGCCGGGGAACTTCGTCTGAATGAGCATGCTGCCTTTGCTGCCCGGAAAACCATTCGGCGGAGTCGGGACTCGCCGCACGATGTCGGGTGCTCCGCGATAGGCCGACTCGGTCCAACGACCATTATTGACCTCACCCAGCGGGTGCTGAGTGTCGCCATTGAGGTTCTGACTCGCCTTCGGCCAATTGGGGACGAACTCCCAAGCTTCGTTTTCAAAGTCGTCGCCGACTTCCGTCAGCTTGTATCCCGTGCCGGGCACGACTTGAGCCTGCGCGACAAGCGGCCCGTAGAGCCACATGGCCGCGATGACGACCATCCAAGCCGTCAACATTCGGTGCTTCCAATCCATGATTCGCATGTCTGTCTCCGAAACTACGTCAGTGGGGGCATCACGAAAGCGGCCGACGAAACGAATGGCTCTTCGCTGCTCAACGCGATGAACAGCGACCTTTCGCAGAAGGTGAATGAGCGGGCTTCGTGCCGTCTTACGCTGCGAGTCACTGAGACTCGCAAAGCGTCCGTCGCTCAGGCGGCTTGCCTGAGAATTGCCCCGAGCACATGCGTTTGGGGACAAAGACGAGGACGCGCTGCTTGCTCTGAGACCATCGTCAGCCATCGACTCGCGCAGCTGCGCTACAACCCCACTTCGTGCATTTGTCGTGCAAGGCAGTGGCGTCGATGCAGGCCGCTTGTTCCTGAGATATCGGACAACCGCCATCACGCTCGCCAACCGGAACTCCGTCACTGCGGAGTTGTCACGATCCTTAACGTCGGCAGGCTGAAACCGTTCGCGCATGAGTACGACCGGTGCGATCGCTGCCAGTGGCTCAACCTCTGAGATGAGCACGACCGTTACAGACTCGGCAACCGGACTTGCTTCACTGACCGGCAAAGCTTGCCACTCGTGACGACCGGCATTGTCGACGCGGCGAACCTCTGCGAGTCCCCCTTTCTGCACAGAGCGGGCCGACTACGCATGCCGGGAGTGGCCTAAGTTCAAAGGGAGATGAGCAGCGGAGGTCAGACGAGTTCTGTTGCAGGTAACTCTTCTGACACACACGGTTTGCCGGGGCTAGCTCACCACCGACCCCGCGTCGGTGGGAGCACGACTGGTCGGCTAGCAACGCCAAACCGCGAAGTGCCTTCCGCTCTCCACCGACACAGGGTCGGTGGAGAGCAAGAGCAACGAGGTTTGTGGTCTGCGGTCGTAGCTCACCAGTCGTTGCTTCCACCGACGCGGGGGCGGTGGAGAGCGTGTCTCCTGCGTTTCGCGAGGGGTTCCAACTCTCAACGGCTGCTCGCGCACTGATTCATTGGCTTCGGCAAGCATTCAATTCGAGGCACCGCATTATGCGACTTCACCGACTCTTCCTTTGCGCCGCGCTCTGTTTGATCGCTCAAGTTCCGGCAGCAGCGTCGGGCAAGAACGGCACGGGGACCGTTCAACTGAGGACGGCAAAGGAGACGGTCGAAGGCCGCGTCGTCGCGCGCGACGACAAGCAATGTTGGCTCTTCGATAAGGCCGGACGACTGCGCGAGATCAAGCTCTCGGAGGTCAAGACCTTCAAAGAGGCATCGAGCAAGTTCAGCCCGCATACGCCGAACTCACTCGCCAATGAGATGCTTCGGGAACTCGGTAAGGACTTCGAAACCGCGACCTCGCGGCACTACGTCGTTGCCGCGCCGAAGGGCAAAGCGAAGACCTATGTCGAACTCTTCGAGAACGTGTATCGAACATTCCATATGCACTTCTCGGTGCGCGGCTTCGAAGTTCACGATCCCGAGTTCCCGCTCGTCGCGATCGTCTTCCCCAATCGAGCAGCATTTCTGGACTACGCACGCGGCGAAGGCACGAACGCATCTCAGTACGGCGGCTATTACTCACCGCGCACGAATCGAGCGGTGCTCTTCGAAGTTGAGGCCGCCTCAACAGCACAGCTTGAATTGCGGAACTCGTCTCGTAGCCGAAATCGTGAGATTTCGGACGCCTTCAACTTCGAGCCTGAAGTCTCACGACTTCAGCTACGCGCCGACGTCTCCGTGCTCGGTGCGCCGCGTAACCAGTTCAAGATGATCGATGCCGATCAGCGCGACACGATGATTCATGAATGCACGCATCAAGTGGCCTACAACGTCGGCCTGCATAACCGAGTGGGCGAGAATCCGCGCTGGATCGTCGAGGGACTCGCGACGGTCTTTGAAGCACCCGGCATCCGCAACAGTTCGTCCGGAGTGCAACTCACGTCGCGCATCAATCCCGAGCGACTGACCGCATTCAAGGAGTACCTCAAGCAACGCCGTCCGAAGAACTCGCTGGAAGCGACGGTCGGCGGCGACGAACTCTTCTCGAACAACATGGGCGACTTCTACGCCGAAGCATGGGCGCTGTCGTTCTTCTTGATCGAGTCGCGGCCCCGCAAGTACTCGGACCTCATGAGCCGCACGGCCAATCGCGACGGCAACAAACGCCTGACGCGCGAAGAGCGAGTCGAGACCTTCAAGTCCGCGATAGGAG
>CAZNMS010000606.1:0-4822 GCA_964573505.1 uncultured Planctomycetaceae bacterium | reverse complement strand
CGGTAACCCCTCAGTGAAGAGCAGGCAGCGCGCCGGAATTTTGGCGGGCGATCGAAAGGCGATCGGCTCCTTCAAGTCGGATAACTGCGCGACAAAGAAGACGCGGTTCGCGTTTGGAAACGACGCACCGACATCTTCGAGGTCGGCGAGTTTCAAATGATTTGCATGCTTCCGCGTTGCCAATGCTTTCCGGCAAAGCTCAAAGCACGACCGATCAGCCGTCACAAATTGCACAATGCTCGTCGGTTCTTGATCGCGACTGCGATTGAAGCGTGCCCCCATCCATTCACCTCTCAGCTTTGATGCAACTCGTCCCATTGTTCGAGCAGTTCTGCTCGATGCGCTGCGACGAGTTCTGCCAATTTCTTCTGGATCGCGGCCTTTGGTCGCTTGCCTGAGACGACTTCAAACATCGCCTCTGCCGACGCTAAGAACTCGACTTTGATGACCCACTCACCGCGACGCTGAACATGAAAGTGAGGCGGATCATGATCGTTGGACCAAAACCAAATTCTTAATCCGGGAATTTGGAATGCGCGAATCGTTGCCATTCTCGCATAGCCTCCCACCGGACACGATGCGCGTCAATTGCCAGTGCGATGTCCGGTCAACGGACAGTGTGTTAGTTCCCGTTTCGTGTCGCGAGGAATTCAAGCAAGTCGGCGACTTGCTGTGCGGTCATGTCTTTCAGCAGCAGCTCGGGCATGATCGACTGGCGCTGCGGGGCGAGTTCTTCGATCGTGTCGGACGGGATGCGCACCTCTTCGTCCTTCGCGTTTCTCAGCGCGATCATGTGCTGCTTGCGATCGACGAGCAGACCCGTCTGAGATTTGCCGTCGCTCGTCAGCACGATGTAGCTGACGTACTTCGGGTCGATGACTTTTGATGGCTCCAGAATGCTGTCGAGGATTTGAGCTTTGCTCTGCTTCTTGGCGATCGCCGATAGATCGGGGCCGAGCTTGCCGCCGACTTCGCCGACCTTGTGACAATTCTTACAAGCAATGCCCGTCGTGTTGAAAAACAGTTCGCGGCCTTTGTCGGCGTCACCTTTCAGCGCGAGCAATTGCTCGGCTTTGACGCTTGCTCCGAGCCGCTTGATGCGTCGCTCGGGCGGCAAGAATTGCTCGAAGAGATCGCGGATCGAGACTTCGCTCTTCTTAGCGGCAGCTTCAATCACGCTCGTTCGCACTGTGTCAGAAAACTTACCTTCGAGTACTGCCGCTTGAAGCGCGATCGCGTTCGGCAGCGACGACAGCAAGACATCGAGTGCGGCGTCGCGCTCCTTCATGCGCTGAGCTTTGCGTTCGGCAGCTTGCCGCTCGTCTTGCTCAGTGGCTTTGGCGCGATCTTCATCGGTGATCGTGCCTTGACCGCGCGGGATCTCTTTTCCGGCCGCGCGGAACTCGGCGTTGCGGCGATCGTTCGCACTCCATTGAGCGACCTTGCGAATGCGCGCCGGCGCACTTTCGGCATCCTTCTTGAGGCCGATCTCGTTGTCAGTGTCTCGCAGCTTTGCGATCTGAGTCGCGACATCGAGATGCGGCGGGAGTTGCCTGATCCAATCGTGAATCAACTGCCGACCGAGCGGGTCGACGATCTCAGACCCGATGTGCGGCATGCGCCCCGAACCGGTCTTTGAGACTCGATAGAACAGCGTCGAGCGGTACGGGTTGCCCGGCGCGATGATCTTTGCGTCAGAGATCTCGAACGTGCCTTGAGTCGGCTTTGCTTCGATCGCCTTCATCTCGGCATGCGTGATCTCGGCGCGCAGTTCGATGTAGGCCGAACCGCCGCCGCCCGTGCGATGACAGTGAGCACAGTTCGCATGGAGGTACGAGCGAGCTCGATCTTCGAGCGATGCTTGAGCGTCATGAGGATCAGCGAACTTCGCGACCTTCGTCTGCGGCGCGGCGATGAGTTTGTCGTCGTCATCGAGAACTTCGATGACGCCGGCAGATTGCAGAGCGGTGAGTTGAGTGCCGCTGTCCCCATCGGGCTTGTCCCGATGGTTATCTGCCTTATGGCTACTCCCGGCCTGAGCGGCCTCGTTCTTGCCCGAGCCTGCGCCGGTGCCGTAGCCATGAGGCAGGACACCATCGGGACGAGCCCGATGGGGACCGGCGGCTAGCGCCTTGCCGCTCGTGACATTCAACTGCCTCGGGTTAAACGCGAGCGCGTATTCGGCCCATTGGTTGTGACAGCGCACGCACTCCATGCGACTGGGGAAGTGCCATGTTTGCTCGCGCTTGCCGCCGGGAGCGTTGCTGTCCTGCACGGTCAGCGTGATGTCGCGACCGTTGCGTTCGACGAGTTCAGCATCGGTCTGCTCGTCATTCCATGCGTAGGTGTAGCCGCGCCAAAAGCGGCCATCGAAGTGCAGCAACTGCGTCTCGACCTTCTTTGTTGATTGTCGATCACCTTGAACCGTCGGGAGCGCGAGCGTCTTCACGAGCACGCTGTTCTTCGGGAACGACATCGAGTTCTGAAACATCGTGCCTTCAGCACTGCGCTTGCTCGATAGCATCTTGATCGGCTCGTCAACGGGCACCGCGACGAACCGCTCTGCCGTCGCGAAGTCAGCCCATTGCTCGACGGCGATGTCGAACGGAATCACGCCAGTCGCCGGGTTGAATGCTGAGCCTTCGAAGAGCCCCGTCTGACTTAGTTTCGTCGGGAATTTTCCGTCAGGGTTCGCCGCGATGGCCGGATTCGGCACGATCTCATGCACGGTGCCGTTGTCGAAGTCGAGTAAGAACAATTCCCCGTCATGATCTTCCGCGAAGTCGACGAGTCGCACGCCGGACTCGATGACGTCCTTCATCGGCGTCATTGCTTGAGTGGTCTCGTCCCACTTCGAACCCCAAATGCGCCGCGTCTCCCAGTCACCGAAGAGATACTGCCCGACAAGCTGCGGATGCTGCTTGCCGCGATAGACGTAGCCTCCTGTAATCGAAACTCCATCCGTGTGCGGGATCTCGATCATCGGCGGGATGATCGGAGTCGGGCCGACTTTGCGTTCGGGATGAACCTGCTGCCGACCTTCGACAATGCTCCATCCAAAGTTCGCGCCGCGCGACGCTTTGAAGACCAGCTCCCATAGCTCCCAACCAACATCGCCGATCCACAAATCGCCGTTCGCACGGTCGAACTTCATCTTCCATGGATTGCGCAGGCCGTAGCACCAAATCTCGCCGCGTGCTCCCGGCAGATCGACGAACGGATTGTCCTTCGGGATCGAGTACTGCTTGCCCTCGTCAGGATGATCGACGTCGATGCGGAGCACGCTCGACAGCAAGTTCGTGACGTCTTGCCCGGAGTTCCGTCCATCCGGCGGATTCGCAAAGCCGCCGTCGCCCGTCGAGATATAGAGATTGCCATCCGGCCCGAAGCAGAGGCAGCCGCCGTTATGCCCGCCTTGCAACCATGTGATGACGACCTCTTCACTTTCGGGGATCGCAACCGGCGGATCGGTCTCGCTGACCTTGAACCGCGAGACTCGAGTGCCGTCGGGCAACTGCCCCTTCTCGCCGCGCACGACGTAAGTCACATAGACGAAGCGGTTCTTCTCGAACTGCGGATGAAACGTGAGCCCGTAAAGCGCTTCGAGCCCTTTGACCGGTGCGTTGTTGATTCCGTCTTTTTGATTGGCCGTCTTCGAAGGCGGAATGATCTTCGAGACATCTAAGAACGGATCAGCCTTCGTCGCGTTGCGGTCCTTCTTGAACGAGTACACCGAACCGCGTTGCTCGCCGACGAACCAACGATCGGAACCGGGAGCTGTCACAATCACTACAGGATTCGTGAAGCTGATGTTGGGATAAGCCACTTGCTCCGCAAACGGAGCGGGCTCTTCGGGGCGACCGACAACCTTCGATGTCTTCCAAACAACGCGCGGCTTGATCGGCTCGACGCGCGGCGTTTCCGACTTCACTGCCGGCGCATCAGCAGAAGCCGCAGATGGAGTTTTTACGACAGGCTGCGATTCCGCTTTCGCATCCGGCTTCGGCTCCGCTGCTTGAGTCGCGACGACCGGCGATTCTTGCCTCTTCGACTCAGGCCGCCGCGCCCCGGAATCGCCGATGACGACCGCCGCCGAGATCAAGCAAACCGCCACAACGGGCACGACCCAAAACTGATTCTGATTCATGCAGCCCCTCGCTCGCTGACAGCATCGTTGATCTTCAAAAGCCAATCCGCATCGGCAAGCCCCGATGCGGGCGAGGAACGATGAGCAGTCACCCTGCGGGTCGCAATCGACTCACGCAGAGCGAATCACAGCGCGCACAGCAGCGAAAGTTGCAGCGCGGAGCGGGGGCGATTGAGTCCCATCACCGCTCTCAGCACGGTCCTGTTCCAATTCGACGAAGACGATTGGAACCGGAGAGAGCAGAGGAAACTGTGACGACGAATGAGTGCAGCGCTCGTGAGCTCGTCAAAGGCAAGACCGCCAATACGTCGCGCGTAGGATGGCCGCGCTCAGCCGTCCTCTCCTGAGGAACGCATCCGTTTTTGGGTACGACGGACTTGCAGTCCGTCGCTTCTCACGACGTTCGACGGACTACAAGTCCGTCGTACCAGTGTTCCTCACCCATTGTGCCGGCCCCCGGTGAGGAACGTTTCGGGAACTCAGTAGCTTGAGATTCCATCCCGAGCCTCAGCGGAATGAGGTTCTCAAACAAGGTACGAGAACGCCGTCAAGATGCGGTGCGGAGAAAGCGTTTAAGGCGGATCGACACATTCCGGTGCCCCTTCAGTTTTTCGGTTCGATGTTGCGATCCTGTGTGAGTTGGGAACTCGGGTGCCGCTTCTTGGAGTGCGGTGA